>MHIY01000018.1:7930-9223 GCA_001817755.1 Candidatus Colwellbacteria bacterium RIFCSPLOWO2_01_FULL_48_10
TGGACAGCCAGATGCTTGAGTCCACCCGGCAAAGGATTCTCGAAAAACTGAAGGCTGTCGGAGCCGATCGCATGAATATCGTCTGGGCGAATGCCAATTACCGCGATTTGCTGGAAGTGATGCGCAAGGCGGACGTGAAGAAGACCGACAAGCTCTTGCTTGATCTTGGATTTTCTTCCGAGCAGTTGGTCGCCGGCCGCGGATTCGCGTATCGCCCCGAGAATGCCGCCGAACCCCTTGATATGAGGTACTCGAAGGATTCTGGAGTTTCAGCCGCCGAGGCTCTGCACAGCCTTAAAGAAGACGAGCTTGCGGATATTTTCTGGAAGTATGGCGAAGAAAGATTCTCCCGGAGAGTTGCGAAGCAAATCGTGATGAGCCGCGAGCGGGAAAGGATAATGACGGTCGGCGCTTTGACCGAGTGCGTGAAGCGGGCGGTGCCGCGATTTTTCAAGAAAGGGGAGCGCGATACCATAGCGAGAGTGTTTCAGAGCCTGAGGATATACGTGAATGGAGAGCTGGAGAGTTTGGAATCGATATTGCAAGACCTGCCGGACATCGTGAAGTCCGGCGGCCGGGCGGGGATAATATCTTTTCACTCGCTCGAAGATCGCATGGTGAAGAACGCATTTAAAAAATTGGTGGACGACGGGAAGGCGAAGCTCATAGCCAAGAAGCCAATTGCCCCGAACGAGGAAGAAATTGTCCATAACCCCAGAAGCCGTTCATCAAAATTAAGAGCTATAGAAATAATTTAGAAATGTTTAAAACATTGAAAATGGATTGCAAATATCAAAATTGAAAATTAACCAATGACTGTCATACAACCGAACAAATATAAGAAAAGTGCTGTAAGGCTGATTGCCCCGCTCGGCTTTTTGGTCCTGGTTTTGCTTGGCGCGGAGGTGGCGACATATGCCCAGATGGTGAATTTGCAGCATGATGCGGGAGTTCTTTCGGCGCGAGCGGGCGAGCTGCGGGTCGAAAACGCGGAATTGAAGAATGATTTTTATGCCATCACCGATCAAAAAAACCTCGACCGTCTGGCCAAAGAGCGCGGCTTGGTGCAAGATAAAAATCCAAAATGGGTTTTCGCATCACAACTCTGATCTTCGGTTTCGCCTTTCTCTACTCGGCGCTGGTTTTTAACGTCTATAACCTGCAGATTAGAAAAGGCGATTACTACAGCGCAAAGGCTGCTTCGGTTTTCGACAGCGCGTTGCAATCGGAACGGGGTGGAATATATTTCACTGACAAATCGGGTAACCGGATATCGGTCGCCATCAACCGTGA
>MHIY01000018.1:9267-10232 GCA_001817755.1 Candidatus Colwellbacteria bacterium RIFCSPLOWO2_01_FULL_48_10
AGGAAACCGTGAATACGCTTGCGGGCATTGTCGACGTTCCCGAAGCGAAGCTTAACGAGATTTTTTCTAAGTCCAACGACCCGTATGAGTCCATATTGAGGAAGGCTTCCAAGGCCGATGTCGAATCGGTCAAAAACGCGGCTATTCCAGGTGTCGGGGTTGATTACGAATCTCTTCGCTTCTATCCCTTCGGGTCGGTTGCCGCACATATGCTTGGTTTCGTTTCCCTGGACGACTCAAACTCCGACGGTGTTTATGGAGCTGAGCTTTACTACAACGAATCGCTTAAAGGAGCGCCCGGCCGCATCGAAGGCGATAAACTTATTCCGTCGCGCCCCGGCGCGGACCTCGCGCTCACCATCGACCGTAACATACAATCCCAGGCCGAGGACGTGATGGCGAGGATAGCCAAGGATTATCAGGCCGAGGGCGGCACCATTCTGATCCAGAATCCCAAGACTGGCGCGATATTGGCGATGGTTAGTTACCCGTCGTTCGACCCGAACGATTACGGCACGTACAACATCAAGAATTTTTTGAACCCAGTTCTCCAGTCGGTCTATGAACCAGGTTCGGTTATGAAGGTTATCACTATGGCTGCCGGTATTGATTCGGGGAAGATCACTCCCGACACCGTTTTCAACGATACTGGATCTCTTATCTTGAACGGTAAGACCATCAGGAACTGGGATTTGAAGGCTCATGGCCGCATGACTATGACAAATGTCATCGAAAAATCCGTGAACACCGGTGCAGCCTTTGCCGAAAAGACCATGGGCCATGAAACGTTCCGCGAATATCTCGGCGCATTTGGTTTTGGCGAAAGGACCGGCATTGATCTGCCGGGCGAAGTGAGAGGCAGTCTAGCGACGCTAGGCAAGAATGCGCGTGATGTTAACTTTGCTACCGCGAGCTTCGGCCAAGGCATATCGATGACGCCAATACAGCTAATCTCGGCCATTTCC
>MHIY01000018.1:10260-11614 GCA_001817755.1 Candidatus Colwellbacteria bacterium RIFCSPLOWO2_01_FULL_48_10
CGGCAACGGCGGCATGATGATGACGCCATACATCAATTCAGAGCTCGCGCCTAAGCAAGCGGGGAGAGTTATTTCCGCAGACACCGCCCGCAAGGTTGCGGGCATGATGGTTTCCGCCGTTGATAAGGCGGAGGTGGCGAGGATAAGCGGCTACACGGTCGCCGGCAAAACCGGCACGGCGCAGGTGCCGGATTTTAAGCATGGCGGATACGGTGATGAGTTTATACACACTTATGTTGGTTTTGTGCCGGCCTACGATCCCCAATTCACCGTTTTGGTAAAACTTGATAGACCAAAAGGATCCCAGCTTGCCGGCCTCACTATTGTTCCAGCTTTCAGGGAACTCGCGCAGTTTATGCTGAATTATTACAACGTCCCGCCTGACAACGTAAAGAGTAATCGCGAATAATGCTAATAAGTTTTCAATAATGCGAATAAACACAAAAACTACAAAGAAGTCGAACAACGCAACTAACCAATTAGCATTATTGGCGTAAATTCGAATTATTAGCGAACACTCTCATGAGAATACTCGAAAAATTAATTAAAGCCACGCTCAAAAAATATAATCCGACGATCATCGGCATTAGCGGCTCGGTCGGCAAGAGCGTTGCGAAAGGCGCGCTCGAAGCGGTTTTCGAGTCAAACGGTTACAACCTCTCGGTGATGGGAGGGTTGGCTAATACTCAGACTGATATGGAGCGCGCGCTTTTGGGGTTTTCTGCTCGCCGGTCTCTTGCGGCAGTGGTTGTCGGTTCGGCGTTGCGGCTTATCTTCGGCAATCACTTTCCGAGGACAATTATCCTCGAGTATCCGCTCTTGGGCCAGGCCGATCTCCGTGCGCGACTTAAGTTTGCGAAGCCCGATATTCTCGTTTTGATCGGCCTGGGCGAATTGCCCTTCAGAGCCGACATATACGAGAATCAAGATGCGCTTTTGAAAGACATTGCCCATCTCGTTCAGAGCGTGAGCCATAAGGGGACGATTGTCATAAATGGCGATGACAAAAAGCTGATGGAATTGAAACCCAAGGGAACTGTGGTCACTTTTGGTTTTGGAGAGGGCGTAACCATCAGGCTTGCGAACCCGGAGAACCGCGTCGAGGACAGCAAGCTTTTGGGTGTGTCGTTTAAGCTGGAATATCAGGGTAGTTTTGTGCCGGTGAGGATGGATGAGATTGTCGGAAAGTTTTATGCCTATGCTGCGGGCGCGGCATCTGCCGTTGGCCTTACAAGGGGGTTGAACCTCGTCAAAATTTCCGAAGGGTTAAGTTCCTACCGTGGCGAGCCTGGCAAGTCCAGATTGTTGCCGGGTATAAAGAATTCTTGGCTGATCGACGACACCTATGATTCGT
>MHIY01000019.1:0-1503 GCA_001817755.1 Candidatus Colwellbacteria bacterium RIFCSPLOWO2_01_FULL_48_10
CGAGGTCAAGGACGTGAAGGTCCACTGGAGGAACATCGAGGCGAAGCGCGAACAGCTGCGACACCTCATCCCCGGCGAGACGGTCACGGTCACGGCCATCGAGGAGATCAAGGGGAGGGGAACGACGTTCTCCCTCCAGGCGATCGGCGTCCTGCCGCACAGCGACTTCGCCGAGGTCCTCGCGTAGGAGATCTCTAGCACGGGTTCCGAGACCCATTCTCGGAGGCAAGGCATGCCACAATCCCCCGCAAAGCAGGTGTTACAACCAGCAATGCGGGCCTTTTTCTTTCTGGAGGATTTACATTATGCATAAAAAGAAATAACCTTCTATAAAGATATGAACGAATACAGGAAAATCATTCTCCCAACGCGGCCCCAGCCAGACACGATAATCGCGGTTTTCATACTCCAGCTACTGGGGCGGGAGAAGTTCCCTGGCATACAGGATGCGGAGTTCGAGGTCTCGCCGGTTCTGCCGGCGGGAGAAACGCCGGAGAGCCTTGAGGCGAAGGGCACGGTCGTGGTTGATGTCGGTGGCGGAAGTCTGGATCATCACGCGGCGAAGACAAAAACAACAGCTTCTAAGCTCGTGGCCGAGCATCTGGGTGTCGCTTCCGACCCGGCGCTCACGAAGCTCCTGGCCTTCGCCGAGCGCGACGACTTCTATGGCAAGGGAACCGTTTCAAACGACCCGCTTGATCGCGCGTTCGGACTTTCGGGCTTGGTGGTGAACCTGAACCGTTCCAACGACAAAGACCCGGTGAAGGTCTTTAAGCTCATCATTCCCATCATCGCCGCGCATTATGAGGAAGAGTCCCGCCGGACCAAGGAGATGCCGCAGGAGTTCGAGGAACGGAGAAAGGCGGGGGAGGTGGAGACCTTTTCCGTGAAACAGCGCGGGAACACCTTGAAGGGGGTCATCATACGGTCCGATAATGTGAGCATGCCCGGCTACCTCCGGTCCCAGATGGGCGGTCGGTTTGATGTCGTGGTCCAACGAAAGACGTCCGGCCACGTGAATATCCTCACTCGTCAGACGAAACAGCCTGAGATAGATGGGCTTGCGGCACTGATCAGAATGGAAGAGGCCATGAGGGCTGGCAAAGAGCTTGAGCGCAGTGAGAAGGAGCTGAGAGCCCCGGGGCGTCTCACCGAGGTCCCGAACTGGTACTACGACCCTGCCACGAATTCGATACAGAACGGCGGCGCCAATCCGCCTGCAGATATAGCGCCGACGAAGATCGCATGCGAGGATTGGCAAAGTATTCTGGTCCGCGGCCTTTCCGGGAATATCTGGGAGGAATAGAAGGTTTTGCCGCCCCCAGCTCTTATTCCTTAAGAGCTTTTAATATATCTCGAACAGTATATTTTCCGTCTTCATTTCTGATGCCGAAAGCGGTTCCTGAGGCAAAGGCATAGGTGTGGCCAGGGACGTTTTTCATAAGTTTTGTCACAACTTCGGGATTCACGTTTTGGACGCTGATCTTCTTGCCGCCGTCGGTC
>MHIY01000019.1:1548-2851 GCA_001817755.1 Candidatus Colwellbacteria bacterium RIFCSPLOWO2_01_FULL_48_10
CATGCGGCGATTCTATGATCCAAAAACCGTTTTCAGAACGGCCAGCGTTCCAGTCCTGTTCTGCCAATGCAAGCAGTTTTTTATATTCTGGATTATGCTCTATGCTCAGCTGGTGTTTGAAGTCCATCACGTTTCTAATATCTTCTTTGGTATAGCCGGCTTCCCGCAAGCCTTGGGCGTACCGCGCATCCATGATGCCTACGCCGCGAATCACCTTTGGGTCGAAACCCCAGGCACTCAGTTCTTCGTCTTTGATCTTCGCCAGGCCCAGGAATTGTTCGAGCGAGCTCGGCTTCGCTTCCGCGGTGATGGGGTCCTCAAGGCGGTCAAGTTCACCATAGACATGATGATCGATCACTTTCACGTTCAGGCCCTTGCCGGCCAATACTTTCTCCTGATCTGGCCCCGGAATTTCTACGATCCATAGGTCTGGTTTTTTAAGTTCGAGTAATTGTTGTTCGAGGTTGGGTTCTTGATCGAGGCGTGCTCCATGTTCTTGGCTAGACTGAATGATCGAAATCCCGGCCTTTTCGGCAAGTTTTAAGATAACATTGGATTCGTGGTCGTTTCGTGGACAGAGAAGCGCGGTTCTTGAGCGTACCTCAAAAGCCTCCTGCTGTTCAGGGCTCATGGCCGCTTCGGGGCTGTTTGGTTCGTTGACCATTGTTTGTAATCATACACGCCATCCCTAAAATGCAAATTCCACCCCGTTGGCCGAGCCCGAGCAATCAAAGAAGGATGACAGGCAAAAGAATGCCGGCTGAAACGATGAGCGCTCCGAGATACTGCTGTTTCGAAAGGACCTCGCGATAGATGATCGCGCCAACTAGAAGCGAGACAATTGAGCTTGAGCTTCGTATCGCTGAGACGATACTTATCTCGCCGGTTTGGTAGGCGAGGTTTGTAAACACGGTTCCGAGGGCGGTGAAAACTGTTGCGGCAACAACGATAAACATGGTCCGCCGGCCCGGCTTCTTGTAAAGTTCTCGCAGGCCCCATAATCCATGACTACCGAGACTCTGCAAGAGCGCGCTTCCTAATACGACTACCTCAATCACCAGTCCGTAGAAGAGCGAGCCCAGGTGTTCTGAGGGGAACTTCATGAGGGGAAGAGCAATGCCCCAGATCAGCGCGGTGAGCAGGGCATAAGGGATACCGCTTTTCAATGAGAATAGGTCCGAGTTGCGGAGATCCCTGAAATTGACCGAGGCGAGTACAACCCCGATGAATACGGTCGATACTGTGGCAATTTTGAGCGTATCAAGCTCGTCGCCCAGGAAAATGGAACCGAAGATGGATGCGA
>MHIY01000019.1:2881-7623 GCA_001817755.1 Candidatus Colwellbacteria bacterium RIFCSPLOWO2_01_FULL_48_10
CTACGCCAACCCTTCCATTTTTCAAGGCGAGCATAAAACAAACGAACCCCAGATATCCGGCGAATGCTATGAGGATGCCTATGCCAAGATACTGAAGGTCGAAGAAGAAGGGGGCGCGGAGGACAAACATACCAAGAGCGAGGAGAGGAACGACGAATATGTTTAGAAAGACGATGCCCGCAATTACGCCGAATTTCTCCGCTATCTCCTTCGAGAGCGCGTTAGAGATTCCGAAAGAAATCATGACGACAAGTGAGAATATGATTGCTAGGGATAGCATTGAGTTTTGGTTATGTACGGCGTCTGGGGAGGACTTGCCTATCGGTCGGCATGGAGGTTGCTACAGCTCTCGCCAATGCCGTCGCATTGGCTCGGTCGCAAGCCCGGCTAAAATTTTATTGCTATAAAAGCATACTCCGGCTTTCGACTTCCTCAAAACAACAACTCTAATAGATGGGGTTGTTTTTGGTGGTAGTGCTCGGGGAGGGAGTCGAACCCTCATGACCTTGCGATCGATGGATTTTGAGTCCATTGCGTCTGCCATTCCGCCACCCGAGCGTTCCATACAATTTATGGTTTAAACCAAAAAAAGTAAAGTTAATTCCAACTGCCTCACGTAAGTCAACATATCATAATTCCAAAGCGGCCGCTTTGGAATTATGATATACTCAGAGGTCAAATTTTCTACGAATAAGTTGGTCATTCTCAATATTCGCGGTAATCAGATTTAGGTGGCTGCGAATCCTAAAAAGTTCGCCGATGAAGTCTATCTCGTTTTCACAGGGATATGGGCAAATCCAAACGCTTTGCTGAAACCGGACGAAGCCGAGCTGACGCAGTTTTGTTCTAAAGGAATCGCGGGCAACTCTTATCTTTTCGGGGATATCGAACATTAGAATGCGCCATTTCCCATCCCATTTCGTCTGCTTATTAATTTTCATATTCTCCAAGTCATAGGCTAATTTTCTTTTTTTGCCTTTTTGGGTAAGAGTGATGATCTTTTTACCGCCGACGTTTTGGATATTGATCAGCTTCCTTTTGTTCAGATAATAAACCGATTGAGAGAGCGTTCGAGAATTAATCTCCTTTATTTTAAGGCGATGTTTTTCGATAAAATAATCTCCAAGTGCTCCGATGAGCGCTTGGCCCGCAAAGGGGCTGGTCAAAACTAACCCCGCCGCCGCGCCAATCACTATGTATCTGGAAATATCTTTCACTGTCGAAGCGACGACTGCACTGACTTCACTATTTCTATTTATCATCTTCCCATTATATCATAATTTCACAACGGCCGTTGTGAAATTATGATATAAAAAGTGGCTTGAGAAATTGGCGTGATTACTGGTTTTTCTTTTGCAAATACATGCTTAAAACGCCATAATTATCAATACAAAATGGCTCGAGTTATATGCATAGCGAACAGCAAGGGCGGAGTGGGGAAGACGACGACCGCGGTGAATCTGGGGGCGTACCTCGCGCGTCTCGGTCGGCGCGTGCTCCTTATCGACTTTGACCCACAGGCGAACGCGAGTTCGGCGCTCGGCCACCGCTTTAACGACGAATCGAAGAACATCTATCATGCCGTTACCGGTAGCGCCGAAGTGGACGGAGAGCTAGTCCGACAATCGGACTTCTGGAATTATCACTTTATTCCTTCGCATCCGAACCTGGCGGGCTTGCTCGTCGAGCTAGTTGCGCATCCAGATCGGGAATATCTTCTCCGGCGGTTTATAAACAAGATTCGCCATCACTATGATTATATTGTTATTGATTCTCCGCCGTCTTTGAGTTTGCTTACTATAAACGGTCTGGTTGCGTCCGATGAGGTTTTGGTGCCGGTGCAGGCCGAGTATTACAGCTTGGAGGGTTTAACCCAGCTTTTGGATACCATCGAAATGATTCGGGGTAATCTGAAGCACGATTTGAAGATCGCGGGTGCGGTCATTACCATGCACGACAAGCGTGAACGGCTTTCGCGGGAGATCAGTGGGAATTTGCGCAAGCATTTCCCGGCGCATGTTTTTGACGTAGAAATTCCGCGGGCGGTGTCTTTGGCCGAGGCGCCGAGTTTTGGGAAAACCATACTTGGCCACGAGCCAGGAAGCGCGGGCGCGTTGGCCTATGAGCGCTTGGCGAGAGAAGTCATTGCATTTGAGGACAGGTATAAAGCGCCGGAAGACTTCGGCGATTTTAACAATTTAGTATAAAATATCATTATGCTTGGAAAAGGACTTGAATCGTTGATACCGCCGAAACCTGGCTCGCCGAGCGTAAGCGGACTAGATGGAGGTTCGGGTTCTTTGCCTAATCCGTCTGCTACTTCAAGTTCTCCACGAGAGGTCCATTATCAGAGCGCTCCGCCGCATCGGGAGCCTCATGTTCCAGCGGCTCCCTTTACGCTTCACCATGAGCCTAAAAGCGCTATTCAGCCAGCTTCGCCAAGTCTAGGCGTGATTCATCAAGACGGGACTGTTAAACCGGTTCATTCTTCGTTGGTTCAGCCAGACTCTATCCCGACCTATCAGCCCATCACTGTGCCCCAATCTGCGCGTTCTGTGCCGAGGCCGGTTCGTAATGATTTTGAGGTGTCTGCGAAAAATCAGAGAGATGAAGCGGTTTTCCAGATCGAAGTGGATAAGATACGCCCCAATCCTCATCAGCCGAGGCGGGAGTTCGATGAAGTTTCGTTGCGCGAGCTGGCGAGTTCTATCCGCGAGTTTGGAGTTATTCAGCCGATCGTAGTTACAAAGGTTGAGACGGAATCTGAGAGCGGGAGCATGGTTGAGTACGAGCTTATCGCCGGAGAGCGTCGTCTTATGGCTTCGAAGCTGGCTGGATTGCGAACTGTGCCAGTTGTGGTGCGCCGAGCATCGACTGACCGCGAGAAATTGGAAGTGGCGATAATCGAGAACATCCAGAGGCAGGACCTTAACCCTATCGAAACCGCGAAGGCGTTTGCCCGCCTGCAGGACGAGTTTAAGCTCACCCAGCGGGAGATAGCGGCCCGGCTTGGTAAGAGTAGGGAAGCGGTCGCAAACGCCGTGAGGCTCTTGCATCTTCCTCTCGAGATACAGACTGCTGTTTCTTCGGGGCAACTTTCGGAAAGCCAGGCACGGCTTCTTTTATCGCTCTCGGACATCGGAGAGCAGAACAAGCTTTTCAACGAGATAATCGGCAACAAGCTAAGCGTGCGTGAGATAAGAACGAGGATATCGAGGAAAAAATCGGAGATGGAGCCCCAAGTCGCCTATACCGACCCGGAGACTTCGGCTTTGCGCGAGCGTTTGGAAGAATTTCTTGGTACCAAAGTTGACCTTAAGGATGAAGGCGATGCCGGGCGAATCACCATAAATTTTTATTCGAAGGAGGAACTGAGGGGAATACTTCAGAAGCTATTCCACGAAGGGAATAGCTAAGCTCTAAATCCTAAGCTGGCGGGATTATTAACAAGGACCGTCCTTGCTAATCTCGAAAGTAGATCTTAAGAAAAATGGTGAACTGATCAAATTACGATTACGTTCTATCCACAAGAACTCTAAGGGTGCTACTTCAGAAATTGGGAGGCGGGGAATAGCTGGTTGATTCATTAGTGCTATAATATTGCCAGCTCCCCCGGAGGGGATGTACCTTGGCACGCAGAACCACATACACTGGACCAGTGAACGCTTGGGTGATCGCGAAGCGCGATGAACGCAGCGGTAAGTTGCGTAATCAGTACCTAGATGATCCCGATGCGACAGCTTTCGTGTCGGAAGTGCAGGCATGGCGGGCATTGCGCGCGGGCATTGGTACAAAGCGTACCAAGGAACAGCTCCTCGCAAAAGGATGGCTGGCCGTGGAGGTCAAACTTCAGCCAGCTCCACGCCATGAACGGCGTAGCCGCCACTTCATGTATGGTGCGGATTACGGATATCTTACTGTTTATGTGACAGAGATCACTTCAGTAGGAGAAAAAATCGAAGTGTTGCCCCTTGGGCGATACGACGCGTTGGTGTACCGAACCGAGAAAGACGCGAAGCAAGCCCTGCATCTAGGTCTAAGCGAGTATGACCCAGAACTCGACCACAGGATCCGAGTTCGTATGGTGCCTGTGCGATAGGCATCCCTCCACCCCCTTTTCCTCATCTTCCAAAGATGGGGATATTTGATTCTGCTTCTAAGTTTATCTAGTCTGTGATTTGGGCATCTTTTCTTAAAACAATATTCAGGAATAGTTTTTGTGCCTTCCCCCGCACCAGAGCGGGGCACGGTGCGGGACTGCGGCATTATGATTTATTCAGCTTATCCGGTCGATGATTTGGGCACGCCTTATCACTACAACGGTCGGGAATAGTCTTGGTGCCTTGCATCATTAACCTGCCGCAGAGTTTGCATGTTTCACCGGTGGGCTTGGCTTTGATGGCGTATTTGCACTTGGGGTAGTTGGAACAGCTGTAGAAGATGCCGAAGCGTCCACGGCGTTCGGACATGAAGCCATCGGCGCACTTGGGACACTTGACCCCGGTTCGCTTTTTTGCTTCTTCCTCTTCGCTTTTCTTGATGAATTTGCACTTGGGATAGCGGTTGCAGGAGATGAACTTGCCGAAGCGCCCTTCGCGTTCAATAAGCTTGCCTCCCTCCTTCACTGAAGTTTTGGAGGGCGAGTCGCTCTTTTCTCCGCAGTCGGGACATATCTCGCCTGTCTCTTTGGGTTTTGCCATTTCGCTGCCGTCGAGTTTTCTTGCTCCGGAACATTCGGGGAA
>MHIY01000020.1:0-4336 GCA_001817755.1 Candidatus Colwellbacteria bacterium RIFCSPLOWO2_01_FULL_48_10
GTTAGCCTCCGCTTCCCGGCGCGGTGAAAAGGTCTTGGACGGAGACGATATAATCGACATCGCCCAAACACGCGTCAACATACCGATTCGGGAGGCTAAGGGTTCCGAAGCCGATAAGCTTCTCAATCTCGAAGAGTTGATACACGAGAAATTAGTGGACCAGGAGGCGGCGGTGAAGTCTGTTGCGCAAGCTCTTCGCCAATATCGCAGCGGATTGGCGCGCAAAGGCGGGCCGATAGGTTCGTTCCTTTTTGTTGGTCCAACCGGTGTCGGCAAGACCGAACTTTCGAAGATTTTGGCTAAGATGCAGTTTGGGTCCGAAGATGCCATGGTTCGTTTTGACATGTCCGAGTACCAGGACAAGCAAAGCTTTTTCCAGTTCATTGGCTCGCCCGACGGTACCATGCCTGGGATATTAACCGACAGAGTCCTCGAGAAGCCCTATAGTCTCATCCTTCTGGACGAGTTCGAAAAAGCCCATCCGGACATCCTTAACCTATTTCTCCAGGTTTTTGATGACGGCCGGCTGACCGATAACCTCGGCCGGGTGGTGAGCTTCGAGAATACCATCATCATCGCTACTTCGAACGCCCACTCTGCCTTTATCAAGGAGCAGATAGAGGTTGCCCGCCCGATGGAAGAAATCGCATCCGACCTCAAGAAAAAGTTGGTAACGTTTTTCCGGCCTGAGCTGTTGAATCGTTTTTCGTCCATCGTCGTTTTCCGCAATCTGCGGCCGGAGGATATCCAAAAAATAACCGAGATACAGCTTAATTCGCTTGCGAGGTCTCTACAGGAAGATCAGGGCATCTATATTGCGTTTACTCCGGAGGCGACGGCGAAGATAGCCGAATTGGGCTATGATCCTGTTTTTGGCGCTAGGCCACTCCGGCAGGTCATTTCTGACAAAATCAAGGACCCGCTTTCAAAGCTTATACTGTCGGGCCGGGCCGCACGGGGTATAAAAGTTTCCGTGGGGGTTGAAAACGGCGAAGTGACTTTGTACGGCGCTAATTAAACCATGATTAGCAACGCAGATATTGCGAAAATCCTGCGCGAGATAAGCGAATATCTCGGCATGGAAAGCGAACCTTTCAAGCCGCGCGCCTATGAAAAAGCGGCCGAGGCGATCGAGAGCCTGTCGGACAGCGCTGAGGCTGCCTATAGCTCGGGCGGCATAGATGCCTTAAAAAAAATACCCGGCGTCGGCGAGTCGATTGCCGAGAAAATCGAGGAATTCATAGAAACAGGCAAGATAAAATACTACGCCGAGCTCAAAGCAAAAACGCCAGTTGAGCTTTCCGAATTGCGCCGGATCGAAGGCCTGGGGCCGCGCAAAATAAAGGCCCTTTATGACAAGCTCGGCATAAAGAATTTGAAGGACCTTGATAAGGCCATTGCCGCCGGCAAGATAAGGGACCTGGAAGGTTTTGGCGAAAAATCCGAGATAAAATTTAAAAAAGGGCTTGAGTTCGTGTCGAGCGCCGGAAACAGAATGCCTGTTGCCTACGCCGTGCCGCTGGTCGAAGAGATTCGCGCACGGCTTTTGAAAGTTAAGGGGGTCAAGACAGTTGTTGCTGCTGGTTCGTATCGAAGGCGGCGCGAGACCATCGGCGATATCGACCTACTTGTGATCTCAAATGAGTCCAAGCGCGTCACAGATTGTTTTACCTCCATGCCCGAGGTGGCGCAAATCCTCGCAAGCGGCGAGACAAAGTCTTCGGTGAAGCTTAAAACCGGGATGGATGTGGATTTGCGCGTCGTGCCCGATGAGTCTTACGGCGCGGCGCTTAATTATTTTACTGGATCCAAAGATCACAATGTGGCTTTGCGTGAAATAGCGATCGGTTTTGGCTTGAAGCTGAACGAGTATGGTTTATATAAGGGCAGTAAGTTGGTAGCCGGTAAAACCGAGGAGGACATATATAACACGCTGAAACTAAGCTATATCCCGCCCGAACTGCGCGAGAATACTGGAGAGATCGAGTTGGCCCGTAAGGGTAAGTTGCCCGAGATATTGCAATATGGCGATGTGTTAGGCGATCTCCAGGTGCAGACGAATTGGACCGACGGAGCGCATTCTATTCTCCAGATGGCCGAGGCCGCAATGAAACTAGGCCGCAAATATATCGCCATTACCGATCACACCAAAAGCTTGGGCGTGGCGAATGGTCTTGATGAGAAGCGCCTTAGGGAGCAGATGAGAGAGATCGATGCAATGAACGTTCATCTCAGCCAGGCCGGCCACGATTTCCGGGTGCTGAAAGGAACAGAATGCGACATTTTAAAAGACGGCCGACTGGATCTGCCCGACAGCCTTTTAGCCGAGCTTGATGTGGTGGGAGTGTCAGTTCATTCAAATTTCAATCTATCGCGCGAGGAGCAGACTAAAAGAGTTAAGCGGGCGATGGCGAACCCGCACGCGGACATATTTTTTCACCCGACGGGCCGATTGATAGGAAAGCGCGAGGGTTATCAAGTAGATATAGACGAGATAATCCGGCACGCCAAGGCGACAGCGACAGTTTTGGAGATAAATGCGTTTCCCGAGCGTTCGGACCTGAGTGATCAGAACATCCGCAAATGTGTTGACTTGGGAGTGAAGATGTCCATTGATTCCGACGCGCATCACATGGACCATCTTTCGTTTATCGAATACGGCATTTCCCAGGCGCGGAGAGGATGGGCAACGAAGAGAGACATTATCAACGCCTGGCCATTCGAGAAGATGTTCAGATTCTTGAAAAAATCCTAAGCATTAAGCACCAAACTCTGAACAATATCCCATCCTCAAAATGTCCGATGTCTCTCGATCTGGCTATCCGGGATCCCGACCTTGCGGGTCGGGACAAACAGGCCCAATGCCCAACAAATTAAATCATTTTTTGACATTTGAGCTTGGTCATTTGGATTTAGAATTTATTGATAATGCTATATACTGATTCAATACCCAATGACAACGATACATCACCCGACTACCCCGAAAGCTGACGTTAACGAGCGCCGCGAGATATCGGCGGGGATAATTGTGTACCGCCGCACCGCACAAGGCGTTAAATTTTTATTGCTTTACCACGGCGGGGGATATTGGAATTTTCCGAAGGGACATATCGAGGGCGAGGAGAAGACTATGCAGACGGCCATAAGGGAGACGACCGAAGAAGCCGGTCTTCGCCGCAGTGAATTGAAGATCAATAACCACTTTCGTTTTCATGATCAATATGTTTTTTTTAAAGGCAAAGTAAAGATATTCAAAACAGTCATTTTTTATTTGGCCGAAACGCGAAACCGCCACATTCGGGTATCCCACGAACATGACGGTTTTGGCTGGTTTAGCTACAAAGAGGCGGTTAAGCTTCTCACAAAATATAAAGACAGCGTTGAGTTGCTCAGGAAAGCAAACGTGGCGATAGAATCGGCCGAACGGCCCAGGCACGCGCCTAGCGCGAAGCAACCTCCTTCAATATCGCACTAAAGGCTTTTGGGTGGTCGGCAGCCAGTTCTGAGAGCATTTTTCTGTTCAAGAGTATGCCGTTCTTTTTAATGGCGGCAATGAACTTACTGTAGTTTGTGCCCTCGGCTCTTACGGCGGCGTTCAGCCTTGTCTGCCAGAGGGTTCGGAAGTCTCTCTTTCTTTGCTTGCGGCCGCGGTAGGCGTGGACCATCGCGTGGAGGTTAGCCTCGCGGGCAGTGCGCTCATTGGTCTTTCTTCTCCAGCGGAACCCTTTGGTCGCCTTTAATACTTTTTCTCTCCTCTGATGGGCGCGTACGCCTCTTTTTACTCTTGTCATTTTGGTTAATAGTTATAAGTTAACAACTTGTCCTGAGTTTGTCGAAGGATTATCGCTGCGCTCCGCCCATGCGGGTCATGTAGCTCTTTAGGCTCTTGCTGTCGGATTTATGAACCTGTCTGGGTCCGCGTTTGTTCCTAATGGCTTTACCGGTTTTTCCGGCGCGGAAGTGCCCTTGAGCCATTTTACGTTTCATTATCTTGCCGGTCCTAGTTATCCTTATTCTTTTGGTTATGCTTTTTCTCATTTTGATTATTGCTGTGATTCCGTTGGCTTTGGCGCAGATTGTATCGGGTCTATCTTAATAGTGAGCGATTTGCCGTCGAAAAGTATGTTTTGGATGAGCTTGTGCGGGAATTTCAACATCTTCATAAATTCCTCCATCTTCATCCGCGACCAATCCTTCATGTACTTCTCGCGTCCGCGCAGGCGCATCGCAACTTCCACCCGATGCCCGCTTTCGATGAATTTGTGAGCCCGTCCCATTTTCATCACCAGATCGTTTTCGGCTTCGCGCGCGCTTATTTGGATCTGCTTCTGTTCCG
>MHIY01000020.1:4387-9657 GCA_001817755.1 Candidatus Colwellbacteria bacterium RIFCSPLOWO2_01_FULL_48_10
CCCGCCAGCCTCATCGATTACCCGCAGTTCTTTCGCGGCTATCTCCTTATTGATTTTGTATTCCTGAATAGAGATAACGGGAATCTTATAGCAATAATGGGAATATATCAACCCCTCGCCGAAATCACAATGTCCAATATCCAAATATCAATTTCAAATCAATGACTAAAATACCAATGGATAATTGGGCATTAAATCATTTAGATTTGTTTTGACATTTGAACTTTGATATTAATATTTGAATATACAGACCGTAGATGTCTGCACTTCGTAACTCATTTGAGATATGGGGGTCAAGATTCGCCCGTTTTGCCCTTCTATTAGAAAAGCAGAACCCCAGGTTAGTCGGTTGACGCCTGGGGGTGGTAACGCTTGTATGGTCGATGGTGGTTTCAAGCGTACCTAAGGTGCTGTGGGTTTTGTATCAGTCCTCCTTCGTGTTGGTGTTGTCGAAGTGGTTCTAGGGAGCCCTTGGGACTTGCCCTAGAAGTTCGACGAGGGGCCGGCGGTGCCGACGTTGGTCTGGATCTTCATGGGCTTGCTGTGGCGCTTGTGCCCAGCCGGCGGCTTGGTGTGGTACAGTGCAAAACCTCCTTTCCGAGTCTCTGAGCGGTTGTGAACCGATCATGGAGAACGACGGATGTGGAAAGTATAACCAAGAGCGGGCATTTCTGTCAAGCCCCCCCCCTGTACTCGCTCGCTATTATTGATTGTAGGCCACCTCTGCGACTTCCGGGAACGCCCTCTCCGAATAACGACTTATGGATTTGAGCGGCTATCCCAGTGAGCGTCGCTTTGTGTTTCTCGCTGCGGCTTTACGAGCGTCATGAGACCGATCGCAAAGACTATCAGTATGCCGATTGGTACAATAGCACTGACATCGGTTTCAACTGCATCGGTGTGGTCGATGTGGGTGTGGCTCAATAGGATTGCGAGCACCGAGATTAGTATTATCGCCGCCAGAGCCAGCCTGATGGTCTCTCTAAAATTTTTGATCACTGTTGTGTTGGTCATCTTATTAATTATAACGCTTATTAATGACGTAGGTATCAGCTCGGTGGATAGTCTGTTGATCGCATAAAACCAGCAAAACCCTCCATTATGGAGGGTTTTGCTATCGCTAAGCGAATATGCGACTTTAATAACTTTCTCCAATCTTACTGGTGCAATCCGCAAGGATCGCGCTTAGTTCGTTCCTCTGTGAATCGGTAAGTGCAGGGCCCTTAGAACTGTATTTCTTATTCCAGCCGTCAATGTTCTCTTTGCAGGTCATGACGTTGGCGCCGGCGTCGCTTACCAAATCCGCGGCCGGGGTATTAATCTTATTAAGGATCATTACCAAGAGCACGATCACTACAACTAGCAGGCCAATTATGGTGTATACGTGTTTTTTGTCTTCCATGTTGTTTTATCTTTCCGAAATTCCTTCGGAAATTCGAGAAAGTGAATTTACGACCTTTATTTGAGTCTAATTATACCATTTCGCAGCCTCTAATCGGCCAGGCCTACCCATTGTTATCCAAACTTGCCCACAGATATCTGGCGGCGAGCGTGCGATATGGCTTCCACTTCGCGGTAATTTTTTCGACTTGTCTTCGGCTCGGATGTTTTCGCAGGCCGTAAACTTTCTTCATGCCGTTCAAGAGGCCGAGGTCGCCGCAAGAAAAGACATCATCGCGTTGGAGCGAGAACATCAAGAACATTTCGGCCGTCCATCTTCCAATGCCCTTTATCTTTGTGAGTTCGACTATCACTTCCTCATCACCCATCTGTTTTATTTTCTTGAAATCAATTTTGGCCCGGGCGATATTTCTGATATAAGATGCTTTTTGCCCCGAAATGCCGGCGGATCTCAAAACGTTTTTCCTGGTTTTCAATATGTCTTTGGGCGTTGGGAATTTCGCTATTTTTTTCTTGGCGAACAATTTTATAAATCGGGTGGTTATAGTGTCCGCGGCTTTCACCGAGAGTTGTTGACTGATAATAGACTCGACTAAGTGTCGGAAATGGTTGTTGGTTTTCATAAGTGGCTCCAGGTTGATCTTCTCGATAACCTTCGCGAGCTTCCTGTCGCGTCTCTTGAGGTGGCGGATTTGGTGTTTCATGGCTCAATTCTAGCATTCTTGCCGCGTATTTTATGGAGCCGGGGGATTTGCTATCATTAATAGCGATGAAAAACTTGTCATTCGACCAGATACTCAACGAGGTTAAACAAAAGAACTATGCTGTTCTGCCATTCGGCATGTCAAAAGCCGATTTGGACGGTGCGGCGGCCGACTTTATGGAGTTTTTGAAGATTCCGCAAGAGACTAAAGACAAATTCTATTTTAAGCTCGACCCAAAGAACCATGGCAGTAATATCGGTTATGTCCGCAAAAGCAAAGCCGTGGGCGACGGTGACAACAAAGAGTATTTCCATTACAACCTTTACGCCGAGGATCTGCTGGTAAAGATTCCCGAAAGCGACAGCATCCCGGCGGTCAAAAAGTTTTTCGACTCCGCACGGAAGATATATGCCCTAGCCGAGAACGCGCTTGGTGAAACGATGAAAGAGTTTGATAATAAATATCCGGGGATATACGGCAAATTTTTCCGCAAAGACACGCACCCGTTTTTCTATCTGAGGTTTTTAAAATACGACATCGCGGGCAAAGGTAATTTTTTGGCCCGGGCCCATTATGACCGTGGACAGTGCACTCTGGCTTTAGCTGAGAGCGCGCCGGGACTTAGGATCGGCAGAAACGATGCGACGCTCAAAGAAGTTGATCGTGTCGACGGTACCATACTGTTTATGCCAGCGCTTGGCTTTTCCGATATAACGTCGACTGATTTTACGCCCGCCTGGCACGATGTCGTCCAAAGCTCGAACGATCTCTATAATCGCGACGTCGCGCGGTGGGCGATAGTCTTTTTCGCCGATACCCGTGTCGACAACTATATGACCATGGACGAGGCCCACACGGCCAAGGGGTGAGTTTGGTTGTACTAGTCAACTAGGGCCGCTCGGGAAACTTATTTTAAAATTTATACAATATTTAGCGGGTATCTTATAAAGAAAAAGGAGGCCACTTTGTTCAGGCGGGCCATGTTGCCTGTATGTATGGGTTGATAGGGAAAGGTGCATGAGCTGATAGCGGACAGCTTTTTAACGAGCGCCCGCTTTCATCCTCTGGAATTCTGCGTCTGCAAGCTGGAGAGCCATCCCCAGCTGAGCGGCAGTCAGCCCTGAGTTCCCCTCAAGGGCATGTTGGAATCCTCGGAGTTCTCCTGCGGCTTGAGGCCACATCTCGAGAATTTCTTTCGTAGTCCAGGCCTTCCGTCTTCGCTGTTGTCTTGGCACAGAGATTCCTTCTGGCTTGCGATCCGCAAACCTAATTGAGGTATAACTTAAAATAGTTATCGCGTCAAGAATTTTGGCAAACTCGGGTATAGCTAATGGAAACGAACAAAACTCGCTTTTGCGAGTTTTGTTCTCAAGGTTTAGTGGCTCGTAAAATAAAATTACTTTGTAATTTTACCACGAGCCTACCTCGTAATCCCCTCGGCGAAGCCTCGTGATAATAAAAACACCATGAAATTAATCATGGTGTTTTTATTATTTTACGAGGTGGAGATGGCCGGTAATGAACCGACGTCCGAATGGCTGACCTAAGACAATCTACAGGCTTAGTTTTCCTTACGGAAATGCTTTGCTTCGTTTCGAGTTAGCCTGATGTTGGACGAAGCGACTCCTCATCAAGCGAGCCTAATTTATTACACCGACTGGTCGCCATTAGGCATCGCGGGTCGATGGCTCAAAGGCTTAAGCGTAAGCTAAAGCGCGAGGAGCGAAAGTGAAACTGTTTTTAGCAGTTATCGTTTTGGAAAGTTTTGCGAGTTATCCGGCTCGGCCTGCATATCTTAGAAAAGATCATTCGTCGAAACTTGCATCCCCATTATTGTTACTTCGTAACAATCGCGGACTGATGCAGACCGTACGCAGACTAACGCGGACGGAGAGCACCGCTACTTTATAAAACGCCTCATCTCTCTCTCGGTTTCACGTTTTTTTATCGATTCGCGCTTGTCGGCCTTTTTCTTCGGCCGGGCGAGCCCGATGGAGAGCTTGATAAGGGCGCCCTTAGTATAGGCACTAATTGGTACGATTGTCAACTTAGATTCCTTTATCCGGCCTATGATCTCGCGGATTTCGTCTTTCTTCAAAAGAAGCCTGCGATTGCGCTTAGAATCATATCCTTCGGGGGTATTCATCGCCTGATAAGGCGGCAGATCAGCGTTTATCAGCCAGGCTTCATTTCCCGTGCCCTTCGTAGCCTTGGCGGAGTAGGGGCGGATTACCGCATAGCTTCCGCCAAGATTAAGACGCCCGGCGCGTATGGCTTTAACCTCAAAGCCCTGGAGCTCGATGCCGGCCTCAAACTTCTCGAGGATCTCGTAGTCGAAATGGACCCTTTTATTGAATGCTAGTTCAGGCATATAAAGTTAGTATATGAGATTTTGACAAAATCTCATATCTCTTCGCTCGGCCCAAATGAATCTTCGTTCACTTGAGCCCGCGCTAGAAATATTAGCCAATGACCAACCATCACCACTTTTCACGGCCGTGAAAAGTGGTGATGGTTGTGATACTATGGAAGTTGAATTGAATAACGATGAAGAAAGGAATTAACATAACAAATAAAATTCTAGAAATCCTTGCCGAGGGCGCCGTTACCAGTTTGGCTCTTCTCGGGGCGTTCTTGGAGTCCGGTTATGGCGTTTCATATCACAAATTGAATATGAATTTTGAAAAGAACCACGATTTTTTATCCGGTTCCGGCGGTGAATTTAGCCGCGAGCGGCGTAATTTTAAATCTATGCTTAGCAAGCTTAAGCAAGCTGGTCTTATCGAAGAGGGGAAGAGCGGATGGATTGCAACTGCTTTAGGGAAGAAAAAGATTTCTACCAGCATGCCTTCTTTGAGCTATGAGAAAGAGGGGGATAAAACTCTAAAAATAGTTATTTTTGATGTTCCAGAGAAATACCGCAGAAAGAGGGATTGGCTTAGGCGGGCTCTTACGGAGATCGGGTTCAAAAAGCTCCAGCAAAGCGTTTGGTCTGGGAAAATAAGGTTGCCAAGAGAGTTTATGGATGATTTAAAAGATTTGGATTTATTGGATTATGTGGATATTCTTGAAGTTACTAAGACTGGCTCTGTGAGAGAGCTGTAATCCCCTGTCACCACTTTTCACGGCCGTGAAAAGTGGTGACAGGGGATAGGCCGGGCAGAG
>MHIY01000020.1:9671-15277 GCA_001817755.1 Candidatus Colwellbacteria bacterium RIFCSPLOWO2_01_FULL_48_10
GGTGTACAAAATAGGTGTACGTTAAAAATCATATTGAGGCGAGCGCATTGCGGATTTGAACTCGGTCCCTAACGCGCTCGTCTCAAAAACGAGGATGATTATCATGAAAGACCTAACTCAAAGACTGAAGGAATCAAAGGTCAAAGTCGAAGTCCGGCTTCTGTCCAATCCGAATGCGCGGAAGGCCCGCGCGGAAAGGGTGGCGCAGGTTCCGGCCGAGATGGAGAGACAGAGAGCGATGGACCCATGGTGGTGAAAACATGGCCGAAATACCGATACATGCCTGCGGAAGAACACATCCCAACCGCGAGTGTTGCTGCTACCAGTCGACCTGTTGCGAGGGCAGCATGCCCCATTGCGGGAAGACGAGCTACGGCTGTTGGTTCAAGGACTTCACGGCCGAGGAGCTCGACGAGAGCGAGGCCATGGCGCTTGCCACCATCCAGCGCGACGCGGACCTCAACTGGTTCGCCCAGCCTGGAGATGGAAAGAGTCCGGGCGTAATCATGCGGGACACGGGCGGAAACGAGTCCATCCTCTACGACGCCATGGATGTCGATGATCTGGACCCCGACAGGCCGGTCCCGGACGAACCCATGTTCGCCGGTGATTGGTACAAGGCTAGCCAGGAAGAGAAGGATGAGCACCTTGCAAAAAGTGAGAAGTTTCGCAAGGAATACATCAAAGCTCACCCCGACTTTCCCACGCTTCCCAAGAGCCCGCCATTCCCGCGTAGCTGGGGCGAGCTCTCCGAGGAAGACAAGCAGAAGTACGTCATCGGGTGCGAGAAGTTCAAGGAGGAATACTTCAAGCACCATTCGGACATCGTCTTCGTCGGCCATCACCACCCGGGCTTCCTAATGCGGCTCGTTCGCATGGCCAGGCGCAATCTGTCACCATCCATACCGAAGGGAACGGTCATCCACGACGATGACTGCGTCGGCCTGCCGGGGTGTTCTTGCAAGCGGACGAAGGCGTAATTCGCGAGACTATCAAAGATAGTCTCTTTTTTGTTGAGGAGCGAAGGCGACGACCGAGCGAGAGCGAGGGAGTGCTGAGTTCAACAGAACGAATACGCGAAATGCTGAGCAGGCCACTGCGACTGTGTTTGAGCTTGCCGTCCGATTTAATACCAATTATCCTTCTACTAATGCTTTCCGAGAAGATACAAAAACTCATTGAGGCCGAATTTCCGGGCAATGACATTTCCGTCACCGTGCCGGAGGTTCAAACTCACGGTCACTTCACGACGAATCTTGCTTTCTCGCTTGCGAAGAAGGAGCGGATGTCACCGATGCAGGCGGCTGAGAAGATAAAATCCGCGGTGATTGCCGAGGATCCGGAGAAGTTGATCGAGAAGATCGAGGTTGCGGCTCCGGGATTCGTTAATTTTTGGCTCACTCCAAAGTCCATACAGGACATATTCGCACGAATTAGCCAATCGAAAAATTTTGGCAAATCCAAGGTTGGTGACGGCCGGAAAATCATCGTCGAATACTCTTCGCCGAATATTGCAAAGCCGATGCATGTCGGGCATTTTAGGGCGACGATCATCGGTGACGCGCTTGCGAACATCCATAAGGCGCTGGGATACAAGGTTATCCGTTGGAATTATTTGGGCGACTGGGGGGTTCAGTTTGGCAAGCTCACCGCCGCCTACAAGATGTGGGGCGACGCGAAAAAGTTGAAGGCGGAACCGATAAAGCACTTGCTCGAACTGTATGTCCGTTTCAGCGCGCAGGCAAAAATCAACCCGGAATTCGAGAACCTTGGCCAGCTTGAATTTAAAAAACTTGAGAACGGCGACAAAGGAAACAGAAAGCTCTGGGAACTTTTCCGCAAGGTTTCGCTTAAAGATTTTGATAAGGTTTATAAGATGTTGGGCGTTAAGTTTGACGTGGAGATCGGCGAGAGTTTTTATGAGTCTCACTTGAAACCGCTCACCAAGAGCCTGGTAAAAGACGGCATTGCCAAGCGAAGCGAAGGCGCTTTGATAATCGACCTAGAGAAATATGGCTTGCCTCGGGCGCTGGTCGAAAAGTCCGACGGCGCTAGCCTTTACCTCACGCGCGACCTTGCGAACATCAAGTATCGCCTTTCGAAATACAAGACGGACAAGATAATTCATGTCGTGGGACAGGAACAATCGCTTCATTTCCAGCAGTTCTTCAGAGTGGCGGAGATGCTTGGCCTAGGCAAAGACAAGTTTTTCCATGTGGGCACGGCTTTAGTGCTTGGGCCGGACGGCAAGAAGCTCTCGACCCGAGAGGGGAAAACCATTTTTATAGAAGACATAATTAATGAGGCGCTTTCTATAACGCGCGAGATTGTGAAAGAGAAGAACTCGTCTGTATCGGCTAAAGAAAGGGAGAAGATCGCGAAGGTAGTTGCGATCGGCGCATTGAAATACAATGATCTTTCGCAGAGCCGCCTCTCGAACATTATTTTTGATTGGAACAAGATGCTGAGTTTCGAGGGCGACTCTGGGCCATATTTGCAATATACCTATGTTCGCTTGAAAAGTATTCTGAGAAAGATGAGGCCGAGCAAGTTTGATCCAAAGGTACTTGCGTTGCCAGGTGAACTAGATCTGATTTTGAAACTCGACCGCTTTCCGGAGGCGATTCAAAAAAGCGCCGAGACGTTTTACCCGCATTACCTGGCGCAATATCTTTACGATCTCGCCAAGTCCGCGAGCCGTTTCTACGAAGAGCACCCCGTTTTGAAAGCTGAATCTGCGGTGCGCAAAGCCAGACTTGCGCTTATATCTTGCGCGGCCGACGCGCTCAAGACCGGCCTTAATCTGCTTGGGGTGGAAACGTTGGAGAGAATGTAGATGCTGCGCTTCGCAAAGAATTTCAAATGACCAAGTTCAAATGCCAAAAGGCATATCTAATGCTTTGGGCATTGGGATTTTGACATTGGACATTTTGAGAATCAGGCATTGTGTTATTCGTGTTTGACCAACACCACACGGCGTGTTATAGCTTTATTAGTTCCCTTGGTTCTTTACCAAGGCTGGAGGCGATTGATTGCCCCGAAAACCTATGCCTAGTATTGTCGCCGAAACAGGCGCCTTTACCTCTTTTTCCAAAGATGTCGTAGTGGAGGTCCTGTGATGATCAACCTTCGTTGCCCGACCTGTGGTTCTGACGTCGGATTCCGCATTAGGATCTCCGACGGAAAGATCATTGAAATCAAGAGCAGTTTGGAAACCAGCCGCATCAAGAAGCGGGTTTTGGTGATCTGTACCTGCTGCAACAGAAGTTGGACACAAGATCCACCGAGCGCGAGTACAGTAGTCGGCCCCGTTTGCTGTCCGAAGTGTGACTCTCTAGATTTGTTCCGGTGGCACAGAGGGGTCAAGTCGGGCCCGGCGCGCCTCGTTTTGAACCAATTTGAGCGGTCTGACCAGGCTGAATGCGCCAAATGTGGGACCAGATGGTCGCCTATTCCACCCCCAGTATCACACAGGCGCATCCGTTCACCTGCCAAGAGAAGCAGAGCTTCCATGATCAAGCACATCTTTTAGATAGGTGGCTGGTCCAAGGTCGATTTCCCCCCGAATGTCAAAACGGGGGATTTTCTTTTTGGAGACAATTTTCGCTCATGCCGAGGTTTTATGCAGAGGATTGATTTGTCTCGACTGAGCAACCCGTCTAACACAAGATGGGCTTCCTTTTTTTCATAAAACTCCGATTTATACTGCGTAATACCGAGTTATCCCTTGTTCGCTGGCGCTGGTTTTAATATCATAAGTGGCATACTTCATGTTAAAAAACATAAAAGAATTCAAGCTGCCCAACCTTGAGGAGAGAGTGCTGGAATTTTGGCGGAAGAATAATATATTTTCAAAATCTGTTTCCAACCGGAAAGGTTCGAAGATCTTTAATTTCTTCGAAGGCCCGCCAACGGCTAACGGTCATCCGGGCGTGCACCATGTGCTTACCCGCTCATTCAAGGACATTGTTCTGAGGTATAAGACGATGACCGGACACTATGTTCCGCGCAAGGCGGGGTGGGATACTCACGGCCTGCCCGTCGAAATTGCCGTCGAGAAACAGCTCGGGCTGAAGAACAAGAAAGACATCGAGAAATACGGCATCGCCGAGTTTAACCAGAAGTGCCGGGAATCAGTTTGGCAATTTAAAGAAGAGTGGGAGAAGATGACCGAGAGGATGGGCTATTGGCTCGACATGAAGCACCCCTACGTTACCTATGAGACCAAGTACATCGAGAGCTTGTGGTGGATATTTTCTGAAGCTTGGAGGAAAAAATTATTATACAAGGGTCACAAGATAGTTCCGTGGTGCACGCGCTGCGGCACGGGCTTGTCGTCGCACGAGTTGGCGCAGGGCTATAAAGAATCGACCGACACGTCGGTGTATTTGAAGTTCCGGCTGAAGAAAGGGCAGAGCATTGTCCCCGGGCTGAAAGCCGACGGCAATACATATGTTTTATCGTGGACCACGACCGCTTGGACATTGCCCGGTAACGTCGCCCTCGCGGTTGGCGCGAAGGTGAAGTATGTTGTGATCGAGCATAAGCGGGCCAAGACCGCCGAGCGCTGGATAGTCGCGAAAGACATCTACGACCAAACCGATTCTATCTTTAAGGGTTTCGGCGACCTTTTGAAAGTCGTGAAGAGTAAAAAAGAAGCGATATTGGAACTCTCGGGACTAGATCTCGCTGGTCTTAGCTACGAACAACTGTGGTCAGTCAAGCCCCTTAAGAACTCCAAATCGCATAAAATTTACGAGGCGGATTTTGTTACGACGACCGACGGCACGGGCGTAGTGCACACAGCCGTGATGTACGGAGAAGACGACTATAAGCTGGGCGTAAAGCTTGGGCTTCCGCAGCACCACACGGTTGACGAGCAGGGTAAGTTTACCAGCGACGTTTCCAAGTTGGCCGGCCTTTATGCCAAAGCTCCGGAAACCGAGAAAAAGATATTCAGTTATCTCGAGGCGAACAATCTGCTGGTCAAGACCGCCGCCTATACCCACGAATATCCTTTTTGTTGGAGATGTCAGACCCCACTTCTCTATTACGCCCGCGACTCATGGTTCATGGCCATGTCAAAACTGCGCGACAAGCTTGTAGCTATGAACAAAAGGGTTAACTGGATGCCTGTGACCATCAAGACCGGCCGTTTTGGCGGATGGATAAAGGAGGTCAAGGACTGGGCGCTTTCACGCGAGAGGTATTGGGGCGTGCCGCTACCCATCTGGCAGTGCGACAGAGGTCACATAAAAGTGGTGGGAGGCGTGAATGATCTCGCGGAAAACGTTGTGGCCACGAATAGATTCTTCATACTGCGGCATGGCGGAGCAGAACATAATTTGATGGGACTCATCGCCTCCGGGCCTGAATCGAACAGTCACGTTTCCAAGATGACGCTCGAGGGCATCGTGCATATCGAGTCGGTCGCCAAGGTTTTAAAGAAGCATAAGATAGACATAATTTTTACTTCGCCCTACCAGCGCACTAAAGCAACCGCGCGGATAGTTTCCAAGGCCGTGGGCGCGAAGATAATCGAGGACAGGCGGCTCCAGGAAATAAATTGCGGCATATTCAACTGGAAAACGGGAAAGGAATACGGC
>MHIY01000020.1:15400-15550 GCA_001817755.1 Candidatus Colwellbacteria bacterium RIFCSPLOWO2_01_FULL_48_10
AATATATTAATAGTTAGCCATGGCGACCCTCTGTGGATGATGGAAGCTTTTGCCCGCGGCCTTTCCGACGAGGACTCGCTGAAAATGAAACCAATGGAGCCAGGCGAACTGCGCCAGATGCCGTTCAAGAACATATCCTATGACTCCGAG
>MHIY01000021.1:0-496 GCA_001817755.1 Candidatus Colwellbacteria bacterium RIFCSPLOWO2_01_FULL_48_10
GCTACGATCACGGACACCACGGCCGAAACAGTGAATCTTTCTCTGTCTGACACGGAGACAACCGGTCTCAGCGTTTCTTCCACCCAGAACGTCTCTTTCAGCACTGGTCCGGTGGCCCAGATCACGATCACGAATCCCGGTGACGCCAGTGCCGGAGACCGGATCGGCTATACCGCGACCCGGAAAGATCAGTACGGCAACCTGGTCACGACGGGCACCGCGACCGTCTATCTTTACACAAATTCCAATGGTACGGGTTCTTTCCATGACGCTTCGACTGCTGGCGCTCAGATCACTTCGATAACCATAGGCAGTGGTCAATCTTCGGGCGAATTCTGGTACGAAGAACATCTATCCGGCAACTGGACCGTTACCGTTTCAGACAACTCGTCCGCTCCCGACGGCGCGGTGGGCCTGGCCGATGCCAGCGACCCGATCACGGTTGGGGCCGGCGCGGTCGCGGTATTCTTCCTTAATAATCCTGGTGATATGACCG
>MHIY01000021.1:530-768 GCA_001817755.1 Candidatus Colwellbacteria bacterium RIFCSPLOWO2_01_FULL_48_10
CGGCATTCAGATTACCTCTGTAATTATTCCTAACGGAGCGTCGCTGGCGAATTTCTGGTATTTTGACGATATAACGGGCAATTGGACCATTACCGTTTCAGACAACTCCTCCGCTCCCGACGGCAACACGGGGACAGATGACGCGACTGACCAGACAACAGTCACCTTGATTCCGGTTACCGCCACCAAGTTCATAATTCTTGATCCCGCCGATGATGAGGCCGGCGACATCGTCCAG
>MHIY01000021.1:779-3304 GCA_001817755.1 Candidatus Colwellbacteria bacterium RIFCSPLOWO2_01_FULL_48_10
AGCGGTCGATGCCGGCAATGCTCTCGACACGACTTACAACAATTCAGTTACTCTGAACGCCAGCGGTTCAGCTACCGGCTCCGGAGTGATAACCATTCAGAATGGGATTGGACTCGCCAATATTACCGATCAGGTTGCCGAGACGGTTAATTTGTCCCTCACGGATTCCAATTCAACCGGCTTAGGCGTTTCTTCGACCCAGGACTTGATTTTCTCTCCCGGTCCGGTCGCAAAGTTTACGATCAGTAGTCCGGCCGATGCTCCGGCCGGAACGAGGCTTCCTTACACCGTAACCCGCAAAGACCATTTCGGGAACTTGGTTACCACGGGCACCACAACAGTCTACTTTTACACTGATTCAACCGGGGGACTTAGCAGTTTCTACGGTTCTGCATCTGGCGGCAGCGCCGTTACTTCAATTACCATAACTAATAGCCAGTCTTCGGCTGACTTCTGGTATGAGGAGGGCAAGGCCGGTAACTGGACAGTCACCGCCTCCGATAATAGCAGCGCTCCCGACGGTAACACAGGAACGGATGATGCGGCCGATCAAGTCGTGATTTCGCCCGGCGCAGTCTCTACTTTTGTAATTAGCGATCCGGGCAATATGACATCTGGAACAAGGCTTGGTTATACCGTGACCCGAAAAGACCAATTTGGGAATGAAGTTTCGAGCGGTACGACAACGGTGAATCTCTATAGCACTTCGACCGGAGTCAATAAAGCTTTCTTTGCCGCCTCGACCGGCGGCGTGGCGATCACGAACATCGCCATCTCGGGAGGCTCATTGACCAATTTCTGGTATTTTGACGATACGGCTGGGACTTGGACTATCACCGTTTCGGATAATTCGGGCGCACCGGACGGCGCAGCCGGCATAGCGGATGGTACGGACCAGGTCACCGTGAGCTCCGCCGCGATTGTCGCGACCAAGCTGGTCATCCAAAATGTTTCCGGCGTTACCGTCGGCACGGCGGTTACGGTTACCGTGAGAGCCGAAGATAATTCGGGAAACCTGGACACTACCTTTAACGGGGACGTGACTCTGAATGTAAGCGGCTCTGCGACCGGCAGCGGAATCATTCACATCGTAAACGGCGTCGGGTCGGCTTCTGTAAATGACAGCACTCCGGAGACAGTCAACCTTACTTTGTCTGATACCGCGAGCACCAGCCTGAACGTTTCTTCCAACCAAGCTCTGACGTTTTCCGCGGCGGTTTCAACTGGTGGCGGGGGCGGCGGTAGCGGTGGAGGAGGCGAACCTACTGCACCGTCCACTCCCGCCTTCTCAGTCGGTTTTAACGGTACGGCATTCCCGGGCTCAAGGATCAACGTAACAGGCTACTCGGCGAACAATCTTGCGCAAGGGGTGGTGCTTGATCAGGCCAATGTGGGTGGCGCGGGGACGTTTAATATCGGTCTTAACGACGCAAAGCTTAAATCTGATTTCTACGTACTGAACGTTGTTGATAAAAACGATGTTTACGGCCAGTACAAGATATTCATCAATCTTCCCGATGTTAACACCCTGGATAATCTTATCTTCGCCCCGACTATAAGCCTGCTCCGCACCGCGGTCCGCCGGGGAGACCTCCTGGTGGTAAGGGGCTACGCCAATGTCGGAAGCACCATTGAAGCCGAGCTGGACGGAGTAGTTCTATCCCAAAAGACCACTGTTTCGAACAGCGATGGGTCATACGCTCTGACCTACAACACGGCCTCGCTTTCCCTGGCCAAGCACTTCATCAAGGTGAGACAGGTCACAACTGCCGGCCGGACCAGCGAATTCTCGCTCACCAAATCATTCACGACCTCAGACATATTCAGGCCCGAAAACACGGACTTGAATGACGACGGCGCAGTCGATATCCGGGATGTGAACATATTCCTTTCTTCGTGGGTTTCGTCAAATCCAGACATCAGACTCAAGGACGATTTTAATGACGACGGCAAGGTTGATATCCAGGACCTCAGCATCTTCACGCAATCGTTGAAGAGGTAATCAAGTGGTACAATAAAATAATGAAGAAAACATTATTAATTTCTTTTTTCTCCTTGGGCCTTATCTTTTCTTGCAATGCCGCACAGGCGGCTATGCTTAATTTGATCGGTGACAAGGATGCGTATCCGATCAACCAGGAGTTCGGTCTTGATGTAAAAATAGACAGCGAAGGGGAGGGGATAAACGGCGCTCAGGCAACGGTGCAATTCGACAGATCGATCCTGGAAGCGGTTAAAGCCGATAAAATCGGCTCAATTTTCGACTTCTGGCTCACTGAGCCTGTTATTTCAAACGATGAAGGCAAGATTTCGTTCATAGCCGCCTCGACCACCGGTTTTACCGGCAAATCTCTCCAGGTGCTTCGCGTGACCTTCCGGCCAAAGGGTCCAGCTAAAAGCACCCTGGTCTTCAGCGATGCGGCCATAACCGCTGCTGATGGCAGCGGCAAGAATGTGCTTACCAAGACCAACGGCCTCGCCTTGACGTTTACTGCGGCTTCCGGCGTGGCTGAGGGGCCGGCTCA
>MHIY01000021.1:3319-12945 GCA_001817755.1 Candidatus Colwellbacteria bacterium RIFCSPLOWO2_01_FULL_48_10
CGAGGCGGCGACTGGTTTGCCTAAAAAGCCGGCCATGACAGTGGCTCTATATCCCGATCCCGCCAAATGGAACAATGTATCGGCCAAGTTCTTTGCCAATTGGACCCTCCCGGGAGACGTAACTGGCGTTGCGGCGGTATTGAACAAGGTCCCTAATTCCGCTCCGGCGGTCTCGGAGGGGCTTTTTGAGGCAAAGTCCTTCCCGCCCCTGGAAGACGGGATACATTATTTGCATGTCAGGTTCAGAAATTCGATTGGCTGGAGCGAGACATCGCATTATAAGATCGCTACTGATTCGGCTCCGCCTTCCATTTCTAATATCATTCTTGACGGCAAATCTGTCGTCGGTCTGGAGCTTGTTGGTGTGAATGCCCCCACTCCGGAGATTTTGTATACAGCCAAGGATGCCCTGTCGGGGATAGATCATTACGAGATTGCGGTTGACGGCAATGATGCCGTCGCAACCAAAACCTCCAGCTATACTCTGCCCCTGCAAATTCCCGGTAAGCATATTCTCACGTTAAAAGCCCTGGATGTTGCTGGCAATACCATTGAGGCGAGGGTCAATTTCGAGATCATCCCGATCGAATCTCCCAAGATAGGCTTTATCAGCAAGGATGTTTTTATCGGCGAAGGAGGACTAATCGTTTCCGGCACCTATCTGGCCGGACACACGGTCAATATTGATCTTGTGGATGGATCAGGCAGGACGGTTTTTCATGATGTCCGGGGAACCGATGCAAACGGAAACTGGAATTTAAGCATTGATACGCCTCTAAAACAGGGTAAATACTTTGTTGAGGCCGTCGGGGAAGACGATCGGGGAGCTCTCAGTCTCGCGGTCAGGTCCGATATTATAAATGCCCACGAACGCCCGATCTTTACCCTGGGAGGCCTTGAGGTCACAAAAACATGGCTTATTTTCATACTCATGGTGCTTATTGCATTCGGTGCCTGGCTGGGGACTATGACCTACAGGATGCGCCAGCTGCAGGTTTCAAGAAGAGTAACCATTGCTCAAAGAGACGTTATCGCCATGAGCAGTTTAATAAGGCAGGACGTGGAGAAAATGTCTGCATTATTGAAGAGCACCAATCTTAAAGATACCAGGGAGCAGCTTAAGTTATTAATTGGAAAAGTTGAGGAGTCCTCTCAGAAGATGACTAAATACATAGTTGATAATATCGGGGAGATCAAAGATTAGTATCGGCCCGCTCTTTTAAGTTATAATCAAAGTATGAAAATAGTCATAGTTGAAGATGAGGTAACCCTCTCAAAAGCGCTCCAAGAGAAATTCAAAAGGAGTGGATTAGAGACGCATGTCGCCCACGACGGTGTTGAAGCTTTGGAGATGATTAAAAAAACATTGCCGGATATAATTGCATTAGATGTCTTGATTCCAAAAAAGAATGGCTTCAAGGTGCTCGAAGCAATCAAGTCTGATCCGAATCTGAAGGACATACCAGTTTTCATCCTTTCTAACCTCGGTCAAGACGAGGACATAAAAACTGCCTTAAGGCTCGGTGCAGAGGACTATCTCGTTAAAGCCCAGCATCCCATCAACGAAATCGTTGAGAAGTTCAAGATGAGATTGCTCAAAAAATCGAAGTAAGAAATCCGGACTTGCAACAAAAAAGAACCGGCATGACCGGTTCTTTTTTGTTGTTTGCTCGCTTGGAGGGATAGCTTCCGAACCTATGACTGGCAGAAAGCTTGCCCCGATCCAGAGATGGTTATAAACCAGGTGAGGCAACTAATAGCTGTAATAATCTGATTGCTTTATAAATTAACTAATTACGTTGAACTTAGTCTGGTTAGCTGTTTGCAGTATATCTAAAGTCGCTTTAACAGAGGCATTAGCAGTATTAATAAGCTTGAGCCGATCGCCAAAACGATTTTGCAATGGGGTAAGAAATTCATCTCCCCACGATGGAGTGAAGGTTAGGACTCCCTTAAAATCGACTAGCACTTCTTCGTTATCTCCGACATCTCTTAAAGATGGTTGGAAAGCAGAAAATGCTTCTTTGCCTGTTTGTCTTGAGATAAGGGTTGTTCCGAATTTTTGTAAGTCAATATTCATATGGGTTTAATATACACTTAAAATTTAATCAAAGCTATGCAGCCACGTATTAATTTATCAGCCCTTTTAATATCGAGGTTAGAAGTTTCCTTCTCAATCTCAAGCTGATAATCGCCTGACTGGAAAACCAAACTTATTGGATTAGCCGCAACCACATTTCTTACGAATTTCAAACCATTACCACGTTCCTCTGGGGATCTGCCAGATATAATCTCCGTGAATGCTACTTGCAATGCATCTTTATGGTTGTCCAACTGAGGTCTTACTCTTTGCAATGTTTTGAGTATCCCCAATCCGCGATCAGCCAGCACAATTGATCTATTTTCTACGTTATAACCAAAGAATACCCCAGCTACGTCTGGCCAATTGCCTAGGTTGTGATCGAAAGAATTGTTGCCAATTTCTCCTGTAACAGCTACTACTAAAGAAAATAGCTCTTGAAGGTCTGGCATTTTAGTAATAAGTGCTTGCATTTTCATTAGTCGTCCTTGGAATATGGCACTGTTGGGACAATAAAACATCTCTGGTATCTCAGTCGAAGTATCGCTGACTGCCCATTCATAAGCTAACTTAAATTCATCGTGAATAAGAATATCTAAGTCCTTTTCAGAGTAATAACGATCTCCGCCAGGCGACTTACGAGTGGCGGGCAATTTACCCGATTCATCCCAACGACGAAGCGTATTTAAGGAAACTCCTAATCGCGAGGCTGCTTCTCCTATTGTTATTAGATCTTCTTTTTCCATCATTTAGTAATTTATACAAAGACTAACACACAAATCTTAGTTGTCACAATATCTACCCAAAATATGTTATATCTACCTATTACTTGCTTTTATACTCGCCATACTGTAATATCTACCCATATTAAGGTAATATCTACTCATATGGCAGTAAAAATAACTTGTATCAACAAAGACGATGGCAACCACTATAACCCTCACGAAGCTATAACCCATCTTAAATGGGTTAATGAGCAGACAAGGGCTTCTGGCATAAGCACTCTTGCGGAGATGGTTAAGTTTATAGAAGAGCAGAAGGGACAGGCTTATGTAAAAAATGTATTTGGCAAAATGGCTTATTTAGTCGTGAGGACATCTCCTTATGGGAATAAGTATGTAAGAACTATTTATGATGGTATAGAAACTAATAATTTATTGAGCCTTCCGGAATGTTAACGATCCCCGCCTTATTACGAGCCTAGATATTAGGCAAGTTTAGACAAGTTCTATATTTGGGTGCTTCTCGTTCTTCTTTGCTCCGCAGCCAGGGATCGAACCTGGGACCATCGCCTTAACAGGGCGCCGCTCTACCGCTGAGCTACTGCGGAATAAAGATGTTAATCTTTGTTATGACGTTGCTCGGCCCAAATGCGAATGACTACATTCTCATTTGGCTCTCTCGCTAGTCAGAATAACTAGGGTATTCTATGACGACGAAACCGATAACGCAAGTTTTTTTGTTTGTGATATAATCTTGCTTATGAAAAACATGAAAATATTTAAAAAGGTGGTTGTGGTGGTGATTTTAACCCTGTCGCTGATTGGGTTTTTACTGCCTCCGCTCTTCGCCGCCGAGGTTTCTGAAGAGGGAGTTTCTTCTACGTCGGCGAACGTTGAGGCTGGCGTGTCGGTTGAGATAGAGAACCCCGGCATATTACCGACCAACGTTTTCTATTTTGTTAAAGAGCTGGGCCGCGGAACAAAGCGTTTTTTCACTTTTGGAACTCTTGCGAAAGCGGAATACGAACTCAAAGTGGCCGATGCTAAGGCCAGGGAACTCGAAAAAGTTGACGAGCTTGGGGCCGGAAGCAAAAAGGGCATTGAGAAAGCCGTCGCCAATTACGAAGAAAACATTACGCGTTTGAATGCGCGGCTGGGCTCGCTGAAGGCCGATGCAAACAACAAGAATATTGACGAGCTTTTGAGCGCGGTTGCGGAGAAAGCCATCCGCCATCAGCAGCTTTTCGAAGAGATAAAAGCCAAGCATGAAGAGTCTAAAGATAAGATTGAATCTGCCCAAGGGGGAGTCGATGCGGTTTTTCTAAAGATTCCGGGCCGTTTTGACAGTGCTGAGAAATTTCGCGAACGAGTGGGGCAAGCGATAGAGCGCGATGACAACGCGCCCGAGCTTTCCGGCGTTGCGGCCTTGGTTCGTCTTGAGGTTAAGACCGACGACACGTCTGCTTCCGGCGTTGCTTCGGCCAAAGACGAGCTTCTACTTCGCTTTGAGAGTAAGGCTAAGATCAGCGGGATAACCCCCGAGAAGATCGCCGAAAAGATCGGTTCGCTGAAAGCAACCGTGGCGACTGAGCTGAAGGTCATCGACGAACTGCGCGAGAGATCCACTGACGCGGGCCTGAAAAGCGCCCTGAATGTTTTGCGTCCCAAGGTCATAGAACGCGCTGACGTAAAAGCCGAGATCAAGATCGATGACGCAAAGCGCGCCATCGAATACGCGAAAATGCTCTTGGCCAAGCTTGAATCAGCGATAAGTTCCAAAGAGTACGCAATCACTAAATCTATATTTGAGCATCTCGAAAAAGCCAAGTTCTCGATCCGTGACGCTGAAACGTTGGTGAAGGCGGAAAGCTATGGTGCCGCGTTTGGGCAGGCTAATTCGGCCTCGGTGATATTGAAGTCTGCCCTATCGATGCTCCAGAAGCGCGGTGACGGCGTTTCCGAAGACGTCGCCCGGCTTAGGGTCAGATTCGACAAACTTATGGTCTACGCGAAGTCGGAAGGACTGACGAGAGAATCAAACCCGGAGATATTCAAGCTTTTCGACACTGCTGAGAAGATGATAGTCGCGGCTAAGATGGTTGATGCCGTAAGCGCGGTCAACAAGATCTTCGCCGAGATCGAGGTGAGAATACGATTAGCGATCCAGTCGGACGCGGCTGATGCAAAAGCAGACAGCTATGCCTGCACCCAGGAGTATGCCCCGGTGTGCGGGATGAACGGCAAGACATATTCTAATGCCTGTGAGGCCGGGCGGGCCAGCGCAACTGGCGGGACAAAAGTTGAGATTGCCTACAAGGGCGAGTGCCGTTCCAAGTCGGCCGAGTCAACGTCAGTAGAAAGGCAGGACTCATCAATCAGTGCTGCGGCCACAGAACAGGTGTCTTGCGCCCGCGGCTATGAGCGCATTTGCGTTGAAAAAAACTCTTCCGGTTGCGCCAAGTGGGAATGTCGGAGTATCGAGAAAACGGCCGTTTCTGAACCCGCTCCGAGTTCCACATCAGATTCTAATTCAGCTTCTGGTTCCACTTCTGTTTCCGCTTCGGCATCGGTTTCAGTTTCCGATTCGATGCCTGAATACAAAGAATTTAAGCTCGAAGCCGATGACAGCGGTTTCTATCCAAGTCCCGCTATCCAGGTGGCGAAGGGCGAAAAGGTTAGGATTTATTTTATGGTTCGCACGACGAACGTCTACTATGCCGGACTTGATTTTCGGAGCGTGAAATTCAAAACCGAACAGATTAAGCCGGGCACCTCGACCGTTGTCGAATTCACCGCTGACGAATCGTTCGAGTTCAGTTCGTATTGGCCTTCATCCAGCGTGCTTAAATCAACTGGCAAGGTTGTAGTACAATAAGGCCAAAGTTTACATGAACAGAAAATATATTGCATTGACCGTGGCAGCCGTTTTAGTTGCGACCGGAGGTGGGTTTGCGTGGTTTAAATCTTATCCAGATTCGTTTTCCGTTATAATGCCGGACAATGAAGCGGCTGAGAAAACTACAGAAGTTCCCAATCCTTATCCGCCCTATGTTCCCGAAGACGGCATTGTAAAACCTATTCTGCCGGTGGAACAGCTTGCCGACCATGTAGTTGAGATAACGACCGCCGGTTTTAGTCCCGCAAATGTAATTATGAAGAAGGGTGACTCGGTTGTCTGGACTAATCGCGATATTGCGAGCCACTGGGTGCTTTCTGACGTGTCCGCGAAGTACCCCGAAAAGGGGACTTGCGGGACCAAACTCGACGCCTGTGCGGCGCTCAAGCTCGGCGATAGCTTCAGGGCGACGCTTAGCCAGACTGGTACCTGGAAGTACTACGACAAGCTGAACGCGAAGTTCAAGGGCACGATAGTCGTGCAGTAATTTTGAAGACTTTTTGAATCCTTTTTTCCGCGATTGACGCCGGGCAGGCTTTTATGTAATTATTTCGTTATTCCTTCACTCTATGAAGGAAAGGGGATGCAAGCATTGACACGAAGATTGCCAGATCTAATGCCAACCGCCGTCCGGCCCCTGCTTCCTGAATTCCAGGCTGTATGGGCAGAATGGCAGCGCCTCAAACTGCTTTTTGACATGATTCCGGTGAACGGTGGCCCAGTTCCTACCATCAAGGACCTTGCGAACTTGGTTCCTGGAATCATCCATGGGACCGATGAGTTGTACGCTGACCTGCGCGAGCTGCAGGCAGCGGTCAACGAGCATCCGGAAAATCCTGTGACCATGGCATTCGAACTTCAGAAGCTCGCCGCCTCAGGCACGCCATTCGACGGAGGACCAATTCTGGCCCGCTAAGACAGACGGGCCCTACCCACGATTACTACTGTCCAGTGATCGTGGGATTTCTTTTTCTATAAAAATCTACCTTATCGCTTTTGAAACTGCCTCAACCACTCCCTTGTCGAATATCGAAGGGATTATTTTTTCCGGAGTTGGATATTGAACGAGTCCGGCCAAGTTCTCGGCCGCGCGAATAAGCATAGCCATAGTGAAAGCTTTTACGTTCCGGTCGAGCGCGCCGCGAAAAATACCCGGATAGGAGAGCGCGTTGTTCAGCTGGTTCGGAAAATCTGACCGCCCGCTCGCCGCGATATAAGCCCCAGCGCGTTTAGCCTCGTCGGGCATTATTTCAGGGGTCGGGTTTGCGAGCGCGAAAACAATCGCCTTAGCGGCCATGGTTTTTACCATTTCTACTGTTACGATACCAGCTGATGACAGGCCTACGAATAAATCAGCGCCTTGCAAAGCGTCTTCGAGCGAACCTTGGATATTGCGCGGGTTTGTTATCTCAGCCAAAGCCTCTTTGTCCGGCGCGTTGCCGGACCTTGCTTTGTAGATTATGCCGGCGCGGTCCAAAACCAATATATTCTTTGCGCCATATTCCTTAAGGATTTTTATTACTGCGGTTCCGGCCGCGCCGGCGCCGGAGATAACAATCTTTATCCGGCCCATTTTCTTGCCCGTAACTTTGAGCGCGTTTATAAGTCCGGCCAGCACCACGACTGCCGTGCCCCATTGGTCGTCGTGTAGGACAGGGATATCGAGTTCTGCGCGGAGTCTCTCCTCTATTTCAAAGCAATTTGGCGCGGCGATGTCTTCCAGGTTTATGGCGCCGAAGGTCGGGGCGATGGCCTTAACGGCCGCGACTATTTCGGCCGGGTTCTGCGTGCTTAGGACTATCGGGTAAGCGTCTATGCCCGCGAAGGTTTTGAAGATGACGGCCTTGCCCTCCATGACCGGCAGAGCTCCTTCGGGGCCGATGTTGCCGAGGCCGAGCACGGCCGAGCCGTCGGAGATGACTGCCACCGCGTTCTTTTTAATGGTGTAATATTTTGCGTCGGATTTATGCTTGGCGAGATGGGACGAAACAACGCCAACGCCAGGCGTGTAAATGAGCGTCAGGTCGGCGCGGTTCTTTACCGCGTACTTGGGAACAGTTTCGATCTTGCCGCCTATCTTTCTGTGAAACGCGAGAATTTCCTTCGGAGATAATTTTTTCATAGTAGTATTCGCTAATAATACGAATTTACGCAAATAATGCTAATCGTAGCAGCCGCACTTCTTAACTCTTGATGTTCAGCATGTCTGATGATGGGCGATTACTCAGCCCAGCCTCTCATTCTTCACAAACAGCAGCAATCCTTTCAGCCAAATGCGCAAAGCCCGCGTCTTTGACATTATGAGGGATAGGTATCGGAGTTCGATCAGTCCCTTTAGCACCCACCCCGCAAAACCGGTGATGATGAATGAGCCGAGCTTCGCGACGGCGTATTTCCCGCCCACGGGAATGACATATGGGAAACCGCCGGGCCGGTAGGTGATGTGCGGCAAGGTTCTGATATCCCGCTCGATGTTTCTGGCCACTATGAGCCCTTGGTCTATGGCCGCACGCGCCACCATTGGGACTGGCTTACCCGTTTCGTCGTTCATAACACAGACCATGTCGCCGATTGCGAATATCTTCTGCCCGAAAGACAGGTCCGGCGTTTGTGGCAGACAGACCATTCCGTCTCCGACCTCGGCCCGGCCAGACCGCATTTTCATAGGTACACCCTGTAGTATTGGATTTGCCCTCACGCCGCCCGTCCAGACGAGGACATCAAAATCGATTTCTTGCCCATCCCGAAGAAGCACTTTTTTCTTCTCATTTGAGACAGAAGCGATCATTGCTCCGGTCATTATATTAACGCCGATTTTTTTAAGGCGTTTGGTCACGGCTTCCACGGCTCGGTCGTCAAAATCTTTCAGCACGGTTGGATTAGCCTCGATTATCGAGACATCGGCCGCGACTTTTTGTTTTACACCCAAGTGGTTTAGCCACACCCGAAGTTCGCCGGCGAGCTCGACGCCGGTCGCTCCGCCGCCGCCAACGACGATCTGGAGTTTCCGTTCTGGCGTGGTGTCGAAAGCGGCGTTCCAAACGGCATCGCGGATCTTTACCGCGTCGGTAAAAGTTTTCAGCGCGAGGGCAGATTCTGCCAGTCCCGGAATGTCGCAATAATTCGTAGTCGAGCCCAACGCTATCACCAGATAGTCGAAACGCATGGTGTATCCGCTTAAGAGATGAAGCGTGCCTTCGCGGGAGGTTTCTATGCTTACTATTTCGTCTTGCACGAATTTCACCGGCAAGCCTTTCAGCATTTCGCCTATCGGGAAAGTTACAATGGTTTTCAGATCCATGTAGTTGGCGGCATCTTTTGACGCGGTTGCGGCTTCGTAAAGGGTCGGCGTGTAGGTGTGGTAAGCATTCTTGTCGATTAAGACAATTTCAGCATCGCGAAGGCTGCCTTTCCGGTGTCGTCGGCCGAGCGCCATCGCAGCGGCCAGTCCGCCAAAACCGGCGCCTAGTATAACTATCCTTTGCGTTGTCATGAGGTTTAATAATACAAGCAATGGTGGACAAATCTCAAATCCTAAGCACTAAATCCCCTGGCCGGGCAGGCTAAACAAATTCTAAGGTTCAAAATCATAAACGGGGTTCGTTTTAAAATCTATGATTTAGATATTGTTTAGAGTTTCGATATTAGAATTTAGGATTTTTCGGTGTTGTGCTGGCCACTAATGAGGATATTTTGAGATAGCTTCTAGATACTTTACAATGGATCACATGGATATACTGCTTCTAATTGTCATCGCCATCCTGCTTGCGATTCTTGCTACGGTTCTGGTCTTATGGAAACGACTTAGCCAGCCTGTTGAGAAGGCCGACGACAAAGGCCTGCTTCTCATGCAGAACCAGCTGAACGAGCTGAACCGCACGTTGGATTCGAAACTCGGCGAAAGCGGCAAGGCCATGCGCGAGCAGTT
>MHIY01000021.1:12953-15167 GCA_001817755.1 Candidatus Colwellbacteria bacterium RIFCSPLOWO2_01_FULL_48_10
AAACTGACCCGCCTCGACGAGACCAACAAACAGGTCGTGAGTTTCGCCGATCAGCTCCGTTCGCTTCAGGATATATTGAAGAACCCGAAGCAGAGGGGAGTGCTCGGAGAATATTACCTCGAGACTTTACTTAAGAATGTGCTTCCGACCGGAAGCTATCAGATGCAGTACGCCTTCAAGGACGGGACGATCGTGGATGCCGTAGTTTTCGTCAAAGAAAAGATCATTCCGATAGATTCAAAATTTTCGCTCGAAAACTATAATCGGCTTATCGAAGCCCGCGATCCATCCGAAAAAGAGAGGTTGGAAAAACTATTCATAAGCGATCTGAAAAACCGCATTGTCGAAACCTCGAAATATATTCTTCCAGCCGAAGGAACGACCGATTTTGCATTTATGTTTATTCCGCACGAGGCTATTTACTACGACTTGCTGATCAATAAAGTCGGGGCAGTAACCGAAGACACCGAAAATCTTATCCAACGCGCGGCGGGTAAATATAAGGTATTAATAGTTTCGCCCACATCATTCTTAGCCTATCTCCAGACTGTACTTCAGGGGCTTCGGGCCGTGAAAATCGAGGAATCGATCAAAGATACGATAAAGCGCGTGGAAGAGCTAGGCAAACACCTTTCGAGCTATGATTCATATATGAAAAAGCTCGGTGGACATCTCCAGACCACGACCAATATGTATTCCAACGCCTACAAGGAGTTCAAGAAGATCGACAAGGACGTAATGCGCATCTCCGGCACCGCCATAGGCATCGAACCGCTTGCTGTGAGCGGCCCAGACACGGGAGAGGAGGAATAGATTGACTTCTCTATCTCTTCATACTAATCTCCACTATAGGAGACGGTTTGATGTCCAAAAAAGTCTCTAAGACGCCTGCAAAGCCAAAGCCAGCCAAAGTTGTCAGGATTCCGGCGAATCCTGCGTTCTTGCAAGACTTGGACAAGCTTCAGAAGCTTATTGGTGCGCCACGCGTGCGGAGACTATCCGTAGGGTAGTTGCCTACTTCCTCGCGCTTCGTGAGCTCCAGGCCGACTGCAGTATTGTTCATGTGCGCGGCAGGAATCCGACTGGCCGGGAAGAGTTCGTTACAATACCCTAGCTCCCTTACCCAGTTCCCCCTCCCCGCTCATCAGAGTGGGTGTCTTTTTGTTCGGATTTATATTCTAGTATTTCAGTTATCACACTTTTCACGCGACCGCGTGAAAAGTGTGATAGGGACAGGAAGGCGGTACGATCGCTTGGGACCTTTCTTCTTATATTTGTTATATGATTAATGATATGGACGGCTCTCAGAACGATCTATTGAACAAGAAGTGGAAGAAGTTCACCCGCCGGTCGCGGCTATTCAGTTTGGTTCCGTTTTTTGACTTCGCGTTTGCGGCCGGGAGCATGGCGCTTGGGAATCCGCATGAGTATTCTGACTTCGACGTGATCGTGGGCGTGAAGAAGGGCAGGATATTCACCGCGCGGTTTTTTGCGGTGGTCCTTTTCGATCTGTTCGGCTGGCGGCGGAAGAAGGCGCACGACAAGAACACCGACCCCAAGTCCGTTTCCGACAAGATCTGCCTCAGCCACTTTGTGACCGAAGACTCGTACCGTTTGGCTGAGCCCCATAACGAATACTGGCACCGGCTCTACCAGTCGCTCGTGCCGCTCACCGGAAGCACAGAGAAGATACGTTTCTTTTTCGATGCGAATGACTGGCTCCACCCACGTCGCGCGTGGGAGTCCGACGAGCGCTTTTTCAAGATGCGGCGGTCGTTCTTCCGCGTCCTTACCGAGTTCCTGTTGCGGGGCAGGCTCGGCGATCTTGCGGAGAACGCGCTTAGGAATATCCAGATACGAAGGATCGAGAGCCATCCCATCGACGACCATCCCAAGTCCAGCGTGATCTACGGGGACAAAGAATTGCGGTTCCATCCGCACACATCCCGCCGGAAGCATAATTTTTAATTGCGACTTATCCACAGTTGACCGGAAAATCTTCATAAAGATTTTATATACTGTTGGTATACTGCAGAGCTGTCCGATTAGCGGGATCTCAACGTCTTCTATACCAATGAACGAAAGCGGCAAGGAAAAATCCTTTTTGGAAAAGGGGAGAGATGAACAGTACCGTGATTTTGCGGATGCGGTGATTAATGCTTTGCCGCGCGACATCGACTCGGACATAATGGGTGGTTGGATCGAAGATCCGGC
>MHIY01000021.1:15187-21739 GCA_001817755.1 Candidatus Colwellbacteria bacterium RIFCSPLOWO2_01_FULL_48_10
TCGATTTGGACTTTGGACAGATGCGGGTGCCGGACGCGCGCAAAGGGTTTGATCGACTCATCGTGGTCGCTTCCGGCCTTACGCCGCACCGCATTTTCGAGGTTTTTAGAGAGTTGTTCGGACACGACTGTTATGGAGAATTGGCCGGGGTTTTATTGGAAGATGAGCGCAGTTCCGGTTCCGGGCCGTATGCTGTTTGGGCCATGGACAATACAGAGCCCGATGATGACTTGAAGGGCGTTTCGGCGGAGTCGTTGAAGAACGACGGCGTGGAGAGCATGACGCTTGTCGAGCGGCTTTTGTTCGGTTTGAAATACCACAACGAGACCGGCGATCATCTCGACCGCGAGACCTGGACGCTTTGCGCGGGATCAAGGCACGCGGGAGTTTTTGTGCCCAGGGTCGGCGCAGGCAGCGGTATCGAGCTCGGTTGGTGTTCCAAGCACGAAGCGCATCCGGTTTTGAGGGCAAGAAGGGTAGTGGCGTGAAGAATTTAAAATTGAAAATTCAAAGTTGAAAATTTTCTTTTTTGAATTTTACATTTTTGGGTTTAAACCCTACATTTAGAGCATGCTTTTGAAGCGATTGGAACTGCAGGGATTTAAATCTTTTGCCGACAAGACCAACTTAGACCTAAGCGCGAACATTGTTGCGGTGGTGGGCCCGAACGGATCCGGCAAGTCGAACGTTACGGACGCCATCCGCTGGCTTTTGGGCGAACGCGACGCCCGCAACCTGCGCGGCGGCAAAGTTGAAGACCTGATATTTGCCGGCAACGACAAAAAACCGCGCTTGGGCCTTGCTCAGGCGACTCTTTATTTCGACAATTCTTCCGGCTTTTTCCCGGTTGATTTCACCGAGGTCTCGATCTCACGGCGTGTCTCGCGCGACGGCGAATCGCAATTTTTCCTGAACAAAGCCGAAGTGAGGCTGAAAGACGTCATTGATTTCTTCGCCAAGTCCAAGCTCGGCGCGAGAGGACTTACCATAATCACCCAGGGTTCGAGCGATGTTTTTATAAAATCCACCCCCATTGAACGGCGGGAGATGATAGAGGAGATCTTGGGACTAAAGGAGTACCAGATCAGGAAGGCCGATGCTCTCCGCAAGCTGAAAGCGACCTCCGCAAATCTTGCCCAGGTTGGCGCGAGTTTGGACGAATTGAAGCCTCACCTCCGGTTTTTGAAGAAGCAGGTTTCCAGATATCAGGACCGCGATGCTTTGGCCAAAGAGCTTAGGTCGCTTGAAAACAATTTTTATGGCCGCCGGTTGAAGTCTCTCTCTGCCGAAGCCATTACGCATAAGACCGAGCTCGAGAGATCGTCCGGGCAGATAGCCGTGCAGGAAAAAGTTTGCGCCGGGCTGGAGGCGGAATTCAAAAAAGTCAAAGATTCCGAGCCGGCCGCGGCGGACGAATACCGCCGCATCGAGTCCGAGAAAAACAGCTTCTTGGATGCCCGCGCCGCGCTCCAGAAAGAATTCGGCAAACTTGAGGCCCGTTTGGAATTCGAAGCCAGAAGTTCGACTACGCAGTCAGCCGATCTTACGCGGTTGGTCTCGGAGATAAAAGAAATCGCTGTTTCTGCGGCCGCAGACGGAGATTTGGCTTCCATGCGTTCCAAGATAAGCACCATCATTGCGAAGATCGAGGACGCTGTCAGTCCCAAGACGCTTCCGGAAGCCTGGGAGAAAAAAGACGAATTGAAAAAATTGAACGCCGAGATACTGGAAAAGCTCAAGGCCATCGACGAGAGCATCCAAAAACTTTCCGGCGCTGAGGAAGAAGTGCGTTCAAGTCTGGGCAGTTTTAACAAGAACTTCAGCGCCGCCTATGAACTTTTGGAGAATGGTAAGCGCAAACTCGCGTCTTTAAATGACGAAAGGAACAGAGCTCAGTTTGCGATCGAACGGGTTGAGACGCGTCTTCAAGATTTGAGGGAAGAATTGTCCCAGATCGGCCGTACGTCGGAGTCTTTTGCGGGTCCTCAAAATTCAGAAGACTTGCTCTCCGAAGCCCTGTCCGCCGGCGAGGCAGGCTTGGCGAAGGAGGGAGACGATATGATGCGCCGGATGTTCAAGCTCCGCGGCGACCTCGCTTCGATTGGCGAAGTAGATGAGAGCCTGATGAAAGAGGCTCGCGAAACTGAGGAGAGGTTTAATTTCTTGACCGCCCAGACATCCGATCTCGAGACCGCCTCGGGCGATCTGAAAATTTTAATAAAAGACTTGGACGAGAAATTGCACCGCGAATTTACCGATGCGATAGTGAAGATAAACGCTGAGTTCGAAAAATTAATGAAGCTGATGTTCGGCGGAGGCAAGGCTAGATTGGTGGTAAAGAATTTGGCCGATGAGAAAGCAGTGGTTGATGGCGAGACCGATGAGAAAACCGCTGATGCGGCGGAGTTTGCTGAGATTCACGAGGCTGAAGACGACATGATGAAGGGAATCGAGATCGAGGTCGGTCTGCCGCGCAAGCGTGTTACCGGTCTGGAGGTCTTGTCGGGAGGGGAGAGGACATTAGTTTCCATCGCCGTTATTTTCGCGCTGGTGTCGGTCAGCCCGCCGCCGTTTTTAGTGCTTGACGAAGTTGATGCGGCTCTGGACGAAGGGAATGCCCGCCGCTGCGCCCAGATATTGAAAGAGTTTGCAAAGCAGACTCAATTTATCCTCATCACTCACAACCGCGCGACCATGGAAGCCGCCGATGTGCTCTATGGCGTAACCATGGGCGACAACGGCACGTCAAGAATTCTTTCGCTGAAGCTTGCTAGCGACATAGCGAGTTAGCTCGTTAGCATTGCCGATTACAGCAAAGTCTAGCTCGATAGTAACTCGCGGACTTACCGATTCCGCCTAAGCGAGACCTTGCTATGGCGGTGGCGAGTTAAATAGCGAACCATTCTTTCCATTGGCGAGCGAGGTATTTCCCTGTGCGTCGTAGAGAATCTCCCGCAGGCATATTTGGATTGGTCCCCCTTGGGGGCAAATAAAGGTTCCACGGGGCAGAGCCCCGTGGTATTCGTGGAGCCCCGCTTAGCGGGGTCCACCACTCGCGCTAGAAGCGCGAGGTATTCAACCTTTGTTACGACATCGCTCGGCCCAAATGAAAATGCTTTAGCATTTTCATTTGGCTCTCTCGCTAGTCGTAATAAGCTGAGGGTGAAGACTGACTCATGCCGCAGGAGCATGAGAACAGCCGGTTCTCATAGACGCACGGGGGAATTCACGAGCGAGCGGTTGACATAAATCTAAAACGATATAGTCTATATCAATACAAACATGCTAATGATCAGATTGAAGGGGATAGGCAAGAAGCACCAGCGGTCATTCCGTTTGGTCATTCAGGAAAAGCGCTCGAAGCTGCTCGGTAAGTTTATCGAGGACCTAGGATGGTATAATCCGCACACTAACAAGAGCGAGATCAGTAAAGATAGAGTTGCCCACTGGATCAAGGTTGGCGCCCAGCCCTCTATGACAGTTGCTCAGGTTTTGAAGAAAGCCAAAATTCCCGTTCCGGCAGGCATCAAAACCTCGAAGACCTACGCTCCGAAGAAAGTAGTTGAGGTTTCGGCAAAGTAAGTTAGAATATAGCCATAGTCGAATTAACTAAAAATAAATCTAGCCATGGCTGAATTCGCCGATAAAGATTTTTTGGAGTTCATAGTAAAGTCCATCGTTGATAATCCTAACGATGTTCAGATCACCCGCGTAGTTGACGAGATGGGCGTGCTTCTGACGCTGAAGGTTAATGCGAAGGACATGGGCCAGGTGGTCGGCCGCGAAGGCAACACCGCGAAGGCCATTCGCTCGCTTTTGAGGATCGTGGGTATCAAACACAACGCCCGCATCAACCTTAAGATTGATGAGCCGGAAGGTGGCCGCTTGCAGCAGCCCGCAGAACCCATGAAGGAGCCGCGCATGAGTGCGATGGATAAGGTGATAGACGACATCAAAGACGTGGAAGTGTAGATCAGAAAACCGCCAAAGGGCGGTTTTTTGATACCCATAACAATTGACACGGATACTAGCGACCGTGAGTATCCGTGTGTAATTGGTAAGAGCACTCTCCTTGTTATCTACCAGAACCGCGGTCCTGTCTCTCCTGCGGAGACAGTCCGCTGCCTCTCGGCAAGTTATCAATCGAGATGACAACGGTTGAACCAAGCTAACCTGCCTCCGAGAGCTTCTGCACGACAACAAGGAGAGTGTCTTAAGTGATTAGCAAGCTTTTTACATAAAGCGCGAATGGTGTTATGTTGGGTTTGGGTAAACTGTATGTCGCAAAAAACCCAAAAGAAGACAGCGTCTCGCAAGCCCAAAAGGCTTACGCAGATTGGCCACTACTGGTTCAAGCCGATAGGTGGGAGGGTGTGGTACTTGCAAGAAGTCTCCCACGACTGGGCAGATGAATTCGTTGCAGGCAGCGGCTCCATCCACAACAAACATGGAACGCGGATTGCTGAGCTCCATGGGACTTGGATGGGACCCATCCCGCGACCGACGAGAAAACTCGGTTTGCCGACCTTCACCATCAAGTAGCGTGTCGAGCCACTCCTTTTCCCGTTCTTTCACCTCTTCTCCCCAACCTTTTCCTAGGCGGGAGATTGTTGTTTCTATACTAAATACTGTATACCTTATACTAAATACTATGACCTTCGACATTATCACTCTTTTTCCAGAAGTCATCAGACCCTATTTGGAGGGCTCGATAATCGGCCGTGCGGTGAAAAATAAATTAATTTCGGTCAAAGTCCTAAATCCCAGAGATTTCTCGACCGATAAGCATCGCAAAGCCGATGGCCGAGCATACGGTGGAGGGCCAGGGATGGTCATGCGCGTTGAACCGCTTATTAAAGCGTTTCGATCGCTTAAATTAAAAATTAAAAATTCAAAATTAAAAATTTTGATAACTGCGGCTGGCGGAAAGAGTTTTGATGATGCGAAAGCGCTACAACTAGCCAAGAAATACGACCACCTCGTGATCCTCTGCGGTCACTACGAGGGAATCGATGCCCGCGTGCCGAAGATCCTCAAGGATATGGGCTTCAGTGTGGAGGAGGTGTCGATCGGTCCATATGTTTTGACCGGCGGAGAGCTCCCCGCGCTCGTCATGATCGACTCCGTGAGCCGCAAGCTCGAAGGCGTCCTCGGGAAGAGCGAGTCCCTTGAAGAAAACCGCCTTGGCGTCGGCGTGCCCGCGTATACGCGGCCGGAAGTAATCAAACATGGCAAGAAAAGATACGCCGTTCCGAAGATTCTTTTGTCCGGCCACCACAAGAATATAGAGGAATGGAGGAAGCGGCACAAGTCATAATTTCAAATATCAAAGCTCAAATGTCTAAACAAATTCAAATGATTCAATTCTAAATTGGTCATTAAGATTTGAGTCATTGATTTGAAATTTGGATTTTGGCATTAAATTTTTCGTTGGGCTTGAAAGTCCTAGGGAAGGGTTGTATTATCATTGAACTTAGAAAACACATGACTAACCCAGTAGAAACAGACATCAGTTTAGACGAGGCGAAAAGCGCCGAGCCGGAAGTAGTGCTCACACCCGCCGAAGAGGCGATGTTGAAGACCATGATCGAGCACAACGTCTTTTATGGCCACTCGAAGAGCCGTACAAATCCAAAGATGCGCCCGTTCGTCCTTTCCGCAAAGTCAGGCGTGCAGATTGTTGATCTTATGAAGACCATGTCGCAGCTCGACAAAGCTGTGGCGATGGTGAAAGACAAGGTTAGACTGGGCGGTTCGGTCCTTTTCGTGGGAACGACGCCCGCGACAAAGTTTATTGTAAAAGAAACAGCCCAGAGACTGCAGATGCCGTATGTCACCACTAGGTGGTTGGGAGGAACGCTGACCAACTTTAAGACCATTCTGACCAGGATCAATCATTTCAAGAAACTTGAGGAGGACAAGGTTGCTGGTCGTTTGCAGAAATACACCAAGAAAGAAAGGGTAATGATCGATGTAGAGTTGAGCAAGCTGGATCGGTTTTTCCGCGGCATAGTCGGTTTGGACAAGTTGCCGTCGGCGGTTGTCATTACCGAACTTGGTGATGGAGAGATAGCTGCGCGAGAGGCCAAGCTTACCAAGATTCCGGCTGTTGCTTTTGTTAATACCAACCGCGACCCCGATTTAGTGAAGTACCCGATTGCTTCCAACGACAGAAACTCCAAGAGCGTTGCTTTCTTGCTTTCCCACATCGAAAAGGCGGTTGTCGAGGGCAGAGTCGCAAAAGAAGCTGACGCCGCGAAGCTGGCCGAGAAAGCTAAAGCTCCGGCCGTAAAATAAGATTCTCACGATGTTCAGCGCATCGGATGTTCAAAAATTAAGACTCGCGACCGGCGCGGGCCTGATGGAATGCAAGAGGGCCCTGACAGACGCCACCGGGGACTTTGATGCCGCCGTTTCACTCATTCAGGAGAGGGGATTGGTGAAGGCCGAGAAGAAAGCCGACCGTTCAGCTGGTTCCGGTCTTATCCATTCCTACATCCATAACAGCCGCGTTGGCGTTCTTTTGGAGCTGAATTGCGAAACCGATTTTGT
>MHIY01000021.1:21757-27093 GCA_001817755.1 Candidatus Colwellbacteria bacterium RIFCSPLOWO2_01_FULL_48_10
CCACAATATTGTCATGCATGTTGCGGCCATGAAGCCCGCTGACACGAACGAGCTTCTCGCTCAACCATACATAAAGGATCCCAATTCCACGGTGGAATCGGTTGTCAAAACCGCCATCGCGAAGTTAGGCGAGAACATCAAGGTGGGGAAATTTATAAGATACGAGATATAATTAGTTCAAAATTTAAATATCAAAAATCAAAATTACAAATACAAAGTCTAAAATTATCCAAGATTTAAAATCTTTTAATTTCGCATTGTCATTTTACACTTTGATTTTTAAACTTTAAATTAACCATGTATGATTTAATACTACAAATAGTTTTTATGGCCTCGCTGGGCGTGATCGTCTATATTGTGGCGCTTGCTCTTCCGAGAATTGAAGTTCCTGCGCCGCGCGAGGGTCACCCGCTGAGCAAGGTCATTTCCAGCCTACCGCTCAAGAAGATCGATGAGGCCATCGCTTCGTATAAGGCCAAGACCCTGCGCAGATTCCGCCTTATCATAATGAAGCTCGACAATTTGATTTCGAAATCCTTGCACAAGGATAAGGACAAGCCAAGGCTCTAAAAGCTTGCGGACTGAGTTACTCTTAGCATAGAATATGCTTCAATGCGCAGGTGGTAGAGTGGTCAATTACACGACGCTGTAAACGTCGCGCCTTCGGGCTACGGGGGTTCGAATCCCTCCCTGCGCACCACGTAAAACTTATATCCGCCGAATGGCGGATATATAAGTTAACGTGGTTAGGCACGTTAATTTGTAAAACAAATTTTACGTGCCACCAACCATCTGGAATCGAACAGCGGATGGGGTCAGTCCGACCCGGGTCGGACCGTGTAGGAGACCCGCCTGCCGGCGAGGCAGGTTATTCAGAACCGTGGGTTCTGAAAGCGCAGTTGCTCTGATATACTTATCAGAGCAACGAGCAGTGAGACTCCCTCCCTGCGCACCAAAACTAACTTTGTCAATCCACACAAAGGAATACGCCTACTTTATCGAGCGTCTACAAAAAGCTCGACTTGACGCAGGATTGACGCAGATCCAGGTTACGAAGAAGCTGGGTCGTCCGCAATCGCATATTTCAAATGTGGAATCAGGACAGCAAAGAGTTGATGTTGTCGAACTGAAACGATTTGCTAAGATGTATAAAAAGGATATTAATTACTTTATAAAATAAAAAATGAATAAAAACACAAAAGGGTTTGCGGGCGTAGCGGTTTTAATAATTTTGTCGATAGTTATTGTAGCTGGTGGAGTTGGAGGATATGTTATTACCAGAAAGCCCGTGAATCAGCCGATCGACACTGGTACTCAAAATGAACAGACAGCGCCTCCTTCCGTTGATGTATCAGATTTGCTTGATAAATTAAATCCGCCCCCAACTACAACTGTACAGAATAATAGTTCGGCTATAGTATCCTTTTCTTCAGATAAATCGGCTGTTAGTTCCGGCGGTGCCGTTACTCTAAATTGGGAAGCTGGCGCTGACACTTCTTCAATTGCCCTATCTCTTACCTGTGACAGCAATGTGACTTGGAGTACCGCTTCCGGATCTGCCGTAAAATGCGGAACAATTTTAAATCAGAACAAATCTTCGATTAATACTCTATATCACTATTATCAAATTAAGTTATTTAATAATTCCTCAAGTGATAAATCCATTACAGCAACTCTTAATACTGGAACTGCGTCAAAGGATATAAAGATTACAGTTAAGGCAGCTGCCCCTGTTACAACGACTCCCTTGCCAACGCCAGCGCCAGCGACCCAGCCGGTGTCAACTACCGCGGCATGTAGTCCGGACATTTCACAAGAGAATACTTTCTTCGGCTGCATATACAACGGCAAAAATTTCGATGCTTTCAAGGCCAAATTATGGCCTGGTGGTGTGGTTGGGCAAGCTTCTACGATGTCGGTACAAACTCCGGCATCGTTGGGAGGTTCCTCTGCGTATAAAATAGATGGTCAAAATATTAAAGCAGGATATGCTACTCAACCCCAAGGAATTGCTTTGAATGGCGATTTTTCTCTAAAAGTAAAAGGTAAGTTCAAATTCGCGCCTGGTAGTTACACTTTCTACTCTTTGGCAGGCAGATATGATGGCGTGAGGATAAAATTTGATGGAGTTACTAAAATTAATCAGTGGAATGGGCGCACTTATGAAGATTATTTCAATGAAACATTTTCCAACCAAACGGAGGTGGTTATAGAAGTAGAACACTACGGAAATGCCAAATACTCGGGTTTTGTCACAGAGCATTCTAGGCTAGAGTTTGGTTGGCGTATTCCCCAGGCCGTGGCCAGAAATCAGTTCTGTATCATTCCTTACTCCAAGGACGATTCTCAAATTGGATCGATAGTGGGGCAAATATTGGAAGCATGTAACAGCTTTATACCAAAGCTTGAGAGTTTTTGGACTGTTCAACCGAGCTTAACTCCATACTTAATTGAATTTATAACCGAACCTACTGCTGCCTATGGCAATGCTGGTGGTCAATATAGTATAGCCCTCCAGATAGATAAGGTTAAAGCTGAAGGATTAAAGCTTGGTACTATTGTCCATGAGCTTACGCACATAATACTAAGACCGGGCTATGGCTTCAAAGGATCCACCTATAAAAGCCAGAGTTGGGTTGGAGAGGGACTGGCCGAATATGCTCCTTATAAGTTGGGTTATCCTATGGCTAGTGGGCACACCACGCTTGGTTGTGATGGAGGCCATTATAGAGAAGACGGCTATAGATGCTCCGCAACATTTTTTAACTATGTTGACAAGAATTATCCAGGATTTATATCGAAAATCAATAAAATCATGCGCACTGATTTTCTGACCGATTCCACTCTCTCTCAACCCAATGAGGGTGGACCTATGTTGCTCGACGCCTTTACGCAACATACTGGAAAATCAGCTGATGAATTGTGGTCACAATGTTTGCAATCTGACTGCAAATAGAATGTTGAATGTCATAAAAAGTAGTATCTGAATATTTTTCAGATTCAAGCTGCGATATTCCCGACGAGGGTAGATATTCAGATAGAGAGTACATCCGACATAAACCAATTTTCGCCAATCAATTGAGTGAGGGTGCGGCGGGCTGGCCTCCTTACCCGGTTTTCCGTTCTTGACAGTAGTGGCGCAAGCGTGGTTTAATTAATTTACTATAAATATACTAAAATCCACATGAATGATTTTGAGAATGTCCAAGAATTAGTAACTTCCAAGCTACCCTTACCACAGGATGTCTTGGACGTTGGCGCTCTTGAAATCAATAAGACTGAGTCTGGGCCAGCCATTTTGGATGGTGATAAGAGTAATGGACCGGAAAACAAGATGCTATGGTTGGAAACTACGGAACAGCTGAAAAGTTTAAACAGTCAGACCGAGCTGAGGCAGCTAGGGATCGATCAATTAACCAAGTCAGTTCATGCTGATAAGAAAATGTTGGATAAGGCGCGGGAAGGCCTAGGACTTCCGCCAAATGATCAAGATTCGCCGGTTGCTTCCATTGAAAAGGGCCAGATGGAAAGACTGCGGGCTGAGCAGGCGGCTATAGAACAAGAAAGAAAGGAACTTTTAGAACAGCTTATCCAGCAAGAAAAGGAGAATATCCTACGGGAAAAACTAGATGGATTGTTTAAAGAGTTTAAGCAGCTTAATGAGTTTAGTCCGCTCGATTTTGAGAGCATCTTTGCAAGTGGTCAAACCCGCGAAGGATATAATTTTGAAAGCAAGACGATGGGGTCCCTTGATCCAGAAACTGCACAGTCTTTGAGTAGAATGTTCAATGAAGGAATAAGATTGCTCCCTGAGATACTTAAGGCTATGCCGGGACTGCTGAAGAAATTTGATGAGGAATTAACGGAGGAAGCGACCAGGCGCGTTGAAGAGAATATGGAACAAAAGGAACAGAAAGTGGAAGCAGACGAGGAGCAGAAGAGACAACTTGCTGGAGAAAAACCTGAGATTTCTGGTACCGGCCCTGTTGAAGGCGCAGACGCAGAAAAGCCAAACGTTTGATTTGCTTTGCAACGCGCGTGTTCTAGCTTACAATCAATAATAAATGAAGAATCTAGATCCTAAGTCTGTTTGGCTGTTTTTCTTAAGCTCGGCTGCGAGATGGTTGATACCAGTGGTGATTGCGACGCTATACATCAAAATCTCATCGATTGGCGTATATCGCGGTAATTCTCCCTTTGACAACATGCTCTCGTATTATATGTTCTGGATCTTGGGCGTGTTTGTTGTCTTCTTGTTCCTATGTTTCGTCTGGGCCAAGCTGACGTATTATTTTTATCGTTACGAGCTCACCGAAAATGGTTTTCGGAAAGAGTCCGGCGTGATTTATAAGAGATACGTTACGATTCCATATGACCGCATCCAAAATGTTGATATCTATCGTGGGATTTTGGCCAGAATCCTAGGCCTCTCGGATTTGCAGATCCAAACAGCCGGCGCTAGCGCTGTATTTAGCCGTTACGGCGGGAATGGGATAAACGCCGAAGGGCGTTTGCCTGGGTTGGACCGTGAGACCGCCGAACATCTTCGCGACGAGCTTATCAAACGCGCCAAGAACTCAAAAACACAGGGCCTATAGGCTGTTCCCAGAACAGCCTTTTCTTGCCCGGATCAAGTCTTTGGGTTATATTAGACCAAGTTGATATAAGCCTCCTTAGTTCAATGGCAGAACAGTGCTTTTGTAAAGCACATATGCGGGTTCGATTCCTGCAGGAGGCTCATGACCTACACTTGTCCAATGCACCCGCAGGTTCGCGAGTCCCAGCCGGGGAAGTGTCCGAAGTGCGGTATGGATCTTGTGCCCGAAGGCGCGAAACCCACTATTTTTCCGCGCCGGAAACTCGCGGACTTCATGCCGCTTATCGTCATTTTCGCCGTTATTGCAACGCTTACGGGAATCGCCTTGCCCTATGGGGAATCGCCAAATTTCTTTGACGGCATGCGGTATTTCGAGGGGTTCTTTTTCCTCGTCTTCGGGGTTTTCAAACTGCTCAACTGGAAGGGCTTCGTGGATGCCTACGCAACGTATGATCTGCTCGCAAAGCGCAGCCGGGCATATGGCTATGTCTATCCGCTCATCGAGCTTGGGCTCGCCGCCGGCTATCTTTTCAACTACAACCTGCTTCTTGTTTCTTCGGTCACGCTGACGTTCATGATTATTGGAAGCATCGGGGTCGCGCGGGAACTTAAGAAAAATGAGCAGATCCCGTGCGCATGCCTGGGCGTTGTTTTCAAGATTCCCATGACGTGGGTCACGTTCATCGAGGATGTTTTGATGGCCCTCATGGCCGGGACAATGATCGCGATGATCGTGTTC
>MHIY01000021.1:27124-39966 GCA_001817755.1 Candidatus Colwellbacteria bacterium RIFCSPLOWO2_01_FULL_48_10
AGTTTTCCTGTGGCGGAGCCCACGAACCGATGGGTTCGTGAACGCAGTCACGCAAAGCGGGACGAGTAGCGAGACTCTTCTTTCGGGCTCGGAATTTGCATTTATTACGATTATTGGCTAGTATAGTTGACACTATTAGCGATCACTCACATGCCAAAGAAGTTTTCCGAAAATTTAATAAGGTTGAAATGCGCCACTTGCAAGCGAGTGAATTACTATACCCGCAAGAACAAGAAGACCACCGAAAGGAAGCTTGATTACAGCAAATTCTGCTCGTGGTGTAGAGTTCACACCAAACACAAAGAAGCTAGAATAAAATAGCGACAAAACCCCGGCTGCCGGGGTTTTGAAATTCGGCAAAAAGTTATACAATTAAAGAAACTCACCATGAAAATAAACATCACCGCGAACAATATCGAAGTTACCGAACCGCTCAAGGCTCACATCGAGGAAAGGATTCATTCGCTTGATAAATTTCTCTCAAAGCACGACCCGGACAACGTGCAAACTTGGGTTGTCGTGGCCAGGACCACCAATCACCACAAGCATGGCGATGTTTACCAGGCCGAAATAAATCTGCGTGTCGGTGGAGACGCTTTTATGGCCAAGGCCGAAGGATCTGACATGCGCGCCGTCATCGACGAAGTTAAGGATAAGGTGAAAGCAGAGCTTATTCAACATAAAGACAAGAATCTCAGGCACTCGGAGTAACCCATAACGGTTAACTAATAACTTTTAACAAATCCCAAATTCATTGGGAACTTTCCCGTCGCCATAATTAGTTTAATTCCAGCGTTAATCCAGTACTTATAAATTCAATATCCAATTTACCCCGCGGTCGCGGGGTAAATTGGATACAACGTAATTGGATTATTCTGAATTACGAAACTCCTGTGAATGGCGGCATTCGGAAGAGCCTCCCAGAGCGCGGCGGCGCGAGGGTGAGACAGAAATTCAGCAGAATTTCATGTCGTGCTCTTCCGAATGTTGTGAGACTAGGAAAGTTTCGTGATTCAGGGTGGATTAGTTATTAGAGCAAGAGATGCCTGACAATTATATGGTGCTATCAAATAGCATTGAAATAGGGCCTGATTTCGTCTAGGATTCATCTACCATGCTAGGTTTTACAAGAAGGTTCCTCGGGGGTGGACCGAAACGTCCCGTCCAAATTGATGCTATAAATGCGCTTGAGAGTCAGGTTGCTGCGTTGGACGACGCGGGTTTGAGAAGAGAGAGTGATGTCTTGAAAGAGAAAGCCACAAACGGCGAGTCGCTTGATGAGCTTTTACCGAGGGCGTACGCATTAGTGCGCGAATCAGCCAAGCGCGTCTTGGGCCAGCGTCACTTTGACGCTCAGCTTTGGGGCGGCCTCGTGCTTCACCGTGGAGCGATAGCCGAGATGCTCACCGGCGAGGGCAAGACCTTGACCGCAACGCTTGCAACCTATCTGAACGCTTTGCCGGGAAATGGTGCGCACGTCATCACCGTAAACGATTATCTCGCTAAGCGCGATGCTGTTTGGATGGGCCAAGTTTACCATCTGCTGGGCTTGAAGACCGCCTGCATATTGCATAACGCGGCTTTTATTTATGATCCTCAATACGCTTTACAGCGTATTGCGCGGACTAACGCAGACGGAACGCAGACAGACGCGGAAAAGGAGCTCGCGCGTATCGATAAAGAGCGAGACGAGAAAGGCACATTCTTAGTTGAGATGGAATTTTTGCGTCCCGTTCCTAGGCGCGAGGCGTATGAAGCTGATATAACCTACGGCACCAACCACGAATTCGGCTTTGATTATTTGCGTGACAACTTGGCCCAAGATGTTGCGGGCCGTGTTCAGCGTACGCTCAATTTCGCAATCATCGACGAAGTTGACTCCATTTTGATAGACGAAGCCAGGACACCTCTTATTATTTCTATCGCTGACAAAGAATCCTCGGAGTATTACAAAGTTTTCGCGCGGGCTGTTAAGAATCTGAATCGGGACGCAGACTATGTCGTCGATGAGAAACTAAAATCGGTCGAGATCACTGAGCCCGGGATAGACAAGGTCGAGCGGATGTCGGGCGTGAAAAACATGTATGCCGTAGAGAACATCCGCCTGGTACATTATTTGGAGGCTAGCCTAAAGGCCAAGGCGCTTTTTGAAAGGGACAAGGATTACGTCGTAAAAAACGGCGAGATAATAATAGTTGACCAATTTACCGGCCGGCTTATGCCCGGGCGGCGGTATTCGGCTGGTCTGCACCAGGCCATCGAGGCCAAGGAAAGCGTTTTCGTTAAAGAAGAAACCCGCACTTACGCCCAGATAACCATTCAGAACTACTTCCGCTTATATAAAAAGATTTCTGGCATGACGGGCACGGCGCAGACCTCGGCCGAGGAGTTCCACAAGGTCTACAACCTCGAGGTCGAAAGTATTCCGCCCAATCGCCCGCTGGTGAGGCGCGACGAGCCCGATCTCATTTTCAAAGATTCGGAATCGAAGTACCGAGCGATTGTGCGTGAGGTTAAAGAGAGGCATAAAGTCGGCCAGCCGGTATTAATTGGCACAGTTTCCATCGAGAAAAACGAGCTTCTGGGCAAGATTTTAAAAGAAGAGGGCCTGCCCTTTGAGATATTGAATGCGAAGAATCACGAGCGCGAGGGTGCCATAATCGCGCAGGCCGGGCGGCTTGGTGCGATAACGGTCGCGACCAATATGGCTGGCCGCGGGGTCGACATTGTTTTGGGCGGCAAGCCGGCTGAGCGGGGAGAGGCCGAGAAAGTGAGGGAGGTCGGCGGGCTTTATGTTATCGGTACGGAACGGCACGAGGCGCGGCGCATAGATAATCAGCTTCGAGGACGTTCAGGACGACAGGGCGATCCGGGCGCTTCGCAATTTTTTCTCTCTTTCGAAGATGATCTTTTGCGTGTTTTCGGCGGGGACCGGATGAAGTCCATAATGACGCGGTTTAATTTGCAGGACGAGATACCCTCGACTGGCATAATGTCGCGCATGATCGCACAGGCCCAAAGTCGCGTCGAAGGTTTCAACTTCGATTCGCGCAAGCATCTCTTGGAATACGACGACGTTCTAAACAAGCAGAGGATAAACTATTACGACCGCCGCCTGAAGATATTGAATTCTTTAGACAAGCCGGAGCTCGCCGGCGTTGTGAAGGCCTTGTTCGAAAACTATCTGGCCAGGCTGGAAAAATCGTTTGACGCGCAGACTGGCATGGATATGGAGGAGGTCATCAAGCTCCTGGTAGCGGCGAACATAATCACCAAACAAGTCGCCGACTCGCTGAAAAACCGTGACGAAGTCATGGTTGCGGCTCGCGATGCGTTCGAACGCAAGCTCGCGGCGCATAAGAACATTCCTTTGCTGGGACGGCAGATGCTTGGAGTTCTGGATTTTCTCTGGATGAACCACCTAGAAGACATTGATGCGGTAACCGAGTCGGTGCGCATCCGCGCCTATGGTCAGCGGGACCCGCTCGTCGAATACCGGCGCGAAAGCCACAAGCTGTTTGAAGACCTGCGGGCCAATTTTGAGGCTTGGGTTTTTAATAACGCGTTTAAATCGGAGGTTGCAGAATCTGATGCCCGCAATGTTTCACCAGCGCCCAATCCGGCGATTGTTTCTATTCCTAAACATACCGAGCTTGAAACCGGAAGCGTGGGCAGGAATGATCCCTGTCCGTGCGGAAGCGGCAAGAAGTACAAGAAGTGCCACGGAAAGTAACGGCTTCGCCGTCAAGATTTAAAAATTGAAATATTTAAACATTAAAAGAAGCGCATGGGTTAACAATATTTACATCTTTATATTTTTAAATATTTAAATTTTAGAAAAACATGGCAACGATTGAAAGATTCGAAGATCTGATCTGCTGGCAGAAGGCGAGGGAGCTTACAAAACGGGTCTATGTGGCGCTCAAGGATTGCAAAGACTTCGGCTTTCGGGATCAGATCCAGCGTGCCGCGGTGTCGGTTTTAAGCAATATCGCTGAGGGTTTTGAGCGTGGCACGAAACAGGAATTCCTGAACTATCTTTATATCGCCAAGGGTTCGGCCGGCGAGGTCCGCGCCCAGCTCTATGTCGCGCTCGACGTAGGATATTTAAACATAGAAACATTTAAAAATTTAAATAGCTTGGCAGTCGATTGCTCCCGTCTAATTCAAAGCTTTGCCGAAAAGGTGAAGGACGGCGCGCGTTCCGGTACGCAATTCAAGAGTATTCCCAAGAAAGACATCGGCTTGGAATTATTAAAACAGCACGCGCCCGAAATTTACGAGAGATATCATGGAAGGTAAAGAACCAAAATTTGGCGGCGGTCAAGAATTTCTTAATGACGAGAGGATATTTGAGTTAGAGAGATTGGTCAGCGAGATTATCTATCCACTTACTCCGAAGGAAAGATTAGAGCCGGCATTTGAAGAACTGCAGAATAAATGGAATAAGCTCCAGAGAGAGTATATAGATGAAGCTCCCGAGGATAGTCCTGATTCAGAGAGATTCAGAAAATTCATAGAGTTTAAACTTAAGCATATGGATTTAGGTGGAATGAACGTTGGGAGACATCCCGTAAGTAAGTTTATTGACCAGAAAGCGAAAGAGCTGTTGGCGTATTCTAATAAGCTTAAAGAGCGAGAAAAGATGGAAGAATTTAGGCGGATGGGTTGCGATAGAGTTTCTACAAAAGATGAGCCGATGTATAAGGAAGAGATTGACGGTTCACATCCATTTGATACATATCTTTTTATTCTTTCGGGTCAAATGGATATTAAAATTGGGGATGATGAACGTGGAGATTATTATTTAGAAGGGATGAGCGTTATAATCCCACGTAATACAAAACACTCTTCAAGAAATGGGCTCGATGGTTGCCGATTCATTGTTGGGGAGAAAGACTAGGTCACCAACATCTCGAGACAATGCAAAATAATCCACAATATCCCAAGTGCGGTTTGGCGGTGATGGTTTTAAAAGACGACCCTTCGACTGGCTCAGGGCAAGCAAAGGTATTGCTGGGCAAGCGTAAGGGCGCGCATGGCGCGGGCGATTATGCCTTCCCTGGCGGGAAGCTTGAATGGATGGAATCTTTCGAGGACTGTGCGCGTCGCGAGACGCGCGAGGAGGCCGGAATCGAGATAAAGAATGTACGATTCCTACGGCTTTTGAATTTTAGATTTTACGAAAAGCATTTCGTGGATGTGGGCGTGATTGCGGAGTGGGCAAGCGGGGACCCAAAAGTAATGGAACCGGAGAAATGCGAGGGCTGGGCTTGGTATGATCTGGATAAATTGCCAGAGCCCTTATTCAAAGGATGTATCAGCGCAATTGAGGCATATAAAACCGGCAAGATATATTTTGATATATAATTAACCGCATGAAGGAAGTAACTATGCGCTTGAAAACCGGTGATGATCTGCGCGATGGGATAGAGGTCTTGCTTAAGGATAACGATGTCAAGGCCGGGTGTTTATTGTCCGTTGTCGGGAGTCTGAGTAAGGCGAAATTGCGTATGCCTGGAGGGAAGATCGTTCGGGATTGGAGCGAGGAGCTTGAGATCGTTGGCGGAACTGGAACGCTTTCTATCAACGGATCACACATCCATATTTCTGTTTCTGACAAAGACGGCAAAGTTTTCGGCGGCCATTTAGTTAAGGACTGTATGGTCAGGACGACGGTCGAAATCGTGATTCTTATTCTCTCCGGAACGGAGTATGTACGTGTTTTCGATGAGAGAACTGGCTTTGCCGAACTGGAGGTTAAGTAGCTTGCTGTCATGAACAACAAAATCAAAGCAGTCGTATTCGACATAGACGGGACGCTTATGCCTGAGTTCCCAGAGCTTCGATCATGGCTCAGGTTGACTAGTGATTTAGGGCTTTCAGCTGATGAACTTGAAAAAATATTTCAAGATATGAGAAATGGCAAAATTTCTTATCCTCAGGCGAAAACTGAATTAATTAAGTTATGGCAAAGCTTCGGAAAGGCAACCAAGAAAGAATTTTCAGAGATATTTTCTAATTGGGCCCTAAAAGAAGACGCTGAACCTATTTTTAAATATTTAAATGGAAAAGGATATAAGACTGGATTAATAACAGGATCAGTGGACTTGTTTGCTGAAATTGTAGCCAGGAAAGTCGGAGCGGACGAATGGTATGCGAATACAGAGCTCATGTGGGATGAGGCGGGAAAATTGGATGACTTTGTCTACACGCTAAAGCAGGGCGAGAAGAAGCTGGAGCAGTTCAAGGCGTTTTGCGCGAAGAATATGCTTCTGCCTACCGAGTGTGCCGCGGTCGGCGACGGAGAGAATGACGTCGAGATATTCAAGGCATCTGGGCACGGCATTGCCGTCCATTCGCCAAGTTCGCTTCACCTCGACCCATTCGCCTGGAAGAAGGTGAAAGACCTAGGCGAAATAGAACAACTTTTACCATGAACAGGCCGGACAGAAGTGAGGTGGCGAAATACTACGATGAGACGCTGTTGTTCTATAAATATATTTGGTACAAGGCGGGCGGGAGCAACGGCATACATTATGGTTTCTGGGATAAGGACACGCAAAATATCGAGGCAGCTCTTTTGAACCAAAATAAGTTCATGGCGGAGCTTGCTAAAATAGATCCGAGTTCCAGGGTCTTAGATGCCGGCTGCGGTGTTGGCGGAAGCGTAGTTTGGCTCGCAAAAAACATAGGCGTTAAAGTGATGGGCATAACTATAAGCCGTAAACAGCTTAAAGAGGCTGGAAAGGTTGTTCTCAGAAGTGGAGTTGGGGACAAGGTTGAGTTTTTTCTGCGTGATTATAGAGAAACCGGTTTCCCGGACGGCAGTTTTGATGTTGTCTGGGCAAGCGAAAGCGTTTGTTACGCCGAGGATAAAAAAGATTTCATCAAAGAAGCGTTCAGGCTTTTAAAACCAGGCGGAAGACTAGTGGTCGCCGATGGATTTTTATCAAGATTGCCCGATGGATTGCAACAGAAAAACTATTGTGACTTGTTGGGGGGATGGGCGTTGCCGAATCTGGCTATCAAAGACGCATTCGAGACCGATGTTAAGGAATGCGGATTTAAAAATGTCAGATTTATAGACAAGACTGAAGCAGTCAGGAATTCTTCCGAACGCATCAAAAAACTATTCTCAAAATACGCTCTCTGCGTGAGAATCGCTGAGATTCTGGGCATTTTTCGCCAGGCGACCAAAACAAAACTTGCCGCTAGTGGACAATACGAGCTCATGAGGCGGGGTATAATGATCTACGGAGTTTTTTATGCCGAGAAATAGCCTCGATTAGTATGATGAAAAAATATAACAAACTGGTCAGAGACGAAATCCCCGAGATAATCAAAGCCAAAGGGCAAGAAGTAAAATTTCATATTGCCAGCGAAGACGAATATAGGCAGAAGCTTTTTGAGAAGCTCCAAGAGGAAACGGCAGAATTGGTTGCCGACGAGAGCATCGGCGAGGTTGCCGATGTTCTTGAGGTGGTGGAAGCGATTTGTAAGCTGAAGGGATATTCTCAGGCAGAAGTGCAAGCCATGAAGGCCAAGAAAGCGAATGAGAGGGGAAGATTTGATAAGAGAATCATCTTGGACGAATCCTAGAGTTCTAAACTGTTAACGATTTCCAGCATGCGGCGCTGGAAGTTGCTTTTTGAGAATTTTGCCGCGGTGGCGGCTACCTCGCGCCGGTCAAAACGCATCTTTTCCAGTTTTTGGACGGCGCCGATTATGGCCTCTGCGCTTTGTTCTTCAAGGCCTATCCCGTTTATGCCGTCCTGGAGTATGTCGCGGAAACCGCCGCGGTTAAGGGCGATTATCGGCGTTCCGCAAGCTATAGATTCGGCGGCTACCAGGCCGAATTCTTCGATCTGAGGGAATATGCATGCCTGCGCGCCGTTTATAAGCGCGCGCAGTTCGTGATCGTGGACGCGCCCGATCATTTTTATATTCGGAGATTTGATGAGTCTTCGTATGATTCTTTCATCGGTTCCCGCGCCGGCGATTACGAGCGGCAAGCTGAGTTTCTCAAATGCCTCGATAATTATGTCGTGGCGCTTGTAGTTGATGATGCGGCCGAAAGACAAAAAATAATTTCCTTTGGCGACCGATGCGTCGAGATAGAATTTTGATTCGTCGAGCGGCGGGTGGATTATTCCCGCATCGCGTCCGTAGTGCGCTTTTATTTTCGCCTGCGTGTGGCGGGAGTTGGTGAGAATAAGGTCGGGTTTCTGGCCGGTTTTGCGGTCCCACCATTTTAGATAGCCAGCTATGGGCAGGATAAGTTTAACGACCGCCGCGGGGAAATATGTTTTCAAATGCGCGTCTGCATCCCAAGCATAGCGCAAAAGCGCGTGCACATAAGACAGGTGCTTGCCGTGCCCATATCTGACTCCCTTAGCGAAGCTTGCGGAGCTGGTGATAATGAGATCGTACCGATCGCCAAGGTTTATGCTCGCCGCGGCGAGGGCCATAAAGGGTATGAAAAGGCGGTGATATCGGCGCACAACGGGATTATCAAGAAAGCTGGTTTTTATTTCCCGCCCGGAGAAAAATCCGCCGAAAATTTCCTTGTCGTAAAAAAGGGTATATATCGGAGCATCGTGGAATATCTCCGCGAGAGCAAGCAGTACCCGTTCTGCGCCGCCGAATTGGTTTAGGCCGTCGTGCACCAGCGCCACGCGGAGAGGTTTTTTAAGTGGAGCATGTGCATCAGAATATCTCTTTTTATCCATTTGACCATATAATACTATGCGCGAATCAATGAACAAAACTTATCCAACTTGGAAACGCTTTGAAGATATCGTAGGCGCTATTGCTGGCATGTTGTTTTTTCTGCCTTTTGCGCCTTTTGTGGCGTTAGCGGTGAAGCTGGAGCATCCCAAGAGTCCGGTTTTAGTGAGGCTTCCTAGGATAAGCGGCGGGGAAATTATAATGATTTATAAGTTCCGCAACATGGTGCCGGACGCGGACAAGATGAAGCCCGGGCTCGCGCATTTGAATGAGCGCGCCGACGGACCGTTTTTCAAGATACGAAAAGATCCGCGGGTAACGCGCGTCGGGCGGGTCTTGCGAAAATTCCGCATTGACGAATTTCCCCAGCTCTTGAACGTCTTGAAGGGGGAGCTGTCGCTGGTCGGGCCCAGGCCGCATGAACCTGGCGAAGTCGATAAGTATCCTCCCGAATACCGCCATGTGCCGATGGCCCGCGCGGGCGCAACTGGATTGTCCCAGGTAAGCGGCGCTTCCAGTCTGCCTTTTGAAAAAGAGCTTGAACTCGACAGTCTTTATTTGGCCCGCCAGTCGCTTTTTATCGATACGAAGATAATATTAAAGACGGTGTTGATACTTTTTTCAGACCCAACAGCCGTATGAAAGTAATCGCGAACAACGCGAATAAAATTAATAATGCGAATGAATAGGCAAAAGTCGTACAATACAGATAACTAATTAGCACTATTTGCTTAAATTCGTATTATTAGTGAATACTCTTGTGAAAATCTTCAGGAAAAACAATTCAAAAGGTTCGAATCATGTCATGGCCGACATACGGCAGTCTTCGTTTCGCAATGATTCTAAAACAACGGAACGCCGTGGATATTTTTCGCGCGCCGGATGGCGGCCTAAAGAGCAGATCATAATTCGAAACCGTTTCCGCTGGCTTAAAAGAACAGTTTTTGGGATCATCGCCGTTTTATTTTTATTAGTTGGGGGTTATTCGGCTTATCTCTGGGTTCACCGGTATGAAGTGGTAGATTCAATATCTGAAATCTTCGGCGGGCTAAGATCAGCTGGAAGCGAACTGACCAAACTGGAGACCGATGGAGTGTCGGAATCTTTGGCTAAAATTAATTCGAACATCGAAATCCTTAGAGGACTTACGAAATATTTGACCGGCACGCCGTTCTTGAAGCAGGTTCCCGACGCTTTCTCTAAAGTTAAGGAATTAGTCGCGAGAGTTGATTCTATTAACAAAGGCTTAGTGGAGGTCAAAGACAATGGAGTGAAATTATTCTTCAAGGACAGCGGTGGCCGCTTACTGGAAATACTACGGACTACGGAGGGCGATCTGGTCGCGATTCGTTCGATCGCTGCCGATCTGTATGAGACCATCTCTAGGCTGAACAAAGGTTCCATACTCGAGGGCATAGGTCCAGAATATCTTTCCTTCAGCGCCTCGATCGACCGGGTGAATGCCGGGCTTACGGCCTTGATAGCGCTCTTGGAACGGCCGGGCGAAGTCCATTTCGCCGTTGCTTTTGAGAATCCGTCGGAGATAAGGCCGTCGGGCGGTTTTAACGGAAGCTACGCTGATTTAGTCTTGGAAAATGGGGAGATCTCGAAGATAGGCGTGGACGATATTTATCATCCCGATCTTTTCACGAAAGTTAAGGTTGTTCCGCCCATTCAGCTCCAGACAATTACGCCTGGCTGGGGAGCGCGTGACGCCAATTGGTTTTTCGATTTTCGCACGTCAGCCATGCAATTGATGGATTTTTTGGAGAGCTCGGACATCTATCGCGGCCAGGGCGTTAGATTTGACGGCGTAGTCGCTATAAACGTTAGGGTCATGGAAGATATTCTCAGAATTATTGGCGATATCAGTCTGCCTCAATACAAACTTGTTCTTAATAGCTCCAACTTCTTGCGCGAGGTGCAAGAAGAAGTCGAGGCGGGCCAGGATAAAAAGCCGGGCCAGAATCCGAAAAAGATACTTTCGGTCATAACCCCAATCATTATTGAGCGTTTGCAGAATCTAACCGATATCCAGAAAGAAGAGGTTCTGGGCTTGCTTGGAAAGCGATTGGCGAACAAAGACATAAAATTATATTTCCACGACAATACTTTGGAGTCGATCGTATTACAGTATGGCGTGACAGGCGATGTTTTCCAGCCTCCCGCCGGATGGAATGGTGACTATCTAGCCGTGGTGAACGCGAACATCGCAGGCGGCAAAAGTGATGCTTTCATATCCCAGTCCATTGAGCTTATCTCGGTCATTGGCTTGTCCGGTGAGGTTAAGAATACTCTGGCTGTGAAACGGACTCATGGCGGCGGAAAACAAAAGGAGTCTTGGTATCGCGCAACGAACCAGAATTATTTGAAAGTTTTCACACTCCCGAATGTCCGCCTGGCAGATGCGAAAGGCGGGGGCACGAAGGTGATAACGCCGAAAGTTGATTACAAAAAGGGCGGTTATGCGGTTGATGCAGACCTTGATGCCGTTGAAAAGACGCTTCAGGAAATTCCCGAGTTTAAATTGCAAAGATACGAGGAATCAGGCAAGTCCGTTTTTGCAACCTGGATCAATGTTGCCGCCGGGCAATCAAAAACTTTGGAACTCAACTACCAAAACCCGCGTAAACTTGTCCTTTCGGACGGATTAAAGTACTCTTTCGTTCTCGACAAGCAATCTGGGGTTGAATCAGCCTTCAAGTACAGCATCGAAGCGCCCGACGGGTTTATCTGGATCGAATCCGAATCGGCGGTTTTCACTTATTATTCCGCTTCTCTCCCGTCCCGATTAGTATTGGAACTCACACTGCGCTCCGCTGATATTTAAAGATTTAAACATTTAAATATGAAAAGTAATATAAGAAATTTCGTTATTATCGCCCACATAGACCACGGCAAGAGCACTCTGGCTGACAGGCTATTGGAGATAACCGGTACTGTCTCCGCCCACAAGATGCAAGCGCAGTATTTGGATTCCAACGAGCTCGAGCGTGAGAGGGGAATTACGATCAAAATGGCTCCTGTCAGGATGATCTACCGACCATCTGACATTGAAAAATCCCTGGCCGGGCAGGCAAAAATCCCTGGCCGGGCAGGCAAAAATCAAAATGATGGAACCGGATCAATTTTAAATTTTGATTCTTACATTTTGAATTTAATAGATACGCCAGGACACAGCGATTTCGGCTACGAAGTTTCCAGGTCTTTGAAGGCGGTTGAAGGCGCGATACTCTTGGTCGATGTTACCCAGGGTATACAGGCGCAGACTTTGGCGAACTTTGAGCTCGCCAAAAAAGCGGGTTTGAAAATTATCGGCGCGTTGAACAAAGTTGACGTGAATCCGGCTGGTATGGACGAGATGGCGATACAGCTCTCCGAGCTTATTGGGTGTCAGCCATCAGAAATACACCGCGTTTCAGGACGGACCGGACAGGGGGTTCCAGAATTGTTGAAGGCGGTCATTGAAGATGTTCCTCCACCTAAGGACACCGGGAAATTATCCGCTCTCATATTCAGCTCGAAGTACGACAATCACAAAGGCGTGGTGGCTTTTGTGCGCATTTTTGGCGGCCAATTTAAGGCGCAGGACACTACTAGGCTGATGGCTACCAATCACGAGTTCAAAATAAAAGAAGTGGGCTATTTTTCGCCCGAGCTTTCGCCCTCGCCCGCGTTATTGCCCGGAGATATAGGTTATATCGCGACCGGCATAAAGGACCCGGATTTCATTAAGATAGGCGATACCGCAGGCGTTGAGCTTATGCCGGGCTTTAAGATACCCGACCCCGTGGTTTTCGTTTCTATCTATCCGAACGACAGCAGTAATTATGACGATCTAAAGAGTGCGATGGGCAAGCTCCGCCTTAGCGATTCGGCGCTTGTTTTCACTGCCGATTTCAGCGAAGTGCTTGGCCGCGGGTTCCGCTGCGGTTTCTTAGGCCGGCTCCATTTCGAAATCACCATGCAGCGCTTGGAGCGTGAATTTAGCCTTGATGTTGTCAACAGCTTTCCGTCCGTTTCGTACAGAGTCTATCCCGCCCCTAACGCAAAAAACATACCGAAAGAAAAGATTGTGAGCGACCCGCCTGCCGGCGAGGCAGGCGGGTATT
>MHIY01000021.1:39987-48405 GCA_001817755.1 Candidatus Colwellbacteria bacterium RIFCSPLOWO2_01_FULL_48_10
ACCTGCCCGCCGATTATTTGGAAGTGAAGGAGCCGATGACCAGGATCGAAGTTCTTATGCCCGCGATTTATCTTGGCCCATTCCTGGGGATGAAAAATGCTTTCAGAATATCCGATGTTGAGACAGAATCTTACGGCACCGACCGGGTGCTCGTACGCGCCAAGCTGCCGCTATCAGATCTGATATTGGATTTTGATGATCGCCTTAAATCTCTGTCATCGGGATTCGCATCCTTCAATTATGAGATAGTCGGTTTTGAGAAAACCAAAGTTAAGCGTTTGGATATCCATGTGGCCGAGGAGCCTGTGATGGGCCTGAGCCGGATAATCTACGAGGAAGATGTCGAGAGCGAAGGAAGAAAAATGATCTTGAGGTTGAAAGACTTGTTGCCGCAGCAGCAGTTTGCACAGGCATTACAGGCCGTTATCGGCGGAAAGATTATCGCTCGCGAAACAATTCCCGCTGCGCACAAAGAGCTCGGCGACTTTGGCAAGAACGGGGGAGACCGGACTCGCAAAATGAAACTTTGGAAGAAGCAGAAAGAAGGCAAGGTGCGCCTTAAAGAAAGAGGCCGGGGACAGGTTGAAGTTTCGGCGGATATCTTTAAAGAATTATTGAAGAAATAGTTTTTTCAATAATTCTTTGAAATTCAAATGACCAAGCTCAAATGTCAAAAGACAATTGAGTCTGTTGGACATTGGAATTTGGACATTGGAATTTGCTATCATGGGAACATGAAAGCGCTGGTCTACATCGTTTTTGGCCTACTGATGTCCGGCCTGGGGTATCACCTCTATGGGGCGGAGATGGAGCGGCGGGTGGCGGCGGCAGAGTTGGCCAAGGCGGCTTCCGAGCTGGAGGCTTTGGAAAAGGAGAACCAAAGGTTCGCCGACGACATCGACTACTACTCCGATCCGCACAATCTTGAAAAAGAACTCCGCTCGCGCTTTAATTATCGCGCTCCCAATGAAAAGTTGATAATTGTTGTTCCCGAAGATAACCATTAACATTTAACTATTGACTGTTAACGGCGAGCCTTTAGTAGTTAATTGTTATAAGTTAAAAGTTAGCGTGCGGGTATGGTATAGTGGCATTACGTGACCTTCCCAAGGTTAAGACACGGGTTCAATTCCCGTTACCCGCTCATATATTACAATGGACCGGGCAGTGAAAATTGGATATGGATTTTAAAGTTTTCGTTGCCCCGCATTGATAATATGATGTCGTCTATCCCAAGGAAAATGTATAATTGAACCATGCAAAATCCAGTCGAAAGCAAATCCAATTTCTATTAGCCCGGTGGACCAAAACATACGAAATTTTTTTGACAGCATATTGAACGATGGCGCAACGTCCGTAAGTTCCGAGTTACCGAAAAAGAGCGGTAGTACGATTGAGTCAATGTCGCGCCGTTTTCGAAAAATCACCGCCCGGTTTCATAAGGCCGAACCGAGCCAAACCCCAATAGCGCCGCCGGAAAGCAATCAGGCTCCAGCAGAGGTCGCGCCTCAACCAAAAGAAACTTTGTCTGCCAAGACTGAACCGCAAACGGTAGTTAGTTCTACAGAAACTAAGGCTTAGGCTCTATCAGATTCAGCCTCTCAGATGCGATCTTGTAGTTTTCCAGATCAACCTTGATGAGGTTGGCTTCTATTTTCATATTATCCACGTCGAATATTTCCGCCATTTTCTTGGAGACAAATCCTACTGATTGCACAAAAAGCAGCGCGCTCAGGCCTATGACCAGAATTGTTATGGCCGGGTAAATGATTTTCTTAATTTGTTTATTTAGACGTGGGTTCATTAGTTTTTTGCTTCTTTTGTGTACAAGATTCCTCTCATTGATGCCGATGAAACCGATTCCCAGCCGGAAGCGGGTGCAGTTATGCTTATCTCGGAAATGGAACTCAAATAGGGCATTTTTTCCAGGTCCTTAAGATATTTGATCAAAGCCGATATTCCGGATGTCACATTCGTTCCATAAGTGATGGAGGCGATTGATATAGCGGTGGCGCCGTCGCCTTTTTTGAAGAACGGGGTTGGAGTGCCGAAATTCATGGTTTGTTTGACGGTATTTTTGGCGGCGATATTGTCTAGGGATACGATGAAATCAATTATGTTGTCCGATAGTGGGAAGGCATCTTCGAGCTTCTTGATGTTTGTGTCGCCGGCCAGGTTGATATCTGCCTTTATCTTATCCACCGTCTCGGTGCGCCTTTGCAATATCGCATAGAGCGTCCGGCGTTCCTTCGCGGATTCGGTTATGCCGTTAATCTGCTGGCTGATAAATAAAATTGCGATAACCGCTACCGTGATAGCCGCCGCCGGGCGGGCGAGTAAGACGAGTATTTGTATTGTTTGTTTTCGGTTAAGCATCGTGTAGTTTAGTTAATATAAAGAAAATCTAGTTTCTCAAGGCGCATGGACATCGAGAATGGGATGTCTGTTCTCTTGTCGAGGTTTGATATCGGGAGTTTAACGTCGCTGAAGACCGGCGAATCCTCAAGTGTTTTTCTGAAAGCGTTCATCTGGTCTCTGGTTTTGCCGATGCCGTTTATGCTGATATTTGCGCTGGGCGAACTTATGCTCACGCTGGATATGGTTATTCCAGTTACGGTCGATTTGCGGAGCTCTTCAAACAGCTTGCTCCAGCGCGGCGAGACCTTGGTTATATCCGCCACTGCGGCGGAGAGGTTGTTTAATCGCAGGGCTTTTTCTTCCATCGCGATCGCGTCTTTGGCGAGCGGCAGAGAAGCTAGGCCGGAGACCTGGTTTTCGAGGTTGTTCCCGATCGAGGCGATCAAGAGCCATGATCCGAGGAATGCAATTATGAAGAAAGCCGAAATGCCGATAACAACATCCGATATGAATCGGGTGAAGATCATGCCTTTCTGGAACTCGTACGCTTTTTCGGTGCCGACAGGCAGAAGACTCACCAGCGTGTCGCTCCCGCGGGGCAGAAGCCCCCTCATTGCTGCGCCGGCGGAAGCCATCCAGGCTTGGCTTTTCTTTTTTATCTCCGGGTGTTCGGCAAATTTTGTGGCGATGCGGGCTTTATCCATGTCGATTGTTTCCGCGATAGCCGAGTCGTCGGACTCGTAGAAGTCCGATATCTTTTTTATTTCCAGCGCCAGTTCGGCTTCGCCCAGTTTCTTGGGAACATTTCTGGCAAATCTTATGATGCCGTTCTTAAGTATCGCGAACGCCGTTGATTTTTCGCTCTTATCCACGAGGAGGACAGGGGACTTTGTTTTGATGTCGATCACTCTTGTGAGGCTTGCGAGATGCGATTCGAGCGCCACTGTTCTTATGCCCGCCGCTTCCAGCGCCGTTGTATACGAGTCGGCCACGGGCTTCATTATCGTTGCGAGAAAGAGCTCGTTCCTTTCGGTATCGAGCTTTTCCCAGTCGAGATAAACGTCCTCCGGCTTCACCGGCAGGTTGAAGCCGATCGTGACCATCATCGTTTCTTCCAGCTTTTCTCCGGTTATCGCCTTTGGGAAATAGAATATCTTGGAATATGTAAGCTCGCTAGGCAGTGAGAGCACCACGTAGGTTGGCGTATAGCCTGTTTTTTCGGTCAGCTTTTGGAGCGAGGCCGCAAGTCCGGCCGGATTCTTTAATAGTCCGCGTTCCACCACTCCCTCGGGCAGAGATTCCTCGGCGGCTATTTTAATCACAGTCTTGGTCTCGTCAGTCTCGTCTGGCCCCAAAAGCATCAAGCGCAGACTGCGCTCGTCTATGGCTAGCCCAGCTATCGGTTCCTCTCTCATAAAAAGCTTTACCAGATTCTTCATTAAAGATTAGCTTAATAATAACATAAGCATTGCCGAAAGTTAGCCATGTATTTGCTACACACATCGGCTGTGATATACTTACCGAGTATCATCATTCGGCACAGAAAATGAAAAGGATTTCACTTCAGAGTTCCACTAAAGAGCTATCGAGCTATCGAGCTACGTCGCTATCCCGCGGTTTTACGCTGTTAGAGCTTTTAATAGTTATCACCATCATCTCCGTTTTGTCGGTTATTTTAATAGTTGCCCTCAACCCCGCAGAAACTCTAAGAAAAGCTAGGGATACACAGAGAATGTCGGATATGGCGAGTGTTAAGACTGCGATTGGAATTTATGTAACTACTAAGACAACTCCGCAACTTGATGGAATAAGCGGAACTGTGAATGACCTTTGCCAGGCAACAACTGGTACTTGGGCCTCTGGTGATAAGATCTGGTACAGTGTTTCTTCAATCAGCGACACTCTTGTTGATGGCAGTACAGCTGCTCCAGTTGTTACGACTGCCGCAGATCTGGGAAACGTCGATGGGACCGGATGGGTCAAAGTTAATTTAGGCAGTATAACGGGAGGTTCTCCTATTTCCAATTTGCCAATTGATCCAATAAATGACATAGGTTTTGGCGGTAGCGATACGGCTACGGTTACCTATGAAGCGCTGGTTTATAGGTATGCCTGTGCAGCTGATAATGTTACCTTTGAATTAAATGCCAGATTGGAGAGCGTTGCGTTCTTGACCGATGATGATAGAGATGGGAAGGACGGAGGCAATGACGCCAATTATTATGAAGTGGGGACTGCGCTAAATATCATGGGTAGTGGTTCAGATGCCCACTAATATACAAGAATCCGCCAATCCCGACTTCATATCGAGGATCCTCGATTCCAAATCAAATCTAGTATTTGAATGGAATCGGGATTGGCGGATTCTTGGTTTCCTAATATAATCGCCAGAAAATGATTGATTTTTTCATTGGTCCATTTCTGGTTTGGTTCCCGCGGGTCGCGGTCTATGCTTTTTTTGTCGGGGCTGTTTTGGCCCATTTGAATAGGTATGGATCAAAGACCGACTGGCTTAAAGTTATTAGTTACAAGTCATTAGTTATCAGCGCGGTTGCTTTCAGGCTTCTCAACGTGTTGATGTTATCTGCAGCGCAGTATTACGTGTGGGCCCAGTCTAAGTTCACGCAGATACTGCTCGATTCGCCGATTGACACGACCGTGCCGCAGGAGGGGATAGTCGGACTTTTCCCCGGCTTATTCCAAACCAAGCTCGGTTATTTCTTTCTTTATTCGTGGGGCAGGTTCTGGATTAATTTGATATTAATTTTTCTTGTCGCTTACGGTTTCTGGGCTTTTCTCAAGCTCCTTAAAAAGCACAAAGAGCGGTTTTTCGACACAGGCGAGGTCGAGCTTGGCTTTTTGATGTCGCTTCTCGTCGGTTGGCCGAATTTCGTGATCTTCATTCCCGCAGTTTTTCTCTCGGTTATACTGGTTTCCATCTTCCGCGGGATATTTCTAAAAGAGCCATACACCACGCTTGGCTGGCCGTTTATTGTGGCGGGGGCGATAGCCATCGTTTTCGGAAATTATTTTATAACCGCGCTTAATTTAGGAGTGTTAAGAATTTAAAAGTTGAAAGTTTAAATTTGAAAGTTTGTCATTCAAATGCAGAGCAATTCGGAATTTAAGATTGCATTTAAGAAGAGGTTATATCAATGGGTTCTGCGGTTGGTCAAATTTGTTGATAGCCTGCGGAAAGAGGATACTCATGGCGTGATCGGGAAGCAGTTGCTAAGAAGCGGAACAAGCATCCTTGCTAATTACATTGAAGCCCAATCGGCAAGCTCGCGAAAGGATTTCATCAATTTCCTGAATCATTCCTTGAAATCGGCTAATGAGTCCAAGGTATGGTTAATGCTTTTGAAGGATACTAACAAGGGTGACCAGAAAGAGGTACAATGGTTATTGGAAGAATTGATAGAGATGGCTAACATGATCGGTAAAAGCCTTTTGACACTGAAGCAAAGATAATTTTCAATTTTGAAATTTAAATTTTAAACTTATTACCGTGCATTTAACCCAAGAAAAACTTCGTTTTATCCTTAAAGAATCAGGCGTTGTTAACGATCGGGTCTTCGACTCGGCGGTAGGTGAATCGGATGCTGACAACTCCGTTGAGGATGTGCTGGTGAGGCGCGGGGACATACCTGAGCACTATTTTGCCGAGCTTATCGCCAAATATGCGAACATACCGATAGTTGATCTGCCTGGTATGAGTATATCCAAAGATGTGCTCGACCTTGTGCCCGAGAGCTTCGCCCAATCCAGGCATCTGGTCATATTCGAGCACAAGCCAGGGGAGTTGGCCAAGGTGGCCATGCTCGACCCGCTTGATTACGAGACCATCGAGTTCTTGCGTGTGAAACTGGGCGTTTGGGTAGAGCCGTATATCACGACCAAGTCCGGGCTCATAAGCGCGCTGAAACAGTACAAAGAGGTCATCAGCACGGAGTTTACGAAGGCGATTAAGGAGAACGTGGAGAAGTCGCTTTCTTTGACCGGCGAGGCGGATCTTTCGAAGATGGCCGAAGCCGTTTCGATAGTCGCTATTTTAAAGAGCATCATCGAGTATGCCATAACCCTGAATGCGTCCGATATACACTTCGAGCCGTTTTCGAAAAACCTGGTCGTGCGTTTCCGCGTCGACGGCGTTCTGCGCGAGGTTTTCGATCTGCCCAAGCAGGTCGAGTCGAACCTTGTCGCCCGCGTGAAGATCCTGGCCAATCTCCAGATCGACGAGCACCGCCTGCCTCAGGACGGGCGCTTTAAATTCGACGTAAGCGACAAAGAGAGCGTCGATGTCCGCGTTAACATTACCCCGGTTCTCTACGGCGAGAAGGCCGAAATGCGTTTACTAAAAAGCTCGGCTCGCCCGCTGACCCTCGAGGACATCGGATTGTCGAAAGAGGCCATCGCCATAACGCTTGAAGAGATACGGAAGCCGCACGGCATGATCTTGGTTACGGGTCCGACCGGCTCCGGAAAAACGACGACGCTTTACGTAATATTGCATATCTTAAACACGCCGGCCGTAAACATTACGACCATCGAAGATCCGATCGAATATGAGGTCTCGGGTATCAACCAGGTTCAGGTGAATGCCAAAGCCGGCGTCACATTTGCGACCGGCTTGCGCTCGATTCTGAGACAGGACCCCAACATCATCATGATCGGCGAGATCCGCGACCCCGAAACGGTTAACATCGGCGTGCAGTCCGCGTTGACCGGCCATCTAGTACTATCGTCTCTTCATACCAATGATGCCCCTTCGGCCCTGCCCAGGCTTTTAGATATGGGTGCGCCAGCTTTTTTGCTGGCTTCGACTGTAAACCTGGTCATTGCTCAGAGGCTGGTGCGCCGCATCTGTCTGTCCTGCATAGAGTCTTACGAAATTTCGCCCGAAGCGGTAAAGCTAATCAATGCCCAGCTTGCGCTTATCGGCAGCGAAGCGATGAAGAAAGACGAGGTGCCCAAAACAGTTTATCGCGGCCGCGGGTGCAACATTTGCGGTAACTCTGGTTTCAAGGGTCAGATAGCCATTTTCGAGCTTGTTCGTATAAGCGATGCAATCAAGACCATGGTCCTGAGGAGCGCGCCGAGCGGGGAGATACGCGACGCCGCAATAAAAGAGGGCATGACGACCATCTTCGAAGATGGCCTAGATAAGATTAGGCGCGGCGTTACAACTATTGAAGAAGTACTGAGAGTTATTCAAGAGTAATCGCGAATAACGCGAATAAGCTCAAATAATGCGAATAATAAATAACAACCCATTGTACCCATTAGCATTATTAATGAATTTTTATTAGCATTATTAGCGATTACTTATGTTATTTATCTACGAAGCTTTTAATAAAAACGGCGCCACTGTCCAGGGCGAGATCGACGTCGCCTCCGAGAAAGACGTTGTCTTGTATCTCGAGTCTAAAGAGCTTATTCCATCGAGGATTAGAACCAAGGGAAGTTCGAAAAAGGCGTTAGGGATACTTTCGACCGAGCTATTTGCATCAATCAAGGATGTGGACCGCATCTTTATGGTGAGAAATTTGGCTACGGCCATCAAGGCGGGGCTAAGCATGAACGAAGCCCTGAATATATTGATAAACGACTCGAAGCCCGGCCTTTTGCACGATATCCTGGTAACCGCGAAAAGCACTGTCCAAGCTGGCCGGCCGCTTTCCGAGGCGCTCGCGCTTCACAGTAAATATTTCCCGCCGATCTTCATCGGGCTATTGAAAGCAGGCGAGGCCTCAAGTCAGCTCGATCGGACCCTGGAGGAGCTCAGTCAGTATTTAGTCAAAGAATATAACCTGATCCGGAAGATAAAGTCCGCTCTCACATACCCCATACTTCTCCTCATCGGGAGTTTTGGCGTTGTACTGTTCCTTCTGCTCTTTGTTTTGCCGAGACTAGCGAAGACCTTTGCGCTCAGTGGCGCGGAGCTCCCTCTCATAACCAAGATATTAGTTGGGGCGAGTAAGCTTCTTAGCGATCACACCACTCTTACCTTGGCTGTGGTAGTCTCTGCAGTGGGTGTTATAGTCTACGCGTTGAAAACCC
>MHIY01000021.1:48411-48542 GCA_001817755.1 Candidatus Colwellbacteria bacterium RIFCSPLOWO2_01_FULL_48_10
GTCGGAAGGTTTTCCACCGGATACTTTTCAAGACGCCTGTCGTGCGCGACCTTATACAGAAAGTTGCGTTGGTTAGGTTTACGAGAACGTTGGAAAGCTTGTTTGCGGGCACCACGCCGGTTTTGAAGGCG
>MHIY01000022.1:0-2450 GCA_001817755.1 Candidatus Colwellbacteria bacterium RIFCSPLOWO2_01_FULL_48_10
AGTTTTTTGAAATGTAGGCGCTGGGTTCGGGAAGATATAGTTGCCGGAATCTTATCGAACTCGGTGGTGGCGAGAATAAAGACGGCGTGGGCGGGCGGCTCTTCAAGAGTTTTTAAGAGCGCGTCGGAAGCGGCCTTGGTTAGCTGATGCACTTCGTCGATGATAAAAACTTTATAGGCATACGAGGTGGGAGAGAGGCGTACGCCCTCTTTGATGTTTCTGATCTCGTCGATGCCGCGGTTCGAGGCGGCATCGATCTCGACGACATCGAGTGCCCGGCCTTCCTCGATCTCTTTGCATGGCCGGCATTTGTTGCAGGGTTCACCCTTCACGCGAAACTTTGCGTCTTTGGCGCGTGTTTCGCAGTTTATGATCTTGGCCAATATCCTAGCGGCGGTCGTTTTGCCGCTGCCGCGCGGGCCGTAGAAGAGGTAGGCGTGGGCGATCTTTTCGCGTTTCGCGGCATTACGGAGTATTTCGACCACCATCTCCTGGCCGATTAGGTCGTTAAGGCTTTGCGGCCGGTATTTGCGGTATATGGCGAGGGACATAATGTTTGGATTAATACTATTTCAGTTCGCGGAATTATCCAAATCAACATATTTGAAAAATTCGAAATCTTAATATCTAAGCTTTAAATGGTTCGATCGGACTCATCATCCTGAGCGAAGTCGAAGGACAAATCCAAATGACAAAGCTCAAATGTCAAAAGATGATCGAATCTGTTGGACATTGGGCGTATTAAAAATTCAGGCTCACTTTCTCCTATCGGCATATTCGTGCGAATAAAGATTCCTCGGGGCAGAGCCCCGAGGTATTCGCGGAGCCCCGCTTAGCGGGACTGCCCTCCCCGACCCGGGTCGGGGAGGTATTCAACCTTTGTTGCGACGTCGCTCGGCCCAAATGGGAATGAATACATTTCCATTTGGCTCTCTCGCTAGTCGCAATAAGCCCATTGATTTCTCAGACCCAAGTTGGGGATTGAGAATTTAAAGTTAAAAAAATGTATTCAGAAACAACTAAGTTTAATTTTACATTTTGATTTTTTAATTTTACACTTCATGAATATGCCCCGCCTGATACTGCCAATCGCAACCCTCGTCATCGCCTTTTCGGGAGGGTTGTTTTCGCTTAGCCGGGATGGCGTCGGCTTTAACGTCGATTATTCGCTGGCTGGTGCCGGCGGAGATTCGACTTTGGTTTCGAGCTTTGGATCGATAGGGGACATCGACAATCAAGAGCCGTTGCCTAACCCGCCTGAAGTGGTAAAAGCCCTGTATCTGACTGGCTGGACGGCCGGGAGTTCGAATGTTCAACGGCTCATAGACCTGGCCAAGACGACCGAGATAAACGCTTTTGTCATCGACATAAAAGATTATTCTGGGGTTGTTGCATACGACATACAATTGCCAGATGTTTTGAAATACCGCGCGAAAGAAGTCCGTATTCCGAGGGTGAACACGCTCATCAAGAGACTTCATGACGAGGGGATATATGTGATTGCCCGCCAGACTGTTTTCCAGGACCCGGCTTTGGCTAAGGCCCGGCCGGACCTCGCTGTGCATAATAAAAATACCGGCAAAAACTGGACCGATCGCAAAGGAATCTCGTGGATGGATCCATCGGGCAAGGAAACGTGGAAATACAATGTTGCGATTGCGAAAGATGCTCTCGAACGCGGTTTTGACGAGATAAATTTTGATTACATCCGTTTTCCTTCGGATGGCGACACATCTCTTATGTCCTTTCCTTTCTATAACGGGGCGACGACCCTAAAGAAAGACGCTATGAGAGAATTTTTTCGCTATCTGCGGAGCGAGCTTGCCGGCGCCCGCATCTCGGCCGATCTTTTCGGCTACACTGCGATAAATGTCGACGACTTGGGCATCGGGCAGATAATAGAGTACGCTTACGAGAATTTTGATTATGTCGCGCCCATGATCTACCCGTCGCACTTCAACGTTAATTTTATCGGTTACAAGAAACCGGCGACCAATCCTTACGAGGTTATAAAATATGCCATGCAAGCGGGAATAAAAAAACTTACGGCTTTTAACAATCAACTGTTAAGTAAAACACAGCCGACGACTGAACCCGGCGTTGATGGTCAAAAGTTGGCGATTAAGAGTAAATTGCGTCCGTGGTTGCAGGACTTTACGATTTACGGGGTTGTATATGGACCAGAACAAGTTTTAAGCCAGATAAAAGGCGTTTACGATGCTTTTGGCTTTCCCGACCAAAGCAAAGCGGATATGTATGGCGGCTGGATGCTGTGGGATCCGGCCAATAGATATTCGGTGAAGGCGTTGAAGGCGGAATAGCTAGGGAATAAGCCTACAAGTTTTTGACAAATATATAAACTGTGCTAAGCTCACTGAGCTTAAAAAGTATCTAAATTTGTTCTTTGTAAATCTGTTTCGTGGCACGAGAGAGTAGGCAAGATTGTCTTT
>MHIY01000022.1:2460-7722 GCA_001817755.1 Candidatus Colwellbacteria bacterium RIFCSPLOWO2_01_FULL_48_10
AGGGTTTGATCAACTTGATCTGTGGGCGGACACGGGCCTGAGAAGGGTTGGCAACTCTTCAAAAGGTCTTTAGGATGGTATGGCGTTGGACCGTTACGCTTGAGTAGGGACTCTTCATCTCTACTATAAATAACTTGATATCACGATCGTGAGATCAGGGAAACGGTATCCGGTTGAAGCCCCGACGACGACAATGCAATCAGTCGTGTCTGCGCCAAAGATGCGATTTTAGGGGAGAAAGCCACCTGCGCTCTTAAGATGAGCCCTAGAACATACCATTCCCTCTGCTCTCTTAGCCGTAGGACTGCAGAGGAACCTATCACCGCGACCCCAGCGTTGTCATACATGACACCTGGGGCGTTTCTCTTTTTAGAGATTTATTATTCCGACTAGCGAGGATGGGGAATGGAAATGTACTCATTTATATTTCCTCCGAGCGACGTCGGAACAAAGGTTTAACCCCGTAAAGCTTCGCCACGGGGCAGGTACCTCGCGCCTTGGCGCGGGAGTGCGCGAGCTTGTGCGAGCTCCGAAAATATCTCGGGGCTCTGCCCCCAGGAACCTTTATTTGAAAATTGTTTAGCCTGCCCGGCCAGGGGATTTGGTGCTTGGAATTTTAGATATTGGGATTTTTGTAGGATATTACCTATAATGTGGGTTATTCTAAGAATATCGTGAATAATTACGAGTTGCGAATACAAAGCTTTGCTGGGCCGCTCGACAAACTGCTTGAACTTATCGAGGCACGGGAATTGCCGATAACGTCGGTGAGCTTGTCTGAGGTTACGGCTGACTTTCTCGGTTATTTAAAAACCCTACAGGCGGAAACTCCCGGTGGCGCGCATCCGAAAATTTTGACCGATTTCATCAGCGTTGCCTCCAAGTTGATACTTATAAAGTCGCATACTCTTCTGCCGCAACTCGTGCTCGCTCCGGAAGAAAAGGCCGAGATGGCCGAACTCGAAGGGAAGTTGAGAATATACAGGGAGTTGAAGTCTGCGGAAAAGATAATAAAACAGATGTGGGCCAAGAATGTGTCTTTTGGACGTGACGCGCTCATTGGGCTGCCGGCAGGTTTTTATATGAGCCAGGCGCTCTCGGCAAACGACCTGGCGCAAATGGTTGCACGACTCACTGAAGAACTTGCGGGGATAATCGCGAAAACCGAAGAGGGACAGGTGGTTATGATAAATTTTGAGGAAAAGCTGAAGGAGCTCATGACTAGAGTGGACAAAACAATATCATCGAGCTTTAATGAGATCGTCCATGGCAAAGAAAGAACGGAAGTAATAGTTTTATTCCTGGCGATACTCCATTTACTGAAAGACAGCTTGGTCAGAGTAACGCAGGAGAAGGATTTTGAGGACATCAGTATAGTTAAAAACTAAAATATCAAAAATCAAAATGATACATTCGACAGAATTCAGTATCATGGTGAGCCCAATCGAACCCATGACAATGCAAAAACAAAAAATGCAATCCCCATCTTTAAATTTTAATCTGTCATTTTCCACTTTGATATTTAAATTTTAAATTATTTTTTCATGGAAGGCGCAATAAACAACAAAATTACCATAGCCGCCCAAATAGAAGCATTGCTTTTTGTCCACGGCGAGGCGATGAAGATAAAAAAGCTGGCTGAACTTCTCGCGGTTACCGAAGAGGAGGTTCAAACGGGACTGGCCGAGCTTTCGGGAACTCTTAATGGCGGCGGGCGGGGGCTTAGTCTGATCATCTCCGGCGACAGAGCGATGCTCGTGACTAAGCCGGAAATGGGCGAATTAGTGAAGCGCATCGTGAGCGAGGAGCTTGATTCGGAGCTTTCGCCGGCGAGCTTGGAGACGCTTTCTATTGTTGCATATATGGGGCCGATATCCCGCGCCGAGATTGATTATATCCGCGGAGTTAATTCCAGTTTCATACTTCGCAATTTGTCGGTAAGGGGATTGGTTGCAAAAGAGGCCTCAAAAGACCCATTCGACAAGCTCAGGGCAGGCAAACCCGCCACGGGCAACTTCGTCTACAGCGCCACGATGGATTTTCTCAGGCATGTGGGGGTGGGTTCACCGCAGGAATTGCCGGAATTCCAGAAATACAGAGACATTGTAAAAGGTTTTATTTCCAAACCGGAAGAGGTTGTGATTCCGAAAACGAATGATGTGTCGTGAATCGGTTTTGCTGAACAGGTTCGACGAGCTCACTGCGGGTAGATTTCTGGCGGCCGCGTTCCTTGTGACCTGTTTTTTAAATGTGGGTGGAGTCGCAGCCGGAACACTGCCAGATGAGTCTTTAAGCGCGTCAGCGGGCTTCCCAGTGGGCGCGAACCCTAAAGACCTTGTTTGGGAGCAGGTCGCATCCGAAGCACATTGGGGACCGCGTGATGCACATGCGGCTGTGGTTTACAAAGACAAGCTATGGCTTATGGGCGGCATCAACGGCGATGCTGCGGTAAAGCACCAAGGTCTGGTGGAATATTGGAAAGCTCCGCACAAGAGCGATGTCTGGGTCTCGGATGATGGCGACAATTGGCGGCTGGTTACGGACAAAGCTCCATGGGGAGGTCGGCGCTCGATACAGGTTGTTGTGTTTCAAGACAGGCTTTGGCTGATGGGCGGGTGGGGGCCGGAGGTTGGCTATCGCAATGACATTTGGAGCTCGGAGGACGGCGTGAACTGGCGTCTGGAGATTGAGCATGCGGGGTGGAGCGCTCGCGAAGGGCACGAAGTTTTGGTCTATGGCGGTAAGTTGTGGCTAATCGGTGGCGTTCGGTATGATTTGCGCGTTACCAAAAACGATGTTTGGAGCTCGGAGGACGGCGTAAGCTGGACTGAAGTTACGGCATCCGCCCCATGGCGTACGCGCTGGGACCATGGCGCGGCGGTTTTCCATGACAAACTTTGGCTGATTGGCGGCATGGACCTTGAAGGCCGGACGTTTGGTGATGTCTGGAGCTCGGAGAATGGCGCTGATTGGGAGCTTGTAACCGACAGGCCGCCGTTCGCATCGCGGCAGGGTCATGTTGTCCTGGAATATGTAAATAGACTGTGGCTGGTAGGCAGGCTGAACGATGGCATCGGCGGCGGCGCTAACGATATCTGGTATTCGTCCGACGGTTATCTCTGGGAGAAGGCCGAAAACGACCCGCGCTGGCTGGGCAGGGAAGACCACGCCGCAGTGGTTTTTAATGGCGATATTTTTATGCTCGGCGGCATGGACTCGAATTGGAAATGGTCGGGCGAAGTATGGCGTTCTGCTGTAAGCGTTCCACAAACAAACGAAGATCATGGATCGGAGTACAGAGAACCGGATGCTAAAACTGTGAGGCTTTGGGGAGAGTCCGGCGGCATCAATAAGACTTTTGGCTTGGGTGCTTCTGGCGACGAAGTGTTATTTTTGCAGAAAGTCCTATCGCATGGCGTAGCCGCGAAGGGTTATTTTGACGAGAAGACAAAGGCGGAGTTGATGAGATTCCAAAAATACTACGGCTTTTCGCCGACCGGCACCTTTGATGGCGCGACCAGAAGCAAGATAAACAATCTTTATCTGCAGTGGCTTTGCCCGAACCCATCGGAGATCTATCCCGACATGATGGCCGTCTCGGTAACCAAGCTTTGGGGGTTGGGCCGCGACTATGTCCCGCCCGATCTAAAAGTTGTCCCGCGGGATCGGGTTAAGACAAACGGCATAATTTGTTTGCGTTCCATGGTCGTCCCGTATCTGGAATTAATGGTTAAAGACGCCCGGCGGGATGGAGTGATCTTAGGCATCACTTCGGGATACCGTAAACCAGAAATACAAGGCCTGCTTTATGACCTTTGGACCGCGTTGGACCCAAGATCTGCGGAGAACCAGATCGCCGAGCCGTTGCAATCCGAGCATCAGTTGGGGACGGCGGTAGACTTTACCGGCGCGTCAATAAACTATGCCGGGGTTTCGCCTGATTTTGGCCTGACCAAAGAAGGCAAGTGGTTAGAGAAGAACGCCAATCGGTACGGGTTTCTAATGAGCTATCCGAAAGGGAAGATCGAAGTTACCGGTTATGATCATGAGCCGTGGCATTTTAGGTTTGTCGGCCCGGCGGCCAAAGAGATCAGATTGGCGAACGCGACCTATGAAGAATATCTTGCTTCCGAAAAAGAGTGGCCCGAACTTAAGAGCGGGGCAAAGGGCGTTGTCATCTCGGCGGACTCTTTTAGTGCCAGCTATTTTGACCCGCAGGGCGCTCCCCGTTTGCTAGTCACAAAAAATCCGGAGGCGCGTTTGCCGATAGCCAGCATTACGAAGCTTATGACAGCGCTAATCGCCCGGGAGACTTACGATGTGAATCAAATAATATCTGTGCGCGATGAAGACCTGGCGGGGAAGGGCGGCTCCGGTAAACTGAAGCCGAACGAAAGTTTTTATCTTATGCATTTGATAAACATGTCTTTGGTCGAGTCGAATAACGATGCTGCCCGCGTTTTGGCTGGCCATTCGGCCGGGCATGATTTTCTCGACAAAATGAATGCAGCCGTTTCCCGGCTCGGATTGAAAGACACGCATTTCTTCAATGCCAGCGGCGTTGATGGCGCGAGCCAGAGCGAAACAAATTATTCGACTGCCGCAGACCTTACCAACATGCTCGCGCATTTACTGGTCTCGAATGAAGATATCCTTAAAATCACCGCCCGCAAAGAAACAAAGATATATTCTGCTGATGGCGCTTTGCATCACACAGCAGTGAACACGAATCGACTTCTTGAGTCGGGGTCGATCCCGCTCGAAATAGTGGGAGGTAAGACCGGCGAAACTCCGCTCGCCAGGCAGGACTTGGTTCTTGTTGTCCGCGCGTCCAATGGAGGTTATCTAATAAACGTGGTCCTGGGGTCGAGCGACCGATTCAGGGACATGGCCGCTCTGGTTAATTGGGCCAATGAATCATATAATTGGTGAAATTAATTATAGCTATATAAACCAAATGTTGCTTGAAGCGGTAGGAGTGATAGCGATTACGATAATTTCTTTTTTGGCGGCTTTTGCGGCCACGCCTGTTGTCATCAATCTTTTACGCCGCCTGAATATGGGCAAGCAGATACGTGAGGATGTGAATGCGCCGGTTTTCATTAGCCTCCATAAGATGAAAGCGGGTACGCCGACTATGGGCGGGGTGGTGATTTGGGGTACGGTACTTTCTATGGCGCTCGCGTTTTCGGTCCTAAACCGCGTTTTCGGCGGATTTTGGGATTATTTAGATTTCATCGATCGGGCGCAGACGTACCTACC
>MHIY01000022.1:7741-28926 GCA_001817755.1 Candidatus Colwellbacteria bacterium RIFCSPLOWO2_01_FULL_48_10
GATCGGCGCGTTGGGCGGGGGTATACGAGCTTGGCATAAATTCAGCGCATACATCATTCTCGCGCTCCTCGGCGCATGGTGGTTTTATTTCGTGCTGGGGTGGAAGGAGTTGCACATTCCATTTTACGGCGGCTTGGACGTTGGCTGGGCGTATTTTCCGATATTCATGTTCATCATGATCGCTAGCGCGTTTTCGGCCAACGAAACCGATGGGCTGGACGGACTTTTGGGCGGAGTCTCGCTTTTCGCGTATGGCGCGCTGATCGTGGTTGCTTTTGCGCTTGGCCGATACGATTTGGCGATGATGGGCGCAGCAATCGTAGGCGCGCTTCTAGCCTTTCTGTGGTTCAACATTCACCCTGCCAAGTTTTTCATGGGGGACACCGGCTCTATGTCGCTGGGCGTAACTTTGGGCGTTATGGCGATGTTGACGAACACTGTGGTCCTGCTTCCACTTTTTTTCATAATTCCGGTCATCGAGTCCATCTCGGTCATAATTCAGCGCATAAGTAAAAAAGTTTGGAAGCGTAAGATTTTCCTTTCTACGCCAATCCACCACCATTTTGAGGCGATTGGCTGGCCGGAGTCGCAGATTACGATGAGGTTTTGGATAATTTCGGTTGTGGCGGTTGCTTTTGGTCTAGCGATATTTTTCGTCGATAAGTTTCTATAGAGATCAGTGAATAGTGTATAATAGCTAGGATAGCATTGGGCCTTGACACAAGACATAGGATGCGGTACAATTACCGCGTTAAAGTTCATTTCAAAGCAAATGCGGTTTGCGGCAGAAGAGAGTAGGAGATCAACGAATTACGAATCCAGTACTAATATATACGAATCGTCGTAATGAAGATTATCTTTTCTCTCCTGCTGCAATGTTAGCCAGGCATTGTAGGCGGACAGGAATCGGACAAGCCGGAGTGGAATCACTTCGCATAGTGTTCCCGAATAGTCCAATGAACGCCATTGCTGGTGTTGGTTGGGATTCCGAGCCGATATAGAGATTGATCGGCCGTTGTGGCGCATTTGCTATAACGGTGATGTTTTGGTTGGTTCGGTGTTCATAAGTAGAGATTAAAAACGATCGAACTCGCCTCCTGCATGAAACGTTCCGCTTTGATTGCAGGAGCTAGCGACTCACATACACATATATGTCCTTTTGAGGAAGCGTTGCCTCGGGCGAAGTCATTATAGACTTTCGTCCGGGGCATTTTACGTTTTAGGGTTTCATTTAACTTAGGGTTCTTGTATTATTCGATGCATATGAATCGGGCAGTGAAATTTGTCTTCACCGGCGGGCATCATAATGCGGCTTTGGAAGTTTTGAGGCGTATCAAGGAAATGAAGCCTGATGCCAGTTTTCTTTGGCTTGGCCATCGCCATACTTCGCTTAAAAATAAGTCTGATTCTGTCGAGTATCGTGAAGTTATAGCCGCTAGTATTCCTTTCGTTGACCTTAAGGCCGGTAAGTTTTTTCATGTCTACAACATTATCCATCTTTTGCGCATTCCTTATGGATTCTTTCAAGCGCTTTACCATCTCATCAAGTTTCGCCCGAACATTATTGTAAGCTTCGGCGGGTACCTGGCCGCCCCCGTTGTACTTGCGGGCTGGGCTTTGGGCATTCCTTCCGTGGTGCAGGAACAGACATCCGTTGCAGGGATAGCCAACCGCTTTGCGGGCAGATTCGCAACCAAGGTTTTTATAACTTGGGCGGCTTCGGAAAAATATTTCCCGAAAGGCAAGACAGTGCTCACCGGCTTGCCGCTGCGCAAGGCTATTTTTGAAAGGAACCAGGAGATGTTTAAATTCAGGGATAGACTGCCGACGATCTATATCACCGGAGGCAAGCAGGGGAGCCACGTCATCAATACCGCGATCGCCGGCCGGCTCGCCGACCTTCTCGGCGTTGCGAATGTAATTCACCAAACTGGCGCGAATACAGAAACCAGGGACAACGAGATGCTCTCGCAGGCGCGCGAGGCCTTGCCGGAAAAGCTCCGCGAGCGCTACGTGATTAAAGACTTCGTATACGAAAACGAGATCGGCTCGGTTTTCGGGGTCTCCGACATCATCATTTCCCGGGCCGGGGCGCATATAATCTACGAAATACTTGCCTGCGGTAAGCCGTCGATTTTGGTGCCTATTCCTTGGAGCTCGCATAACGAGCAGCTTTCAAACGCAAAAATAATCGAATCGATGGGTTTGGGCAAAGTACTGGAACAAAAGGACCTGAACGCGGACGCGTTGTTTGCCGCCGTATCCGACATGGTCAAAAATATCGCCGATTATAAAAAGAACGCCGAGAAAGCGAAGGGCGAGATAGTGATGGATGCCGCGGACAAAATCGCTGAAGAAATAATTAAGATAGTGACTAATAAATAGCGGCATTCGCCAATTCGCGCGAATTGGCGAATGATGTGATATAAGAATTTTATTCCGACTAGCGAGAGAGCCAAATGGATACACCAGTATCCATTTGGGCCGAGCGAAGTTGGAACAAAGGTTGAATACCTCGCGCCTTGGCGCGAGGGCGGGCGAGCAAAGCTCGCTCCGCGAATACCGCGGGGCTCTGCACCGCGGAACCTTTATTTATCCTTTATTTCGATATTTGACGCTGGGAAACTGGGGTTTAGACTTAATACAATATATAAAATACAAAATCTAATGATATTAAAGAAACTATTTGCGGTTCCGGTGTTAAGTTTGTTATTTATTATTTCGGGTGGGGCGGTTCAGGCATCAACTCTACCTATTAATAATCACTTATCACCTACAGATAAATTAGGTGAATTAGGATTACCGGGAACTACAAACGGAATCTCAAAACACTTTTCAATAACCGACAGCGAATATCTGAATATCTCCATAGACAGCTCGGAAATCATTGAGGCACATATTGAATCCGTTCCCCACATGATTCTTATCCACATCAAGCCCTCCGTTACCGCGATATCCAGCCAAATAACAATCGGCAACCTTGAACCCAACACCACCTATTGGTGGCACCAAGATACTCACCGCAGCTCAACCCCATTTACCACCGATTCCACTGGCGCATACACATACGCCCAAGATTTAACCTCCCGTCACCTTGTCTTCATCAAACCGGAACCGAGCACCAAATACATCACTGACAACGCAACCGGAGGGGATTGTACGACTATCGGTACATGGAACAACTCAACTAAAACCTGCACGCTTACAACAAATCTCACCGAGACGGTGGAGATAGAGAACGATGGGATTACTTTGGATGGAGATGGGCACTCGATAGTTAAGTCCGGCACAATGATTGGTTATGGGGTTTATGTAAATAATAGAAGCAATGTAACAATTAAGAATTTTAGTAATATAAGCAATTTTAATTATGGTATTTCTTTTGTCTATTCTTCCGATAGTAACGTAATTAATAATACGACTTCAGATAGTTACACTGGAATCAGAATATACTCAGGCTCAAATAATACTCTAAGCAATAATACTTCTTCATCCAATTCAATAGGAATAGAATTCGGTGCATCAAATGGCACGGTCAGTGGAAACACAACCAACTCAAATACCCAGTACGGTCTTCTTATAGGTGGTAGCAATAACAACATTGATAGCAATGTTTCTAATTTGAATGGCGTGGGTATTTCACTTTATCTTTCGACGCAAAACGCTCTAACGAACAACCATGCATCCAACAATACGTTCAATTTTGATGTAACTGGATTTCCTAATGTTGATTCAAATTATGACCATGATATAGATACAACCAACCTTGTGGACAATAAGCCGATTTATTACTTAAAGAATATTTCAAATACTACGTATAATAGTTCCACCAATGCCGGAGCTTTCTATTGCATCAGTTGTAACAATGTCACGGTAAAAGATTTATCTATTAGCAACGCGTACCAGGGGGTTTATCTTAGAAAAACCAAGAATTCAGTAATAGAGAACGTATCAATCTCAGAAAGCAAGTTCGGAATATGGCTAGATCAAGCTAACGGCGCATCCGATACTAACATTATTACCAATAATCATATTAGTGAAATCGAGAGAGGCGTTATTCTTGCTTATTCAAATGGAAATACTATATCTGATAATTCGGTAACAGATTGTACCTATCTTGGAATATACCTATCTCATTCAAATAATAATACTGTTAATAATAATGTGGTTGATAAGGTTGCTGGCGATTGGGGTATAAATATATTTGAATCTAATAATAACTCTGTTTATGAGAATAATATATTGAACCACGGAACAAATAATACAGGTTTGTCACTTGGAATATCTGATAACAATGAGATTTACAATAATTATATATCCGCTAGTCAAAATGGGATTGTGTTAACCGGAACCAATAATGAAGTTCACCACAATGATATATCCAATAATCAAAAGGGAATTTATTTATATGGTGCATTTAATAGTATAATCTATAACAATAATTTCCTGAACAATACGACGCAAGTTTTCTTCGGTAGTGGCTCTGGTAATGTCTTTAATTTACCTATGCCAACGGGGGGTAATTATTGGAGCGATTTTAATTCTCCTACCCAAGCATGTCTCAATTTAAGTGCAGATAGAATATGCGACACCCCGTACTCATTCACTGGTGGACAGGATAATTATCCTTGGACAGTGCAAGATGGCTGGCTGGCTACTCTGCTATCCGGTTCAAACCAATATAAATCTGATTTAACGACCAAAATTATTGAAGGAGAAATTACGACTGAATCGTTTGGAGGCGATACTATAAATCCAGCTGATCCATCAAAATCTATTGTTGTATTTTCAGCTAAAGTTTCAGATTTGGAGAATGACCTAGTAAAACTTCAAATAGAGTTAAAACCTTTTAGCGAACCCTTTAACGGAGCTAATCCACTTGAAAGCCTGGATTTTGTTGCTTCCGACACTACAGTAAGTGTCAAAAGCGACCCATTATCACCAGGTCAATATCACTGGCAAGCCAGAGTAGTTGATATACACGGGAATCCATCTGCCTGGCAGGAGTTTGGAACGCCAGGAAATGTTGATTTCACAGTCAAGCTCGTGCCGCTTTATACGCAGGTTTCTTCTAGATATCCATCGGACGCAGAAACAGCTACTTGGTTCGATAAACCCTACGGTACCGAAGGAAAGGGCGCCTATGTTTCTTATATTTTTACAATTCCTGCCCCAGACACATATTCCATAGGAATTACCGGTAAGGATGGTTATGCGTCTGATAGAACAAAAGTTGCTGTGGACGTTGAATTATACAAGGCCCCCGCTCAAGGCACGCTGCCGGTCAAAACCGACTTAATATCATCCAGGCAAATTTCGTGGCCAAATGGAGACAATCAAATAAGGACAATAAAAGCCAATCTCGGCAATTTAAGCCCAGGGAAATATTTGGTTAAAATTATTGCCGCCAATACATCCAAAACAAATGATTTGCATCCGGATTTAACTTCAATAATGGTTTCCAATTCAAGCAATCAAGCAATATTTACCACAAATGCTTCCACCAATAACACCAATGTGCGTGTTAGAACTAAAGGAGGAAAAGTCTTGTCGGATGGTTCGCTTAGTCTCTATGGATACGGTTGCGGCTCAACGATAGGCGAGTGCGGATGCTACATAACATCGCTTGTGATGATGTTCCAGTTCTATGGCCTTAATCACGATATTGACGGTATAGCTAGGGGGCCGAATGGAGAATTAATTACCCCGAAGACTCTTAACGATTGGTTAACCACGAATAACTACTATGCCGTTGATGGGGGCTTAAAAGCCGACATTGCGGTAAAGGATTACACAAAGATTTCCCCAGACAAATCTCAGGTGTCCTTGGTCTGGGATAGTTCCGCCAACATCAATACCGATGTTGGTATAAGCAATCCGCTTGTCGCGGCAGTAAGCGGTAGCAGCCATTTTATTGTTGTGAGCGGAAAGTTAGGAAGCACCTACACAATTCGCGACCCGTGGTGGTACAGGACCAATTACCTTACTCAGGCCGTTCCTGATCCTACTTCAACCACAGAGCATAATTATGCCAACGTTACGAGCAGTTTGAGGAAGTTAACTTATAATCCAAACGGAATAACATATAATTCCATTGAGTCAGACATCGCCTCGCCGGCCGAGCTTTTAGCGACCGATCCTGACGGCTTGCGCTTGGGAAAAGATCCGGCGACCGACATTACTTACAATGAAATCCCGGATGGACAATATTTTGAGGAAGCCATCAGATCGGCCGATGAGGGCGGCGACTTGATCAGCCATTACCCAAAGAGATTGATAATTCCTAATCCCAAGAATGGGGACTACAGCATAAAAGTTACGGGTACCGGAGAGGGCGCATATACACTGAACAATATCGTCTCCGACGACAGCAACCACGAACAAACCTTTAACGGAAACACAAATTCTGGAGTATCGGCCGACTACAGCATTCATTATGATTCTGCGGCGCCCTCTGACATCACTTTTGACGTTGGAGATAAGATTGCTCCGACAACCGCGATATCTTTCTCCGGCACTCCGGACGTAAATGGCTGGTATGCGAATACGCAGGTTATTCTCTCAGCCACAGACAATGCCGGCGGAGCCGGTGTCTATAAAGTCGAATATTCCTTGGATAACGGCACAACTTGGGATCAATATAGCGGTCCGTTTAATCCGCCCGACGGTTCCGCGGTTACCATTAAATACCGCTCGGAGGACTATGTCGGCAATCTCGAATCAACGAACTCTATCACTATTAAAGTTGATCAGACCCCGCCGGAGGCCAAAATATCTTTTGATCCCATGGCTAGGTACCTGAAAGTTGAAGGATTGGATGCTCTGGGATCAACAACGGTTGTCAAAACTAGCGATCTAAACTACACGATCACAGATCACGTTGGCCATACGCTTAAAATAACCCTAGTTCCAGCTTCTGTTCCGCCTTATGTTACGGCTGGGCCAATTGCAACATTAAGTGATGAGTTCCTAAACCTCAATGTGGCGTCTCTGAAATATGATTCTGCTCCGGCAATTATTCCGCAAGCAAACAATGTTTATTTCGGCTGGACAAACACAAATCTTCTTGGAAACTCAATTCTCAAAACCTTACAACAATCGCTCGCTATAGTTGGTAAAATAATCCTTAACTCTACCTACGACTCATTGACGAATAAGACTGTTATCTCCAAACAAGAAAACACTACATTCATAAATTGGTTTGTCACAGGCATGGATTTATTTAAGGTGGTTACCAACAAAGGTACTCTAAGTACCGAATACTAAATGAATTCAAAGATACTCATACCAGCAGTTCTGATGGCCCTAATCACAACAGGCGGTGTTTGGTATCTTGTCAGCCAGCCCAAACCCAGCCCACTTCCATTACCACCAATTACCACACAAACAGGCAATAGTCATGCCAAATGCTTCTCGGAGAATGAAACAGCTGACTACAAGGAATATCACACTGATACCGAAGCCCACTCTGTGGTATCCATTACCGACAAGACTTCACAAAAAGAAGTATTTTCATTCACGATTCCCAACGTCGCTTACCAAAGCTTTGCCAATCACCAGTTCAAAGCTTGCCACGTATACGTAGAGAAAGAGTTTGGCTATGACTACAAGAACAATGTTGGCACAAAGGAATATCATCGCGAAGTTTGGCGTTACGACTATTCCGGAAAAGGAGAAAAGATAGCTGATTTCTCTGACTTCCGCATTGACGACACCGAAACCTATATTGCATACCAATATTCAACCGTTGACAGACCAGACTACGCCTTTCAGATCATGAATATTAAAACAGGGAAGTTGGAGTTCTCAATCAGTATGCAAGAACTTGTGGACAAATATCATGTGGAGCCTGGAGCCATTCATCTCATGGACTGGGGCTTGAAGAAATTCAATGAAGAGAATCTCTTCATGTTCGATTTAATTAATAACGATTCTTCAACCTTCGGTCTAGATATTTCTACGAAACAGCTTAATTTGGCAGGTTATTCAAATCCTTGATATTATCAATTGGTTCGTCTCTGGCATGGACATTTTCAAGTTAAAAAAGCAATAAGAGCAGCCTAAGCACCCAATCAAGTGAAACAAAAATTAATTATAATCGGTTTGTTGGTTGTTGCCCTCGGGGTTGGTGGATATTTCGTGCTTAATGGCGCTATTAATATTGGCGATCGTAAGACCGATCCGATTTCCATAGAAACTGGGCAATTGGATTCATCACAACAAGAAGCAGAAATAATGCTTTTAAGCCCTTTTCCAGATGGATATTCGGCGCGCATAGAAGCGCAAGTTGAGGATATAAATATACCGTCGAACAAGATTACGAATGATACAAGCGTGCAATATTCTTTAAGTCATAATAAAACAATCAAGATATTGGTTTTAAATTCTAGTCCTCTCGCAGACCTACCAGAGATTGCAGATATAAAAAACAAAGAGATATATGTAGTAACTCCCGGAACCCCTAAGCTTAAGCCTGGCGATATCGTGATGGCTGATTTAAGTTCATGCAAAATGGAAGCAAGGAATACAAGGGGCATCGCGTACCATGTTTTATTTTGTTTTGAAAATTTACTGTATATAAATAAAATTAAATTTGTTTTAAAAACAATTCCGAATTCTAATATTAAACAACCGCCATTACATGGTTCGTTATTGGTTGGGGCCACAGATAAAGAGTCATATGGCTCTAATGAGTTAGTAAAATATTCAATTGAAAGCTTGTCCGATTATTTTTTATGGTATTTGCCCTATCAAGATTCTATTGCCTTAAAATACAGTAAGATATTAAAGAAAAATGGTAATGATTGGGTAGATTTACCGTCAGGAGAACTTAGTCCAGCTGAATCGGGGGTAGCACCTGTGCCACTAATAAAGATTAAATCGCATGGTAAATATAGTGATGCAATCTCTTTATCAAGGATTGCAGAGTCGGGAACATACAAAATAGCCATGTTCTACACTTTTTCTAGTGATGATTTCCATTCTTTTAATCAAGAACCATTAGTTGCATATACGAATGAGTTTTATGTTAATAAAGATAGTTACACACAAACAGCTTGTTTGAAAAAAAGCCAGACAGCCACTACATCTTCACAAAATCCTGTTCCTTATGTAATTTCGGTAATAGATAAAGAGTCCGGAGAAACAATATCAGCTTTTGCAATTGAAAATGTTAGTTCGGGCAAGGATTATATGACCGAGACCCACAAATGTGGTGTTTATATTATTCGGGCGGTAAGCTCTGGGGAATCGCCCGAGGGCAATCTTGAAGTTTGGAAATACAGCTATGACGGTATCAGTAGAAAGATATCTGATTCATCAAGTTCATCCTTTACTATAGATCCGCAAGAGAGATATATTTCTTATACTAGGGGATACAGATATTCGGGTGACTACGAATTGGTTATTACAGATTTTGTAAACAAAAAGGATGTTTTTGTTCTTACCGGAGAAGAGGCTGAAGAGATAGACCCTGAATTCGATGTAGATTTTAGTTTTAAAGGTGGATGGACTAAAGACGGGCGCTATCTTCTAGGTCAAACTTTATACGAGTATGGTCCCGGTGATGCTGATGTTATTTCATATTTCAGAATAGATTCAACTACATGGGAGATTGATTTTCGTAAAGTAGAAGACAGGCCATTTCTTGATAAATAAAAAATGAATACTAGATTAAATAAAATCATTTTGGTAGCGGTCGCAGTCATAATATTTATATTTGCCGGGATGATATTATTGCGCATAATTATAGTAGAGCCTCAAAAACAAGATTGGTCTTCGATAAATAAAGAAGACAGTGTTGTGTATTCTAATAACGTCTACAATTTTAATTTACAAGTTCCGAAAACAATTCAGTTCATATACTCAGCGGAAATTAGTCCCCCATATAGCCCGGCGGTAGGGAATATGATTGGGGTATTTATTCCAAATATTAGCGCTTATGAGGCCGGAGGTGATCCAAGCCCAGAATTTAAAGTTTTTATAGCCGCGATGAATTTTAAAGAGCCGATTTCAAAAGATAGTTTTATAAATCTATTTCAAGATATGGCGCGCGGATTATGTCTTACTAGTTTCTGTAGAGAGAATATCCAGTTCGAGACGGTTGATAGTTCGGGAATAACTCAATACCGCATCAATTCGATACGTTCTGGCCCATTTAGTGGGATTACTCAATCGCCGTTATTATGGGGTTTCCCACTATATTCCGAAGATAGCGGAATGATTATTGGCGTAGTTTCTTTTGTGCCCCAAGTTGATTCAGATCAAAATTTTAATACGCACAATTCGCTTCTAGGGGCTATTAATTCTTTTAAGCCGACTGTTTTAGAGCCAGCTAAGGCAGCTGCGCCGCAGCCATCCCTCTCTGAATCAATGTCGTTTTTACCGGAAGAATATAAAAACTCTGCTATAAAGGGCGATATCTTGCTTCACCAGAACCCAAATATGGGTATCGAATTCTGGTACCCTAGGGATTTAACCATATCTCTCAAAGAAAATGATTATTGGAGGATAGCTTGGCCCAAAATAGGAAGCGTTGAGCCAGCCTTAAAATTATCAGTTGGGGATAGTCAGAATGGGGGGATTATTAATGATCTTTTGGGCTATTGTGCAGCCGATGGCCCGGATGGTGGAAGTTATTGTGAAGCCCCCGATATCGATAAGATATCCATTATGGAGAACAAAAATTCTATAAATTATGCTGTATTTCACACAAACTATGTATCCCACTATACATCAAGACCAGACGAGGTAACTAATGGGATTGGGCCATTCGCATATATTCCTGCATATAGGTTTTATTACATAACTTTCATGCCTTATTCGACAGACGGTTTATATGGATCAATTGAATATCATGACGAAAGAATGGATAAAGATTTTATGGTAATTATGGATACACTGAGGTTTATACCATTAAAGAATCCTGGGATTGGCGTAGATACGTCTAAAGTTGCGGATGGTTATCGTATAGATTATATATTTCCACGATCTTCTGCTGATTTAGCCGGTCTTGAAAAAGGAAATATCATATTGAAGATTAATAATGTGTTAACAAATAATATCACTCAACAAGAAATAATGAATCAACTAAGGGGAGACTTAGGAACTAATGTCACGCTGCTTATACAAGAAGTTGGAGACTCAAATACTCGAGAAGTTATCATCAAAAGGGGATTGCTTAAATTGAGTAATTCTAAAGATCAGCTGATCAATAACTAGGCGTGATTTTATCGTTGTAGAGTGGGGCGGATTGATTAGATAGGTGATTATTCAACCTAATCTTATTAGTGGAATATGAGATTTTAAAGAAATCTCTTATACTATCTATGTGAGCATTCTTATAAAAAATGTGCAGATTGTTGACGGCGAAGGCGGCGAGCCTTACCCGGCTGACGTTTTGATCCAGAAAAACGTTATTTCCGCGATCGGCGACCTGAAAGGCAAAGATGCCGACGAGGTTATCGATGGGCTAGGGGACTATCTTGTTCCCGGATTTATCGATGTTGATGCGTCATCAGACCAATATCTAGCTCTTATTACCAACCCCGCCCAGGCTGACTTTCCGAAGCAGGGAGTAACGACCATAATTGGCGGGCATTGTGGAGCGTCATTGGCCCCGTTGCTTTACGGCACGCTTGAGTCAATCAGAAAATGGGTTGATATAACGCAGGTCAATGTAAATTGGCATACTTTGGAAGAATTTTTCGGGGTGGTCGGTAAGCTGCCTCTGGGAGTGAATTTCGGAACATTGATCGGGCATGCAACCGTGCGTCGTTCGATAAACGGCGGGGCGGCAGGCGCGTTGACATCAAGCGAGATGAAAGTGTTTTTGAAGATATTGCGCAAGGCCATGGATGAAGGAGCGTATGGTTTTTCGACGGGCTTGGGATACGCACACGGGCGGCTTACCCCCTATGCCGAGATTGACGAGCTTACGAGCATAATCGCCGAGTACGGCGGGGTATATTCGACCCATTTACGAAGCGAGACAAGCGGACTTATTGGATCAGTTGAAGAAACGATAAAAATAGCCAATGAGGTCGGCGTCCGCACCGTTATCAGCCACATGCGCCCGCTTTTGGGTTTTGAAGCGCAGTTCGATGAGGCTGTGTCGAGGATCGAGAAAAACTCGTCGCCCGACAATCTGCGTTTTTACGTCTATCCGTTCGACACTAGCTTAAACCCACTTTACACTTTGTTGCCGCTCTGGGCACAGGAGAAAGATTTCGAGACCATGCTCTCAAAGATCCGTAATCCTGAGACGGCTTTGCGAATCGAGAACGACATGGCCGGGTTCCCATTTGAGCGCATCACTTTTGCCGATGTTCCTAAGCATGAGTACTTAGTCGGGAAAACCGCCCAGGACTTATCCGCTATGTTCGGCGTTTCGCCGGTCAAGGCCATCATTAAGGCTATGGACGTTACAAGCCTTAGGGCTATGATCTTCAACAAGAATATAAATTTTGAAAAACTGTCCGGATTACTCTCGGATGACCGCGTTCTCATAGCTTCTAACGCCGCATCTCGCGCTGACTCATATAAATTCCTGACACACGAGAGGGTTCATAGCACTTTTCCAAGATACCTGGAAATAGTTCTGGGCCATAAACTTCTAACTTTGCCGCAAGCGATAAAAAAAATAACTTTTTCGCCCGCGGCCTACTTTGGATTGAAAGACAGAGGAACGGTTAAGGAGGGAAAGATCGCTGATCTTGTCATCCTTGGCAAAGATGACTATAGAGTAAGGAAAACCATAGTCGGCGGGCAATACGGCCGCGGCGAAGCGCTGAGACACGCAAAATGAGGCAAAAGGGTAAAATAGATTACTTTGTTCTCTCACTTGTGATAATCCTGATCGCCGTGGGCATTATAGTGCTCGCGTCTGCTTCGTCGGATTTGGCGAAGTCCAAGCTAGACGAAGCTTCGTATTACATTACGCACCAGCTTATTTATGGTCTGGGAGTGGGTATGGCCGCGTTCCTGTTCGGTTTCCTGTTCCCATACCAGAAATACAAGCGTTTTGCCCCGGCGCTCCTGGCTTTTGGCGTCGGCATGCTGCTCTTAACTTTTACCCCGCTTGGATTCACTTCCGGCGGAGCGACGCGCTGGATAACTTTAGGTTTCGTAACCGTCCAGCCGGCTGAGATATTAAAGTTTGTCTTTGTCATCTATCTGGCTGCTTGGCTTTCCAAGGAACGCTCGAACCGGCAAACGGATCTATGGAAGGGTTTTGTACCGTTTGCGGGGCTTTTGGGAATAGTGGCTTTATTACTTCTTTCACAGCGATCGACAAGCTCCGTTGTTATAATCGCTGCGGCAGCTTTAGCCGTTTATTTCGTAAGCGGCGCGAAATGGAAATATATATTTTCAATGATTAGCCTTGGAGTCATAGCTTTGACTCTACTTATCGCCCTATCGCCCTATCGCCTGGATCGTTTTAAAACCTTTGTCGATCCTGGATCTGACACGAGCGGTTCTAGTTACCAGATAGACCGTGCTCTTATATCGATAGGTTCTGGGGGGTTTCTTGGAGTTGGCTACGGCAATTCGCTATCAAAAAAATATCTGCCTGAGAGGATAGGGGACTCGATCTTTGCCATCATTGCCGAAGAATTTGGTTTTGTTGGCGCTTCGGCCGTGATTGCTGCATTTCTCTTTTTGGTAACGCGCGGCTATCTTATTGCGCAAAAGGCTCGCGACCCCTTCGGTAGGCTTATTATGGTAGGCTTTTCGACAATTATTGCCACACAAGCTTTTATGCACATGGCTGCTATTTCTGGTATAATTCCGCTCACTGGAGTTCCGCTTCCGTTTATAAGCTACGGCGGCACGGCGCTTGCGATTTTTATGGCTATATCGGGAGTTATGTTGAATATAAGCCGCAAAGTATAGGAATACTAAATCCAAATGACCAAGCTAAAATGTCAAAAGATGATCAAATTTGTTGGACATTGTGATTTGGACAATGGACATTAATCGTAAATATGACAGTCAGGATTATGTTAACGGGGGGCGATAACGGAGGGCGCATTTATCCGCTCATTGCAGTCGTTTCGGAACTTCAAACGATAGCGGCTAAAGATGGAATCAATCTAAAGATCAGCTATCTTGGCGCCTTTGGTCTGTATAAAGAATTTATCAAGGCCAATAATATCCGCGTCCATTCTGTCGCTGCTGGGGGTCTGCGCGGTTTTTTTGGGTTCCTTCAGGCTTTGTGGTGGACGTATTGGATTATGCCGGATGTTGTCCTTTCGGATGGCGGGCTGGGTTCGTTTGCCGTGGTATTGGCTGCTAGGTTCTATCGCGTGCCGGTCGTTGTCCACGAATGCAACGCTGCGCCTGATGCGAGTAATATATCGGCTGTTAAAAGCGCCAAGGCTGTCAGTCTTGCCTTTGCGGGTGCGGCGCAATATCTCCCGGCCAGAGAGAAGCCCGTTCTGATAGGTAATCCAGTCAGACATTATATACTTCCAAAATTGGGCGAGACTGATCAGGCGTTTGCGAAAAGAACCCTCGGCTTTGATTCTTCGAAGCCTCTGATATTTGTAAACGGAGGTTCACAATGCGCCCCAAGCATCAACAACTTTATTGTTAAAAATCTTCCGTATGTTCTGGAAATTGCACAAGTACTACACCAGACCGGGCGCGAGAATTATGAAACGGTTTTAAACCAGGTGTCTCAAGTCGCCGCCGACATTCCCGAAGATCTCGCGGCCGGATACAAGGCCGTCGACTACTTCGAGCGCGATATAAAGAATGCTTTAATAGGGGCGGATGTGGTGGTGGCCAGATCGGGTGCGGGCAGTATTTTTGAGATCGCCGCATTTGGGAAGCCATCAATCTTAATACCGATGCCTGGGTCAAGCGACGACCATCAGAGGCTGAATGCGTACGAATACAGTTCGACTGGGGCCGCGATAGTTATTGACGAGGAGAATCTTTTATCCAATTTTTTTATTAACAAACTGCAGAGCTTGCTGGCTGATCCGATCAAAATGGCGGAAATGTCCGCCGCCGCAAGTACATTCTATAAGCCGGGAGCGGCAGCGGACTTAGCCAGAATTGTGCTAGAATCTAAAGCATGATAAGAACGAGATTTGCGCCTTCTCCGACGGGCAAACTGCACGTGGGCGGGGCAAGGACCGCTTTTTTCAGCTGGCTTTTCGCTAGGCAGAATGAGGGTAAGTTCATTTTACGCATCGAAGATACAGATAAGGAGCGCTCCAAGCCCGAATTCGAGAAAGGCCTCATAGAAAGCCTCAAATGGCTTGGTTTCGATTGGGATGAGTTTTATCGCCAAAGCGAAAGAACTGAAATATACAAAGATCTTCTGAAGAAACTTATTAAAGAGGGGAGGGCTTATCACTGCTTCTGTCCTAAAGAAGATTTGGATGCGGAACGTGAAAGTTTAGCGGCCGCCGGATTGCCCCAAATATATTCCGGTCGGTGCAGATCAATCGCTCAGAATGAAGCTGAAGAAAGAGTTAAGAAAGGAGATGGTTATGTAATAAGATTAAAAGTTCCCGAAAAAATAATATCTTTCACGGATATTATACGCGAAACTGTTAAATTTGATTCGGCTTTAATCGGAGACTTTATAATCGCCAGAGACATAGAGAATCCTCTGTTCCATTTTGTGGTAGTGGTTGACGACTCTCTCATGGAAATAACTCATGTTATAAGGGGAGAGGAGCATCTTCCAAATACACCAAGGCATATTCTAATTGTTGAGGCACTCGGTTTTAAGAGTCCCGAATTCGCGCATCTGCCGTTATTGCTGAATGCTGATCGCAGCAAGATGTCTAAGAGATTTAATGATGTTGCGGTTGATTCATATAAAGAAAACGGCTATTTACCGGAAGCTATAATAAATTTTATAGCCTTTTTAGGCTGGCACCCTGTCGACAACAAAGAGGTTATGACAAAAGAGGAGCTTATCAAAGAATTTTCATTGGAAAGGGTACAAAAAGGAGGAGCGGTGTTCAACATAGAAAAGCTTGAATGGATGAATGCAAAGTACATAAGCCAGCTATCTGATGCTGATTTTATGAAAATAGCCGCGGAATTTCTGCCCGTTGATTGGCGCCTTACGCCAGCAATAATTTCTTCCGTGAAAGACCGCGTGAAGAAAATGTCCGACCTGAAAGACCTGGTGTCGCTTTATTTCGAATTGCCTGATTACCCGGCCGAACTTTTGAAATGGAAAGGGATGGAGTTATCCGCTGTTGCCACAAACTTATCAGAAGCGGCTTCTTTCCTCGAACTGCTTCCACCGGAGAAATTTAATAAAGGCGACTTGGAAAGCACGTTGGTGGAAGAAACAAAAAACAAGCCCAAGGGGGAGGTTTTTTGGCCTTTGCGTACCGCCTTGTCAGGGCGCGACAAGTCGCCGACGCCATTCGAGATAATGGCCGCTTTAGGCAAGGACGAGTCATTGAGAAGGATACGGATCGCCATACAGAAAACAACTGCATAAGTATGAAATTTTTAAGGAAATTCGCGATTTTGGGTCTATTAGTCATTGGCTGCACCGGAATGCAGCAGCCGGTTTTGGCTGCGCAGACCCCAGAGGAACTTAGACAGGCGATTGATGCCCGTGCTAAGGAACTGGAGGCCATATCGGCCCAAATACAAGAGACCAATGACAACCTTTCTAAACTCCAAGGCCAGGGCCGGACCCTTACTCAGGAGGTTAAAAAATTCGACTATCTTATAAACCAGGCTAACCTTGGAATAAAATCGAGCGAGGTCAGCGTGCAAAAGCTTGGCCTTGAACTCGATTCGTTAAACTACAAGCTTGTTGATGCAAACCAGAGCATCGAGTCCAAAAAAGAAGCGATAGTGGAAACGCTCAGGATACTGCTCAAACGCGACCGCGAGGGCATTCTCCATATGCTTTTAAAGAATGCCAGCCTGGTTGAGGGAGTTTTCGACATTCAGGCCGTAAAAGATCTACAGGATGTTTTGTCCGCCAATGTCAGTGATCTGAAAAAAATGCAGGAAACTCTGACTGAGACAATAAGCAAGACCAGTGACAAAAGAGTCGCTATCGAGACTGAGAATCGAAACCTGAAGAACAAGAAGCTTATTCTAGATGACCAGAAACAGGACAAGAACGATGTTTTAAAGCAGGTCAAGAATAGGGAGAGTCTTTATCAAAAACAGTTGACCGAATTAGAGTCTCAGCAGGAATCGGTTTCTAAGGACATTGCCGAGATTGAACGGGAGTTGCGCGCAAAGTTTGATGCGAGCATATTGCCGCTCAAGAGGCCCGGCGTTTTTCATTGGCCAGTAACTTTGAGATCGAGTGGGGGAATAGGAGTAATCACTCAGCACGCCGGAGGAGTTTCCCGCCTTTATAACGGCCGTCCGCACAATGGACTTGATATTGGGATTCCCATTGGGACGCCGATCATGTCTGCCGAAGATGGTATTGTCACCGCGGTCGATAATAACGGCAAGAGACTTCAGTATGGAAGATACGTCTTAATAAAGCACGGTAACAACATGACGACCTTATACGCACATCTTTCGCGGCAGATCGTGCAGGTAGGCCAAAGCGTTAAGCGTGGCGAGACGATAGGTTATTCGGGCAATACGGGATACTCGACCGGACCGCACCTCCATTTCGGGGTTTATTGGAGCCCTAGCGTCATTATGAAGTCGATTTATCCCGCTACTGGCCTGGTTCCAATAGGCGTTATCATTGACCCGGAGGATTATTTATAGTATCGTAAGTTCATGACATTCGACGAACTTCTTGTTGATCTGCAGAACCTCGTGGCGCCTTTAGTAGCCCTTTTAAAAGGCATAGGTATTATATTCGTAAAAGTACTTAGTTGGTTGGCCGATCTATTGAGCGGTCTGATCAATCCATAAAAGACGTCAGCATGGGTAGATAGGGAGCGGAGGGCTTAATGTTTAACTATCTGTCGCATAATATATCTTTCTCGACGCATCACTTAAGTGAGTGATGCTTTGTTGTAAGACATAATTTCACGACAGACGGCGTGCAACTATAAGTTTTTTGACATATAATTCAGTCTTATAAAATGATAAACGATCTAATGGTTCTTTTGTTATTGTGCGGCATCGCTTATTCCATGATCTACTTCATGAATTAAAGCTCAAAATTATCAATGGCTAATAACGGCGATAATTTTAAGGATGAACACGGCTATATTATGAATGGCGCGTGGTACCCGCGCGTTACAAGTATTATCAATATAAAGGCCAAGCCGGCTTTATACCGCTTTTACGGTGGTCTGAATAGCTTCGCTGAAGGCGAGATGATCAAGCAGAAGTCGGCTGACGAAGGCACACTGGTCCATGAATTCGCCGAAAAGATCCTAGTTGGAGACGAATCTCTCCCTCCGGCGTATATACAACCATCAATCGATGCTTTGCGGCGCTTTTTAGAACAAAATAAGGTACACGTTGATCGCGATTGGGTCGAAAAAAGAATTGTCCATTATAAGGAACGTTATGCCGGCACGATCGACGCTTTGGCTTTGATTGGCGGCAAATTCGGAGTGCTCGACATTAAAACTTCGCAGGAAATATATCGAGACTATAACCTTCAAACCGCGGCCTATTTTGCATCGTTAAGCGACGAGTTCTCTACCCTGCAAACTAGATGGATATTGCGCATTGACCAGACACAGAAATGCTTGAATTGCGGCGCAGTAAGGCGTACTAAGGGCGGCCGTGAAAAGATACGAAAGAATGGCGGAGATTTGCATTGCCAGCACGAATGGAGCGAAATGACCGGGCACATCGAACTCAAGGAATCCCCCAATTGGAAAGAAGATTTCGATGCCTTCCTTGCGGCTAAGAAACTTTGGGAATGGGAAAACGAATCCCCGCTCAAGAAGATAGGATACCTACGCTAGCGCTGAAATTTCAATATTTAAACATCGAAAGATAACAGAGGCCATTTTCATTTTAAATGAATTTCGCCCCGGCAGAAATGTCTGTCGAGGCGAGATGAATGTTATCCCTTGGCCCGCAAATCGGGTATTTTGAGCCAAGGGAGACGGGTTTTGTTTTGGGAGTTACCGTTGACGGTTCTCCCGCGCAGAGATCCGGAGGAGGGCACCGGAATTGCGCTATTGTGCTGTATCGATGGACTTCTTGGGATGGGATGAAAACAGCAGCACAATACAAAAGCCAATCTTTCTTATATGAGCGTCTCTGATTTTAAGGGGGTGCGGGATTTGCACGTGGTGCGTTATCCCCTTGTCAGAGACGTCCCGCCCGAACGGGAAATAGATAATGAACTAGGTGAGTAGATTCCTTCGTTTGGGGCTCGGCCACAGCGGAGCAAGCGGATTTTGGATTCTTTCCAAACGAAGGGTAGTACTGAGAGAAGCTGGTTCGCACATACCGTTGGTGTACCGCGTGTGAAGCTTAGACGGCGCAAGGCAGTTTGGCTGTGACGCTAGTGTTTTGCTTAGGTTCGGCGATACCTCTCCCAATACCACGTGCTTTCGCACATGCCCGCCGCGGGGGCAATGTGGAATATCGTACCACCTTGTATCTTTACCGTCAATCTACTTGCTCGATCACGATAGGTGCGCGATTACCAGTCTGGCCGATGAGATACCCCATTCCAAAGGCCAGCGAAAGGGATAGGGCCAGCATTACGCTCCAGATTATGACGCTTTTGCGGTTGAGGTTTGTTTTTATATATTCTTCGATTTGCATTTTTATGGGTGTATTGTATCATATCCTGACTGATTATTTAGGCAAATGGCATCCCGTAAAATCCTTGCTTCGCAATGATAACGGGATAGCTCATTTTTCTAGATAAAAATCAGTAAATTTTTATAGAAAAATGGCACATACAAAATCGGGCGGGTCTACAAAATTAGGCCGAGATTCCGTTTCAAAAAGGTTAGGTGTTAAGCTCCAGGATGGACAGGCAGTTTTACCCGGCCAAATAATCATCCGTCAGCGCGGTACTAAGTATATGCCGGGCTTGAACGTAAAGACTGGTGCTGACGACACCATTTACGCCATGAAATCTGGCACGGTTAAGTTCGCTTCAAAAAAGAAGATTCGTTTTGACGGCCAGATAAGGTACGTTAAAGTTGTCGGCGTGACTGTTTCCAAATAACAAGAATTTTCCAATTATCCCGCGCATGATCTGCGTGGGTACCCAATCAACAACACCACTATTCACGACCGTGAATAGTGGTGTTGTTTGAGATCGCGGCTGAATCTAGGGTGTAATATTTACACTTACACTCCCTCTAATCCCCTTTCCCAGATTAACCCTGATCTCGTGACTCCCAAGAGCCCTTAGATGCAGATTCTCGGGTTCCACAACAACATTTTCGAATCCCCTCTTGGTTAGCGCGGATTCGATCTCAGGCGCGGTAACTGATTTGAATATTTCTTTATGCTCGCCAACCGGCACTTTGATCGCAAGGGGTTTCTTTCGGAATTCATTTCCCATCGCCGCCAGTTTTGCTTTAAGATCTGTTATTTCTTTTGCCGCGCTATCTGACCTAGCCTTAACCTCGTTTAGGGCTGTTTCTGTGGCGAGTTTAGCCAATCCTTTTGCAAGTAAAAAATTCTTGGCGTAGCCGTCGGCAACGTTTTTCACCTCATTTTTTCGCCCAACATTCCTGACATCCTGCAAAAAAATTACTTTCATGATAATTAATTCAAAATGTAAATATCAAAAATCAAAATGACATATTAAAATTTAAGAATGTTCTGTTCAATCTCTGAATCTCTGAATCTCTGAACTTCGCATTTTTATTTTCCACTTTGATTTTTTATTTTTTAATTTGAGTTTCTATCACTTCCATCGCTTTATTAAGCTGTGGGTCGGGCTTGTCTTTAGTCCAGTCGGCGGGTAATTCGACTTTATAGTCGGGTTCGAGGCCGTTTTTATCGATTGCGTCGCCTTTAGGCAGAAGCCATTTAGCTATCGTAACTTTAAGCGTAGACCCGTCGTTCAGTGGGCTTAGCTCTTGGACCGTCCCCTTGCCGAAGCTTTTTGCTCCCACTAGTTTCACGCCGCGATTATCTCGCAATGCCCCGGCCAATATCTCGGACGCCGAAGCCGACCCTTCGTTTATAAGCACGACCACAGGAAAATCTTTAAGGCGCATGTTGCCGTTTGCGCGGAATATGTTTTTAAGCCCGGTCGAAAACTCCTCGCTTACGACCAC
>MHIY01000023.1:0-527 GCA_001817755.1 Candidatus Colwellbacteria bacterium RIFCSPLOWO2_01_FULL_48_10
GCGGGGTCGGCCGGGCCGAGATTTGTGATCTTCTCGGTGTCTTTCTCTTTAGCTTTAACATCTTTCAAAAAGGGCTTGTAGAATTTTTCCAATGTTTCGCGGTAATCCTTCTTGCCTTCGGCAATCGCGTCGAGTTTGTCTTCCATCTCGGCGGTGAAGGAGTCGCTGATGTAATTGCCGAAATTCGCCTCAAGGAAACTGCTCACCACATCTCCAGTGTCGGTCGGCCTCAGCGCTTTGCCAAGTTTCTCGACATAGCCGCGCTCTTCAATTGTCTTAATGATTGAGGCATAAGTGCTGGGGCGGCCGATGTCGCGTTTTTCAAGTTCCTTAACCAGCCCGGCTTCCGTATACCGAGGTGGCGGTTCGGTCGCTTTCTCGGTACTCTCGATGTTGAAAAGTTTGAGATCTTCGCCTTTTTCCATCCGGGGGAGCTGAACGTCCTCGCCGCGGCCGTCGGGATCGGCGGCGAGCCAGCCGGGGAATATCATTATGCTTCCGGTCACGGTGAAGTCGGGGATTTTCCC
>MHIY01000023.1:604-1262 GCA_001817755.1 Candidatus Colwellbacteria bacterium RIFCSPLOWO2_01_FULL_48_10
ATAGTGCGCCCCCAGATAAGTTCATATAGCCTCTCCTGCTCATCGTTTGACCCCGCACTTTTTACGGAAGCCTTAGTTATACGCACGGCTTCGTGCGCTTCTTGCGCGTTCTTGCTCTTGGCGACATAGACGCGCGGTTCAAGATGATCTTTGCCAAAATTTTTGACCACCTGGCTGTGAATTTCGGACAAGGCATCCTTGCCGATATTCACGCTGTCGGTACGCATATAGGTGATAAGACCCTGCTCATAGAGTTTCTGGGCTATGCCCATCGTCCTTGATGGCGAGAAGCCGAGGCGAGAGCTGGCCGCCTGTTGGAGGGTTGAGGTGGTGAAGGGCGGGCGCGGTGTGCGCTTAGCCTCGCTTTGCGAAATGTCCGTTATGGACCATTTGCCGGTCTTGCCGGTTTCGACTATGCGAGTAGCTTCATTTTCTGTTTTTGGTTCTTCGGTGCAGGCAAGTTTAATTTCTGTGCCAGCTTTGGTTTTGAAATCAGCCTCGATGACCCAGAATTTTTCAGGGATGAAGGCGCGGATTTCGCGCTCGCGTTCCATTATTATGCGGAGAGCGGGGGACTGAACACGCCCGGCGGAGAGTCCGTAGCGCACCTTTTTCCAGATGAGGCCGGAGAGGTCGTAGCCGACGAGGCGGTCCAAAA
>MHIY01000023.1:1277-2049 GCA_001817755.1 Candidatus Colwellbacteria bacterium RIFCSPLOWO2_01_FULL_48_10
GCGAGGATGCGCCAGCGCCTCCTTGACCGCTTTTTCGGTTATTTCGTGCACGACCGCGCGCTTAGGGTTTTCGAGCCCCAGTACCTCTTTGAGGTGCCAGGCGATAGCTTCGCCTTCGCGGTCCGGGTCGGTGGTTAGATATACCTCGTCCGCTTTTTTAGCCAGGGATTTTATCTCGGCGATGACTTTCTCTTTCCCTTTGGATATTTCATAGTGGGGGATGAATCCGCCTTCGATGTCGATCGCCTTGCGGTTGCTCTTGGGAAGATCGCGGATGTGGCCTACGCTCGCGCGCACTTCAAAGCTGTCATCCAGATATTTGGAGATAGTTTTGGCTTTTGTTGGGCTTTCTACTATGACTAATTTCATGAGATGGTTTTTGTCCCGATTTCATATCTCGTTTCACGAGATGGACGAAATCGAGGATCCTCGATAATTCTAAAACCATGTGGGTTTTGAATTATCGGGACTTTGGTTGGAGACTCGACGATGACTAGTTTCATGCGGCTTTAACATAGCATATCTATATCAATCAATGTCAAATGCAGATTTTAAATTATCTCGTATCTTCCGCCGTTTTCGGCAACCTTGCCTTCTATTGCGAGCGCGGTTAAAAGTGACGCGATCTCCGGCATTCCGAGTCCAGTGAGCTCGATGATTTCGTCCAAATTAAGAGGCGCTCCGGTCCTACGCAGGATCTCGATGAGCGCGTTTTGTTTGTTGTTTTCGCCCGTGTTTCTGGCTCTGCGGGCAATCATATTTCCCAGGCCCA
>MHIY01000023.1:2067-7356 GCA_001817755.1 Candidatus Colwellbacteria bacterium RIFCSPLOWO2_01_FULL_48_10
CCTTGTTCGGCTGCGCACCCGGCGGTTCTTAGACTGCCGGACCTTGCCGGTGACTCGACGACTATGGTCGCAAGCGCTAGACCGCTAATGATTCTATTTCGGTCGAGGAAGTTATATTTACGGACGCTGTGCCCAGCTGGATATTCGGAGATGACCGCGCCCCCGCATTTTATTATTTCTTCCGCCAATATTTCATTATGGGCCGGGTACACCTTGTCGATGCCGCAGCCGAGCACGGCGACGGTTTTTGCACCGGCTTTGAGCGCGCCGCGGTGCGCGGCCGAGTCTATACCCAACGCCAGCCCGCTTATTATGGCGAAGCCGGCCTCGCCCAGTTTTCGAGCGAACTCCTCGGCGGTTTTAAGACCGACGGCGGTGGCTTTGCGGGTGCCGACTATCGCCACCGCTGGATGTACCGCATCCAGATTGCCCCGGACAAAGAATTCTTCTGGCGGCTTAGGGATGTTTTTCAGCATCTCTGGATAGGATGGACTTCCAACGCGAATCGTACCGATAGGTTGTTCCGAAATTGCACGGTTCATGGTCGACATATAGCCAACATTATAGGATAACTAGGGCATATTTTAATAATCTACCTGCATGGGTGTATCATTAAGGTAGAGTCTCAAATGAAAGATACCAATTTTAGGCGCCAACTTTTGACGCGCGTAGCTCTGTCTATTGCGATTATCGCTGCCATTGTGGCCGGTATATTATTTATGGGGCGGGATATTAAAGTCAAAGGTGATTACATTTTTTCCACCCGCGCCGGTCTTCATTCCCGCCTAAATTCTATCAGTCAGCTTTCACAGCTTAAGGTCTTGTCAGACGAGGCTGAGCCGTATCTGGCTAAATTGACGCAGGCTCTGCCACAGAGAGACGCTTTACTGTCAGTTCGGACCAGTACCGAGAACATTGCCCGCCGCTACGATCTCGGTTACAGCTTCAATTTCACTGGCGATGAGTCGGACATATCTAGCGGCCTTAAAGCCATAAAATTCCATATGAGCGCGCAGGGATCGTATCAGAATATCATAAATTTTATCAATGCCATTGAATCCATACCGTATTTCATTACTATGACGAACATAGATATCGCAAGCCAGGGGAGTAAATATAATGCCACGATTGGAGGAGAAATATATTTCAATGGCTAGGCCCAACAAGCTCAACAAGATAGAAATAATGTTCCTGGTTTATGGATTACTCACGATTTTCGCGGGGGTTGTCGGCGTTGGATATTCGCTCGTTTTTCTAAGCGGCCAGATGCTGCACGCCTTCTCGACAGAGGGCAATAAGATCGAAAGCGCGGTTAAGTTCGATATTGATGGATTCAAAAAACTCGGCTTATAAGCGGAGTTTTATCGTTGACACTTAACTTTTGACAACTGGCTTTGGCTTGCCTCGATCAATGGTCAAGTGTATTATGGTCAAGTGTTTTTTTGCGCGCGTGTAGCTCAATGGTAGAGCACTTCACTGATAATGAAGAGGCCGAAGGTTCGATTCCTTCCACGCGCACCAATTTTCCAAAGGAGCGGCATTTGCCGCTCCTTTGGAAATCGCGTGTGGAATCGAAGCCCGCAGATTCGCAATAGGATTGAATTTGCGAACCGAGGGGCGGCCTGCGAGCCCATGGATCAAAGAGGGCGCAGCCCGACTATGATCCATGAGGACTTGTAGGCGATTCCTTCCACGCGCACTACTTCGCCAAGGCTTCGGAGTGCACGGCACTACATACTAATTTGTAGTAGTGCCCTCTATAGCTTTATGCGACGGAGGGTTATAGTTTTTTGATTTATTAAATAAGTTTCTGTAAGATTCCATTATTCGGCGCCCATAGCTCAGTGGTAGAGCGTTTCATTGACATTGAAAAGGTTGCAGGTTCGATCCCTGCTGGGCGCACAAATTAAAACAGGCTTTTTGCGGCCTGTTTTAATTTGTGCTCAGGGATCGAACAAGCGGAGGGGGTCGGGGAACCGCGTTCGGTTTCCCGTGGGGGTGACCGAGGCTTTTGGGCCGAGGACGAGAGGGCGGAAGCCCTATCGGGAGCGAGCGAAGGCGAGCAACGTGAGATTCCCTGCTGGGCGCACCTCTTATAAGTTCTGGCTAATGACTTGTAGCTAATAACCGGTTAGTATTGTTATCAGTTATGAGTTATAAGTCATCAGTTGAGATTTTGTACGAAGACGAGAATTTCCTGGCTGTGAACAAGCCGGCTGGGATGCTTGTCCATGGCGTCAAAGGAAAGCACGAAAAAACTGAACCGAACTTGGTCGACTGGGTAATCGAGAACCGGCCGGAAATTAAAAACGTCGGTGACGCACAGCCTCACACCGGCCAGGCGGGTGCTGATCGGCCGGGGATAGTTCACCGCCTTGACCGGCAGACCTCGGGCGTTATGCTGATTGCAAAAAACCAAGAGTATTTTTCTTATCTTAAGAATTTGTTTCAGACCAAAGAGATCAAGAAAATATATCTTGCGATTGTGCATGGCACGCTTACCGGCGAAGGAAGGATAGATAAGCCGATCGGGCTTAAGGACGGCTCGGTGAAAAGGACGGTGCATGTTATCGCCCGCAACACCAAAATGATTCGCGAGGCCGTTACGCTATATAAGGCCGTTAAGCCTTTGGATATCAAATTGAAAGGTGCGAAAGATGTGGCTGAGTTTACGCTTGTTGAGCTTACCCCCCTTACGGGACGCACGCACCAGATTAGGGTGCACATGGCTTCCATCGGACATCCAGTCCTCGGCGACGAGCTTTATGGCGGCAAGAACGACAAGCTTCCAAGGCATTATCTCCATGCGGATTCCATCGAATTTTCGACAATATCAGGAAAACGCATCAAGCTGTCGGCGGCGCTGCCGGAAGATTTTCAGGGTCTGGTTGACCAGAACGGCCAAGTACGATAACATATCCCTACTTTTAAACATGATTGATAAAGCGATATTGGACAAGATTAAGGCGGGAGCGCGCGTGCGCGTTGTGGAACGGGTGCTTATGGACCTTTCCGAGGAAAGAAAAGGCGCCAAGGTGGCTGTTAAATCCACCAAGGCCGAGAAAGTTATCAAGGAGCGTGTGAGTACTTTCGAGGGACTGGTGATTGCTCGCAAGCACGGCAATGAGGCTGGAGCCACTTTCACCGTGAGAGCGACTGTCGCCGGCGTCGGCATGGAAAAGGTTTACCCGATCAATGCTCCGACCATCAATAAGGTTGATATTTTAAGCTCGCCCAAAAAAGTTGGCCGCTCCAAGCTCTATTATTTGAGGGACTTGTCAGCCAGGAATATCAGGAGAAAGATGGAAGTCTAACAAAATCCCCGCTATAGCGGGGATTTTGTTAAGTTCAAAGTAACAACTCAACATATTAGATTCTCGGATTTCGCCTAACTTTACATTTTGATATTTAAGTTTTACATTATCTACCATGCGCGGGTGGCGAAACGGCAGACGCACAGCCTTGAGGTGGCTGCGCCGCAAGGCGTGCAGGTTCAACTCCTGTCCCGCGCACATTGAAAATATACTCCTTTGCGGGTATATTTTTGTGCGCGTAGGAGTTGAACCTAAAAGGGGGTCGGGGAAAGGCGTTAGCGTTTCCCCGTGGGGGTGAGCGAGGCCTTTAGGCCGAGGGCGAGAGGGCGGAAGCCCTATCGGGAGCGAATGAATATGAGCGACGTGAAATTCTCCTGTCCCGCGCACTTTCACTAAAAGCTTCGTATTATAAGCATAACCGAACATACATTTTATGATCCTTTCCGAAATCATAATCATCGTACTAGGCCTGGTTCTTTTTGAGGTGGTGACGAGCATCGAGAACGCAATAATCAACGCGGATGTTTTGGTTACCATGTCGGAGCGGGCGAGGAAATGGTTTTTATTCTACGGCATCATCATCGCCGTTTTTGTTGTCCGCGGCCTTTTGCCGCTGGTAATAGTTTATCTATCCAACCCGAGCATCGGTTTTGTGAATGCGTTTACGGCTACCTTCAGCTCCGACGAGTCAGTCATAGAGATAATAGAATCCAGTAAGCCGATACTCCTCGCGGGTGGCGGAGTTTATCTGGTATTCCTTTTCTTGCATTGGCTTTTTATGGAGTCGAAGGAATACGCGTTTCTCATCGAGCGCAAGATTCATAAGCATTATTCTTTCTGGTTTTACACGCTGGCATCGGTTGTTCTTACGGTGTCGGTGTGGCTGACCATTGAGATAAATCCATTTGTTGCCCTCGGAGCGGTGATTGGCTCGACGGCGTTTTTTATAACTAGCGGGCTAAAACACAGCGCCGAAGAAAAAGAGAAGGAATTGATTCAATCTGGAGGATTGAGCGACGTGAGCAAGATATTGTACTTGGAAGTTATCGACACCACTTTCTCGATGGACGGAGTGTTCGGAGCGTTCGCGTTTACCATATCCATACCGCTTATACTCATTGGAAACGGTATCGGCGCTTTCATGGTCCGTTATATAACGATACGGGGCGTGGAGACGATAAAGCGCTATCGCTATCTTAAGAATGGTGCGATGTACTCGGTCGGATTTCTCGGCGCCATCATGATGCTTGACGGCCTTGGCTTCGAGGTGGCTTCATGGGTGTCGCCGATAATAACCTTCGCGGTGGTTGGATTTTTCTTCTGGCTTTCGCGGAAAGAGATGTCGTCCGAGCGACAAAGAATTGCATAATCAAGGCATATCATGAACAGCTCGCATAAAGAGATCCCGCCCCACAAACTTATTCTGAGGGATCATTTGGCCGTGGAGCGCACCATGCTAGCCAACGAGCGAACGCTTCTTGCCTACATTAGAACCTCTTTGGCGCTAGTCATAACGGGAGTATCAGGCGTGCATTTTTTCGACAATCACACGTTTAGAATATTGGGATCGGTTTTGATAGCCGGAGGATTGATTGCGTTGGTAATCGGTTTTGCCCGTTTTTATGCGGTGCGGGAAGCGACAAAGGAAAAAAACTAAGTTTTGTTGCAGTTTTGGATAAGTGCTATACTTAACTTAATCGATGGTTCGCCATCATATTGTTCTTGACGGGTGAAACTATGGGAGACCTTGACGATGTTGCTGACAGTTCTGGATATGTTTGTGAAGAATGCCGCTTCGAGGGCGATCAGGACAAATTCTTCCCAGACAAGGCTGGCCTTGGAGTGCCGCCCAAGTGTCCGCAGTGCAAATCCGGCAAACTAAGGATTAAGACCCTTAAAGTTCTACTCTGACGACAAAGCCTCGCTTAGCATCGCGAGGCCATTTTTTTAGCATGGCGCTTATTATAGCCCCGTC
>MHIY01000023.1:7380-8039 GCA_001817755.1 Candidatus Colwellbacteria bacterium RIFCSPLOWO2_01_FULL_48_10
CATACAAAGATTATTAGGGGACAGGGCTAATGCCGTGTGGCGCTAAATTAGTTTCAGCACGCTGATGATGGCTTGTAGTAGATGCATGAACATGATTTTAGAGTATTTCTACCCGGGCTGTCTTAACGCCAAAGTACATCGCGGCTCGGGTTGATTCGAACCAGATATCAAGTTTTTCGCTGTTGCGGCGGTGCATGCGGTCTTCGACGACGAAGATGCGGTCGCCGAACAGTTCCGGGATTCTTACCTTGGTGCCGAACGGCAGCCAGTTGGCGGCGACTATGCCGTCGCGGACATGCTTACCCGAGGCGGTGATAAACGGGGTGTCGTCGGTTTCCTGGACGCGGCTGGAATAGGCGGTGATCTTTACGTTGTTGCGGGCGTTTTTTGCGAGTACGACGGGACTGTCGCCTATGACGGCGGATGCGAACATCCTATGATCGGCTGGTTCGACGGCTGGGTGATAGTCAGCCTCACCTTTCATAGAGCCTATGCCTAAGACCATTATGGCTATGAGCGCTGAGATTGACGTGATTTTTCTCTTCATGTTTATGCTGGTTTTATGCTTGTTTTTAACAAAAATCTCCCTTCGGGGGAGTTTTGATGTTGGCCTACCTTAACAGGAAGCCACTACTATGTCAAGGGCTCGCTCACCCTCC
>MHIY01000023.1:8049-11534 GCA_001817755.1 Candidatus Colwellbacteria bacterium RIFCSPLOWO2_01_FULL_48_10
GCTTGCGAGAGCCGGCGCATCTTCGTTCCGGCGACGAAGATAGCCTTACTCTCGGCTGATTTGCCCGGTTGGGGCGGGGGCCAAGCCAAATCAGCCTGCGAGACATTCTCTACAGCATATCCGGGAGGATTCGCTTGCTAGTGTGTAGAACGGCCCATTTTCCTGTATGATTAATATAGATGATCGAATATTCGACCAAAGCTGTTGTCCTTAAAAGGGTTCCGAAGGGGGACTTTGACGAGGTTATCACTCTTTACACTAAGGATATGGGTAAGATCAGCGCCCGGGCGAAGGGGATACGCAAGATAACATCGAAATTGTCTGGGCATCTCCAGGTGGGGAGCCTGGTCACCGCACGCCTGTTGCGTAAAACCGACATCCAGCTTATCGACGCCTTTTCCCACAGATCTGGCTTGACTGGCCCGTTGCACCGCTTTCTTCTATTCATAGAGGCGATGACCCATCACGATGCGCCTGATCTGCACTTTTGGTATGGCGTTGAGTATGCGGTCGAAAATTCGGTTTTCGTTTCCGGTCCGCAAGAACTACGCAACAGAGTCTACCGGCGATTTTTGGACATACTGGGATTTGGTTCTAAGTTCGCCAAGTGCGGAAATTGCGGAGACGGGAAGATTGCCTATTTCCTACCCTCCGATATAATGTTCCTGTGTTCGAATTCGATGAAGAAGGTGGCATCGGAATCTCATGAAGTTGTTGAAATATAAAATTGTTGGATGGAAGACTGTTTTGACCACGCTCGTTGCGGGGCTTGTTTTTCTTTCGGGGTGGTATGGGTACACGCGCATTTCGAATGCTGGCATAACCTTTGAGGCCGCCGCCGATTCTGACACGGAAAAGATAGGCTTGCCATTCGACATCCGCTTTACCGTAAGCAACGATTCGGACAGCTTTTTGAAGAATGTCGTGATGAGTCTGCATCTGCCCAACGGGTCGGTTCTTGCGAGCGGCGAAGACAGGAGAATCACATCGCTCGAGATCGGCGAGATGCGCCCGGGAGAGATAAAAGAAGAATCATTCGCGGTTATTTTGCTCGATTCCGGTTCGGACACCAGAGAATTTGATGCGTCTATTTCCTACGCCGCTGGGTCGCTTACCGCCACTTTCGAGAAAAGCCAGATCGTCAAAGTGTCCGCGGAGCCGTTCCCTCTTTCGTTCGAGGCGTCTTCCCCCGAGAATGTTTTTGCTGGCGATGATTTCGAAACGACTGTTAAATATAAAAACACCGGCGAGCGCGCTCTGCCGCAGTTCCGGTTGAAGCTCGATCACCCGGAGGTATTTCGTCTTTCGTCTTCCAGTCCGAAGGCGGATGAGGATAGTTCGTGGGGGGTGGACAGTCTTTTTCCGGATGCCGAAGGGGAGATTAAATATGCAGGCAGCGCCGATTTGCCGGATGATTCGAATTTCGAGGTGCTGTTGAAAGTGCTCCTGAGAGTTGGAGAACGCGAATACGCGGTGCTCACAGTGCCTATATCGGTGGCCATATCTCCTGCGCCGATATCCCTCAAAACGTATATTGCCGACCCGAAGAGCGCGTATGGCCCGTCTGACCGACTCAACTACATCCTGTCTTACAAGAACAACACCGATATCGCCTTCGAGAACGTTGTTCTGACCGCAAAGCTTTCGGGCGCAATGTTCGACATGCAGTCTCTCGTTGTTTCGAACGCGGCTTTTAGCGCTGCAAGTAGGACCATTACCTGGCGCCCAGAAACAACCATGGCGCTGAGTTCGCTACAGGCGCATGCGGCAGGGACGGTCGGCTTTTCCATAAAACTCAAAGATTCGTATCCGATCAAGAAACTGAACGATAAGAATTTTACTGTCAAAGTCGATGGACGTATCGAGTCGCGCACGGTTCCGCCTGATATTGCGGCCGATAAGACCGTCGGCTTGAGCTCGATCGAGTCGAAGGTTGCGGGGCACATCGTGGTTGATGCTTCGGGTTATTTCCGCGATGCAGCGGCCCTTATTTTAAACAACGGTCCGTGGCCGCCCAAGGTTGAAACCCCGACCGACTTCACTATTCACTGGACGCTGGCCAACTTTGCGACTGATGTTTCTAATATCGAGGTGCGCGCGGAGCTTTCTAATCGCGTTGTATTCACCGGCGTTGTGAAAAGCAACATCGCGGCGCTTCCCGAGATGGACGGGGAGACCGGACAGATTGTTTGGAAGATTGGGCGGCTTTTTGCGACGACAGGCGTTATCAGCGAAAAGCCCGAGGCGGTTTTCCAGGTGAGGGCGACGCCGAGCGATTTTATGGCGGGAAATTATATGCAGCTTCTCGGCCCGACTTCGGTCAAAGCTATGGATGATTTTATCGGGCTGGAACTGACGGCTTTTGCCGAACAGGTCACAACGCGTTTGCAGGCGGATGCGACCGTGAAGGAGGGAGAGGGCATCGTTACGAGATAGCGACTAGCTTGTTAGGAAAATCATACTGCCTAGCAGAGATTGGCGGGTTGCGACCGGTCGGTTTGACAGAATCAATGAACTGTAGTATCATCCGCAGGATTCTGGAGGAATCAGTTTGAAACAAGGAAACCTAGCTCTTCTACAACAGGAACTGCACAAGTTCGCGGAGCTCAATACCGAGCAGCGCGAACAAGCGCTCCCAGCGCTGGTGGACATCGTGAACCGGCTGGCAGTCATGAAAAACATGCGCCGGCTGGTAACAGACGCCAGATACCAGACCATTCTCAACTCGAGGATCGAGCGGTGCCTGGTAACATCCTTCGGGCGCCCGGGTGGGCCGGCTGTGTCCACTGTTTGGGATGGCGGTTACACGGTTGTCGTTCTGGACTGGGCCGGCACTATCCTTGCTTTCTCCGTGAAACGCAAGGGTCCAATCTACGAGAGGTATGGCGATCTACTGCCCTACGCCATGAAGAAAGCGATCTTCCGGTTCCATTTGGAACTCGCTCACGCGGATGGCGGTCTCGACTCCGAAGGGAATCTCTCCTACCTGAGGAGCCTTCTTCCCGGGGAGACCATCTTCCTTGGGGAGGCTGAGACGAGTTTCATGCAAGGCATGCCCATCATCATCGGAGTGAGTGGAGCCCCGCTTGCAAGCAAATATCGCCAGAAACTTGCGCCCATGCTTCCCGAGGTGGTGGAATTCGTCGCCGGCGCGGCTGACCAGGTGTTTGCCGAGCTCATCGGGAAAATCCCGGGAGACGCCGCATTCCCGATCGTGGATGAGCCCGATGTGTTCGCCTGGCTGCGCCGGGCCCACTAAGCACCCATTTGTCCTTTTCCGCTCTTTCCAATTAAATCGGCATTTCATCTGGCGCTACCCGCGCCCGCGCAACACAGGTGTTGCGCGTTTTTAGTTTTTAAATACCAAAACTTAGTGCTAGAATCAGTCTATTATTTATTATGCCTAAAGTTGAATTGACCTTGATGGACAAAGTAATAGCCCTCTGTAAGAGGCGCGGTTTTATTTTTCCTGGGAGCGAGATTTA
>MHIY01000023.1:11590-32323 GCA_001817755.1 Candidatus Colwellbacteria bacterium RIFCSPLOWO2_01_FULL_48_10
TCAACGATCCCTTGGCCGAGTGCAAAAAGTGCAAGAACCGTTTTCGGGCGGACCAGCTGGCGGATGCGAAGAAGTGCCCGAACTGCGACGGTGAGCTTGGCGCGGCGCGGCAGTTCAACCTGATGCTGAAGACCTTCCTTGGTCCGGCCGAAGAAAAAGCGAACGAGGTTTATTTCCGTCCTGAGACGGCGCAGGCGATGTTCGTGAATTTCAAAAACATACTAGACTCGATGCGTCCGAGGTTGCCTTTTGGCATCGCGCAGATCGGCAAGGCGTTCCGCAACGAGATCACGCCGGGGAACTTCATCTTCCGCACGCGCGAATTCGAGCAGATGGAGATTGAGTACTTCTTTAATCCCGCTAAGCGGGATTCGCGGATTAGCGCTGATTTAGCGCCGATTAACGCGGATGGGGAAGAAGGATGGCAGGAAGTTTTTGAATATTGGAGGAAGGAAATGCGGGAGTGGATGCGCTGGCTTGGCCTTTCCGAAAGCCACATCCATGAGCTTGATGTTCCGCAGGACGAGCTTGCCCACTACTCGAAGCGGACGATAGACTTCGAATACGACTTTCCGTTCGGCCGGAAGGAGCTTTACGGACTTGCGTACCGAACTGACTTTGACCTGAAGAATCATCAGGAAAGATCAGGCGAATCGCTTTCTTATCGCGACCCCATAACGAACGAAGTGGTTGTCCCGCACGTTGTCGAGCCGACTTTTGGCGTCGACCGTACCGTGCTTGCGGTTCTTTGCGAGAGCTATGTGGAAGATGGCGACCCCGTAAAGCCTGACGGCCACGGGGCGGGGCGAGTCTTTCTGAAATTGCCGCCACAGCTTGCGCCTTATAAGGCGGCTGTTTTTCCGCTTCTTGCGAACAAGCCACAGCTGGTTGAGGCCGCGCGCAAGATCTATGCTGATTTGAAAAAAGATTTTGCCGTGGCTTTTGACGACCGTGGAAATGTTGGCAAGAGATATTATGCCCAGGACGAGATCGGGACCCCGTATTGCATAACGGTCGACTTTGACACGCTCGGCGAGGCGGGATCTGATAAGAAAGATACTGTTACTGTCCGTGACCGCGACACGGCGAAGCAGGAACGAATCAAAATATCCGCGCTGAAGGCGTTTATTGCCGCAAAAATCTAGAATGGCGTTCAATAAGACAGTTTTAGACAATGGCCTCAAGATAATAACCGCGCCGCAGCCGGGCAATTTGGCGGTTACTGTGCTGGTCCTGGTTGAGGCTGGATCTAAGTATGAGGCTAAGGATATAAATGGTATTTCGCATTTCCTTGAGCACATGTGTTTCAAGGGTACGAAAAAAAGGCCGACAGTTTTGCAAATTACTTCTGAGTTAGACGGCTTGGGCGGGGTCCATAATGCTTTTACCAGTCACGAGTACACTGGCTATTACGCCAAGGCCGAAGCGCGTCACTTGGACAAGGTGCTTGACATAGTTTCCGACATTTATCTCAATCCGGTCTTTGACGAAAAGGAGATGGATAAAGAGCGCGGCGTGATCATAGAAGAGATTAATATGTGCGAGGATGAATTTGGTCATAAAGTCGCAGTGCTTTTCTTAGAGCTTATGTATGGCGATCAGCCGGCCGGGTGGGATGTCGGTGGAACCAAAGAAAATATAAGGAAGATAACGTGCGCAGATATGATGAAATACAGAAGCGAGCATTATTTGCCTCAGGCCACCATAGTGGCGGTTGCCGGTTCTTTTGATGAGCCCGCGCTTCTGGATAAGATCAAAGCGACTTTCGGAGCCATGCCTAAGGGTAACAAAGTTGGCAAGGTGAAAACTACGGAGTCTCAAAAAAAACCGGAGATATTACTGAGCGAAAAGAAGCTTGAACAGACGCACATTATGTTGGGAGTCCGTGCGTATGACGCTTTTGACGACCGACGCTTTGCTTTAGATGTTCTCTCGGGCGTTCTTGGTCTCGGCATGAGTTCCCGCCTTTTCCAGGAGGTTCGTGAGAAGCTGGGAGCGGCATACTATATCAGTTCCAGCACGGATCTTTACACCGATCATGGTTATCTGGCGGTTGCGGCGGGAATCGACCGCAAGAAATTTCAAGTTGTTATATCTGCGATCATTGGAGAATTTAAAAAATTAAGGGATGAATTGGTTCCGAATGATGAGTTGGAAAAAGTGAAGAACCATATTGCCGGCAATCTTACCTTGGGTCTTGAGACCTCCAATAGTTTGGCTAATTTTTACGGCATACAGGAGCTTGTAGAGAAGGCGATTATGACTCCGGCACAGATTATAGAACGTTTCAATGCGGTTACGTCGGAAGAAATCAGGAATGTGGCCAGGGATATTTTCAAGAACGAAAAATTAAATCTAGCGGTTTTGGGACCAGCTGAGGATAAAGCGATGCTGGAGGCTTGGCTGAAATTGGATTAGTATTGAGGGGAACTAAAGATGAACCTGAAAGTCGAAATATCCTGGGCCAGCCTTTGGAAGGTGCTGGCGATGGCGGGCGCGGTACTCGTGGCCTATAGGCTCCGCGAGGTGGTTTTGGCGGTCTTGCTGTCGGTTTTTATATCAACGGCGCTGGCCGGAGTCGTTTCGCGGCTTGAAAAAATGCGCCTGCCCAGGATGCTCGCGACCATTATGGTCTTTGTTTTTGGCTTGGCGGTCATCGCATTCCTCATCTATACGGTCATACCTATCGCGCTCATAGAACTAAACTCATTACTGAGCAACCTTAATGGAACCATCACCAAGGTTCTTGGCTCCGACGCGTCTTCCAAGATCAGCCGGCTTGTCGATCCTAGCCTTGGTAATTTAGCTGGCGTGCTTCTGGCCGGGAATGCGCCGCTCCTCGATATAATCGGTCTTTTCCTCGGCGGAGCCACTTATTTCTTCACTGTACTAGTACTTTCTTTTTACCTTACGGTTAGTCGTAACGGAGTGAGAGATTTCTTGCGCGCGGTTTTGCCGGCCTCAGTGGAAAACAGGATCATAGGCATATACGAGCGGACAGCGCGGAAGATTGGCCTCTGGTTCCACGCCCAGATGGTCGTGAGTCTTATCGTAGCCGTGATGGTCTCGCTTGGCCTGTGGCTCATGGGCGTAAGATACAGCCTGATCTTGGGTGTGTTCGCGGCGGTCTTTGAGCTTGTGCCGGTCATGGGGCCGATATTTTCCGGCGCGCTCGCGGTCATCATCGCCGCCGCGCAATCGTGGACCCTGGGCCTCTACGCTTTCATATTGTTCCTCATCATCCAGCAATTAGAGAGCAATGTGCTCGTTCCGCTGATGATGAAGCGCGCGATCGAGATCCACCCAGTTGTGATATTGATATCGCTTCTGGGAGGGGTTAAACTGGCCGGTTTTGTGGGCATGTTGCTCGCCATTCCCGCGGCGGTGATCATAGTGGAGCTCTTGGACGAGTGGTCGCACAGCAAGGCGCCGAAACCAGACATAATTCCGACAAACAATGCAAAATAAGTTTTTCATAACAACGACGCTTCCGTATGTGAACGACAAGCCCCATCTCGGCTTCGCGCTCGAGATAATCCAAGCGGACATCATTGCGCGCTATCATGTTTTGATGGGCGATGAGGTTGTGTTTAATTTCGGCACCGACGAGCATGGCGTAAAGATTTACCGCAAAGCCCAGGAACAGGGCAAAGATACGCAGGCATATGTGGACGAATATGCTGCCAAGTTCGACGCCCTGAAGAAAGGCCTGAATCTGAGTTATACGAATTTTATCCGCACTAGCGACCCGAAACACAAGGCGGCGGCGCAGGAATTCTGGAAGATATGCGAGAAAAACGGCGATATCTATAAGCAGATATACAAGGTTAAGTATTGTGTCGGCTGTGAACTGGAGAAGACCGATTCCGAATTGTTGGACGGAAAGTGCCCGATACATCCGAATATGGCCATCGAGAATATCGAGGAAGAGAATTACTTTTTTCGGTGGTCGAAGCATCAGAAACCTTTATTGGACTTCTATACTGCGAATCCCGATTTCGTAATACCAGACTTCCGTTTCAATGAGATAAAGAAGTTTGTCGAGGGAGGCTTGAAAGATTTCAGCATCTCCAGGCTAAAGACCAAGATGCCGTGGGGCATCCCCGTGCCGGGGGATGATGCGCAGGTTATGTATGTTTGGTTCGACGCGCTCATAAATTATGTTTCTACGCTCGGCTGGCCATCCGACGAAAAACGATTTACCGAGTTTTGGGGAACAAGAGATAAGCGAAACGCCGTGCAAATTGCCGGCAAGGACAATCTGCGTCAGCAATCCGCGATGTGGCAGGGGATGCTTTTGTCTGCCGGGCTGCCCCTATCGAAGCACATTATCATCCACGGCTTTATAAACAGCGGCGGACAAAAAATGTCGAAGAGTTTAGGGAATGTTATCGACCCGTTCGAGGTGGTGGAGAAATTCGGCACCGATGCGCTCCGCTATTGGGTCGCAAAAGAAGCAAACACTTTCGAGGACAGCGATTTTACCTGGGACAAGTTTAAGGAAAGCTATAACGCGGATCTCGCGAACGGTTTGGGCAACCTTACGAGCCGGATAACTAAAATGGCGGCAACTAATCTGACCGAACCCGTTTCCATTCTTGTCGATACGATTCCAGACTCCTTCAAGGCGGCGATAGAGGTTTTTGATATTAAGAAGGCGGCCGGAATAGTCTGGGCCGAAATATCCACACTTGATTTACTGATCCAAGAGACTAAGCCTTTCGCGCTCGCGAAGACCGACCCGGCTAAAGCCAAAGACATCATTAAAAATCTAGTGATCCGCCTCTACAACATTGGCCGGATGCTGAACCCGATTTTGCCCGAAACGTCGGAGACGATAAAGACGCTGATACAGGAGAACAAGTTCCCGGAAAAGCCGTTGTTTCCAAGAATTGATTAAAATGGACATCAAGAAAAGGATAAAAGAGGTCTTGGACAGAGGCCATCTGATGAGTTTAGGAATATCGGACGAAGCGGGCGTATGGGTGGCCGATGTCATATATATCCATGACGATATTTTCAATATATATTGGATGTCCGATCCCGCCGCACGTCATTCATGGGCTGTTATCAGAAACAAACAAGTTGCCGGCACGATCACCATCAGCAACAAAAGCAAGGAACTTAATTTAGGCATTCAGTTTCACGGTTTGGCAGAAAAAATAGATGGCCCTCGCTATGATTTGGCGGTGAAGCATCGCATGAAGAGGGGGCATCCTGTGCCAAAAGAGACAGAGGATGTTTTGCAAGGAGATTCTTGGTATATACTAAAACCAAAGATGATTCAGCTGATTGATGAGGTGAATTTTGGCTTTGATAAACAAACATTGGAACTATGAAATTTAAGAACAATGTGGCGATAGTAACTGGCGGGTCTCGGGGTATTGGCCTGGGCATAGTTGAGGCATTTATTAACGAAGGAGCAACAGTGATCGTGGCTAGCAGGAATGAGCCAGATGCAAAAAACAATAATATCCATTTCATTAAAACAGATGTCCGTAGAGAAAAGGACATCAAGGCGTTGGTCAATAAGGTTGTAAGAGATTTCGGAAAGATCGATATCGTAGTAAATAATGCCGGTATATATCTGGACGAAAACATAGACACGATGTCTTTGGATTTATTCAGGGATATTATGGATACAAATTTCACGAGTACTTTCATGCTGACGAAAGAGTTGGCGCCGCATCTTAAAAAAACCGGAGGAAATATTATCAATATCGGCTCGCGAAGGGGTCTGCAGCCGCTTATAGACGGCCCTATTTATGCCGCAGCCAAAGCGGCAGTTATCAATTTTACCAAGGGTTCAGCGTTAGTTTACGCAAAAGATGGTATAAGGATTAACTGTATTTGCCCGGGGCCTATTGATACCGAAGGGGTGGGATCTGTGTTTGATAATAAAGATGAGCTAAGAGAGTTTTTAATTTCAAATCCCCTAAGGAAGATCGGCACACCAGGAGACGTGGCTAAACTTGCCGTGTTTCTGGCTTCCGAAGACGCTTCTTTCATAACTGGAGGGATATACACCGTTGACGGAGGCTCATCGCTGATCTAATTTTGTTAATATCATGCCCAAGTTAATCGATGTCCATACTCATACGCATTTGGTCCCGATTTTTGTTTACAAAAACCGAGGATCCTCGATTTCAAATCAAATCGTCCCGATTCCGTTCTTGTGGAGCGAGATTACGAAATCGAGGATCCTCGGTGAAGATTTGAATGAAATCGGGACAGCTCACCTTACCCATGTCTAGGTTAATTGACGTTCACGCCCATATTCACTTTGCGGCTTATCCGGATTCGAAGGAAGTGATAGATCGCTCGCTTGCGGCTGGTGTTTGGCTCGTGAATGTCGGTACTCAGCGCGATACCTCTAAAGGAGCGGTTGAAACTGCTGAGAAGTATCAAGAGGGCGTCTATGCGGCAATCGGGCTCCACCCGATACATACCGACAAGTCATACCACGACGAGAAGGAGCTTGGCCCCTCCGTGGCTGAAGCTAAGGAAGGCAAGGGTGGCTTTACCTCGCGGGGGGAAGTGTTTGACTACGAATATTACAAGAAGCTTGGCGTGAGCAAAAAAGTTGTGGCGATAGGCGAATGCGGACTCGATTACTATCGAGTCCCGCAGACTCACGCAGACGGAACGCAGACTAACACAGAAGAAATCCAGAGAAAACAGAAAGATGCGTTCGAGGCGCAGATAAAGCTGTCTCACGAGCTACAGAAGCCACTCATGATCCATTGCCGCAGCGCCTTCCCAGATCTTATTTCTTTGTTAAAAGTTAATAGTCAAAAGTTAAATGTTATTCCTGGAATAGTACACTTTTTCACCGGCACTCCGGAAGACGCCCAACAACTGAAAGAATTAGGATTCTATTTTTCCTTCGGCGGGGTCACGACCTTCACGAAAGATTACGATGAGGCGATCAATGTGATAGGCATCGACCGAATCGTCCTCGAGACCGATGCGCCATATGTTGCGCCCGCACCATTTCGCGGGAAGCGCAACGAGCCGATTTACATAGAGCACACCGCCCGCGCGATAGGCGAGAAGCTTGACCTTAGCTTCGAAGCTGTCTGCGAAAAGACCGTCGCAAACGCAAGGAGAGTCTTGAAAATCTGATGAAAATATATTTTGTGCGGCATGGTGAGACGGATATGAATAAATTGAAACTACTCATGGGTAGGCGCATTGACCCGTCCCTTAATGCTGCCGGACGGGAACAGGCCGCGGAGCTTTCGAGGCAAATCGGTTTTGATTATGATGTGATATTTTCGTCGCCGCTCAAGCGGGCTATGGAAACAGCGCAGATATTAAAAGGCGACTCAAAGACCCCGCTTATAACCCGCGAAGAGTTGACTGAAAAAGATCTTGGGTCGATGAGCGGCAAGAAGTGGGAGGAAACTCATCTCAAATCAAAATTCGATCATAGTCCGTTCGGCGGGGAGTCTCCGCACGACATGAGTATTCGCCTGAAATTCTTCATGGACGATGTTAAGAAAGATCATGCTCACAAGAAAGTGCTTGCCGTTACCCATGGCGGAGTGATAAGGATGCTCCATCGCATCTTTCACGATAAAGAAATAGACCATATTCCGAATACCTCAGTCCACGAGTTTGAGATATAGTCTTGGGCTGGTTAATGAGCAAAAAATGAGTAGAATTCAGTATTATGGCTGGTTATAATTTCAAACGTATTGAGTCCAAATGGCAGAAAAAATGGGAGAAGTCTCGCATATACGAGGCGGAATTTCCGTCCAAGAAGAAAAAGTGGTATTCGCTTTTTGAGTTTCCGTACCCGTCCGGCGACGGGCTGCATGTCGGCCATTTGAGACCGTACATTGGTTTGGACATTATTTCGAGAAAACGCCGGATGGAGGGCTATAACGTACTTTTTCCGATTGGTTGGGACGCTTTTGGATTGCCCACTGAGAATTATGCCATTAAGACCGGCATACATCCGGAGAAAGTTACTAAAAAGAATACGGACAATTTTCGCCGGCAGATAAAGTCTGTCGGCCCGTCGCTCGATTGGAGCCGCGAGATAAACACGACCGACCCAGATTATTACAAGTGGACGCAATGGATATTCTTGAAATTTTTCGAGCACGGCCTGGCTTACAAGGCCAACATGCCTATAAATTGGTGCCCGAAGGACAAGATTGGTTTGGCGAACGAAGAATCTGTCGGCGGCAAGTGCGAAAGGTGCGGCACGGAAACGATCAAGAAAGACAAAGAGCAATGGATGCTGAAAATCACGGCGTACGCTGAAAAACTTTTGGCCGGACTGAAAGATGTTGATTATCTTGAAACTATAAAGACTCAACAGGTTAATGGGATAGGCAAGAGTGAAGGAGCGCTCATTCCATTCGAAATCAAAAATCCCTGGCCGGGCAGGCAAATATCCCTGGCCGGGCAGGCAAATATCAAAAATGGCGGAGTGGAGGTTTTTACTACTCGGCCAGATACGTTGTTTGGTGTGACTTATGTGGTTCTGGCGCCGGAACACGAATTAATCTCAAAACTTAAAACGCAAATCTCAAATCTTTGGGAAGTTGAGAAATATATAGCAGAATCAAAAAAGAAACCCGAACAAGAACGCGTTGTTGAAGGTGGCGAGAAGACCGGCGTGGAATTGAAGGGTGTGAGGGCAGTAAATCCGGCGAATGGCAAAGATGTGCCTGTGTACGTTGCCGATTATGTGCTGGCGAACTATGGCACAGGGGTGGTGATGGCCGTTCCGGCCCACGACGAGCGGGATTGGGAATTTGCCCGCAAATTTAAACTGCCGGTAAAAATGGTAATTTGTCCCAACTATCCCGAGCCGACATGTCCGCCGCTTACCGCGGCTTATACCGGAGGCGGCCGCTTAGTTGATTCAGGCAAGTTTAATGGCATGGAGTCGGAGGATGCGAAGCAGGCGATAACCCATTTTGTTGCTGGTAAGAAAGAGGTTAAGTACAAGCTGCGCGATTGGGTATTTTCGAGACAGCGTTATTGGGGCGAACCTATTCCGCTTATTTTCTGCGAAAATTGCGCGTCAAATCCAAAACTAAAAGATCCCTGGCCGGGCAGGCAAAAGTCAAAATTATCACTCGGAGAAGAGATGAATCCCGGCTGGATACCTGTTGCCGATCTGCCGGTAAAATTGCCCAAGGTAAAGGATTTTAGGCCCGGCGAGAATGGCGAGTCGCCGCTGGCTTCGCTTGAGAAATGGGTCAAAACCAAATGTCCTAAGTGCGGGAAGCCGGCGAGGCGGGAGACGGACGTGATGCCGAATTGGGCGGGCTCAAGCTGGTATTTCTTGCGGTATGTTGATCCTAAAAACAAAAAGGAGTTTGCGAACATTAAGAAACTGGAATATTGGATGGGTGCCGCCTTGCCCTCTCGAAGCTCGAAGAGCGAAGGAGGGGTTGACTGGTATAACGGAGGCATGGAGCATGTAACGTTGCACCTCTTGTACTCGCGTTTTTGGAATCAGTTTCTATACGACATCGGCCTTGTGCCGCATAGGGAGCCGTATCGAAAAAGAACGGCGCACGGCATGATATTGGGCGAGGGGGGGATAAAGATGTCTAAGTCGAAAGGCAATGTGGTGAACCCCGACGACATGGTGAATATCTACGGCGCTGATTCTCTTCGGTTGTATGAGATGTTCATGGGCCCGTTTGACCAGGCAATAGCATGGGATTCGAAGAATATGGAGGGCGTCAGCCGTTTCCTTGGCCGCGTTTGGAGTTTCGCGGTCGAAAAAGAGATAACGAAGGATAGTGTAGGCGGCCGTTTGGAGCCTCTCATCAACCGGACTATCAAAAAAGTTTCCGAGGATATTGAAACAATGGCTTTCAATACGGCCGTGAGCTCGCTTATGATATTCATGAACGAATGCCGTAACGAGGAACGCATCCCACAGAAGGTCTGGGCGAGGTTCTTGCTTTTGCTTGCGCCGTTTGCGCCGCATATCGCGGAAGAGTTATGGTCAATGCTGAAACATAAAAAATCGATACACCTTGAACCTTGGCCAACTTATGACCCGGAGCTCATACACGAAGAGACATTCGAGCTTATTGTGCAGGTCAATGGAAAAGTCAGAGCGAAGGTTTCGGTTAAGCGTGGGATTTCTGAAGTTGAGGCGAAAGAACTGGCCATGAAGGCTCCAGGAGCGGCGGAATACGTTGCGCGCGGGATAGTTAAAATTGTCTTTGTTCCGAATAAGCTGATAAACTTTGTGGTGAAATAATAAGATGTCTCATCCAGAAGTGCATTACAAAACAATCATGATAGGCGCGTTTCTGTTCGCAGTCGTGGTAACGGGCCTGTATTTTGTGCGCAAGAACGTTGATTTTGGCCACTTTTTGAAGCCCGAGATAATAGAACCGAGATAACTTCGCTACGACTTTGGTCGTTTTGGGTAGAGCTCTGGGTCAATGGTCCGCTCAAAGCAGGTTGTCCCTATTTCGTGGTCCCAGCTGTAGCCGTATTCGCCGTAGTAGCCTGCGGGGATTGGTTTCCCGGAGGAAGTTGATGTCTGGCGCGCATCGGTTTTGAAATCGGCGCAAAGCTTGAATGACAAGTCGCCGCCGGGCTGGTAGCCATAGGCCGTGCCGGTCTCGGGGTCGGTCGGCGCGCGGAATCCGGAAATGTTATCCGTAAGCGCATCAAGGTTTGCGGGCAGTCTGCCCTTGCTCATCCAATAATTTATTAATTGCGATTGTATGGATTGCAGGTCGTTCACTCTCCGCTCGTCGAATTTACGCAGACGTTCTTCGAGCGGTGAGCCGGCAATGAAAAATCCGGCTATGACGATGGTTCCGATAACGATGCCAGCCGCTATGGCGGCCTTTTTCCTGAGCGATGAGCCGCCGGCATGCCGCAGCTCCCAAATGTAATAGCCGAATATCGCAAGCGCCACGATGAGGACGGCGAGCGTTTTTAGCGCGAACCGCGCGGTCAGGTCTCCTTCAAGGAAGTTGTAGATTATGGTTATCAGGTCGCCGATCACGACCACGGCCGCAATGAAGAGCGTCAGATATATTAGCCACTTCCTTATTTTTATTTCTCCGCGGGCGGGTTCTTTCTTAATGTCCCGATTGATGAGCCACGAAGTCAGCAGGTAGACCGGGAAAACTATGATGATAGAAGCAATGGACCAGCGGATACTGCCGAGGTTGCGCGCGCCATAATAGTCGAGAGTGTTGGGAAAATATATATCAATGTAGCCGAATATGAGCGTTATGAAATTGATCGTCGCGGTGTAGAGCGTTGCGATCGAGAGCAGATAAACGAAGACGTCTTTCGGGGCGCTTTTAATGCGTTCTTCTGTTGGGTGTGTCATGTTTTTCTAGAATTATAGCATGTCATGGTCTGTTTGACTCCGAACTCAACCAATGTTTGATTAGGCACTGGATAAGTAGTCTGATTGCTATATCGCATTTTTGCGCAACCAGATTCACTCAACCAATTTCCGACCCTACTTCGCCTCGCTGGGCTACGAATGGGCAAGTCGGAAATTGGTTGAGTGAATTCGTGATTCCAATTCTCACGTTATCGGCGTAACCCCTTGCTGATAACAATGGGTTGCGGGCATAATTACCCATCATGCTTAATCAGGCTGAAAAAAAGAAGTGCTATCACTGCGGCAATAATCCGATACCGCACGGACTGAATCTTGCGAATGAATACTTCATGATGTTTTTGCACCGCTTGGACGGGCTCAACAGGAGCTGGCTGGGAAGGTCCGTGGACAGGATAATGTATGCGGCCACTGGCGTTCTAGTAAAGCTGGGTATTGTCTTGAAAATGGCCGAAATAGAATTGGATACTGCAAAGATCACATCCACCCGGCTTAAGGTCATTATTGAAGAAGCTAGGTCTCGCGGCATATTGTGTGGGCGGGTAACGCTGTTTGGCAGGCCGACAGGCATTTGTTTTGCACAGATCGGACGAAAGGAGATTCTATTCACTGTTTTTCCTATACCGCAGAAACTAAAAACCGACGCTGTTCACTGGATGGATGATAAGATGGTCGTGAAAAAGAAACTTATTGAGGCCGGCTTGCCGGTTCCGCACGGCGGGGTTTTCTCGTCGTTTGCTTCGATGCGCAAGGCTTTTGACGGGCTTGATAAGCCGGTGATAGTAAAGCCCGCGTCCGGTTCGCGCGGAAGGCATACCACGACTTTTATTAACACGGAGGACGAACTGCGCGAAGCCTATCGTGTCGGCCGGAAACTCGCCCCGAGGCTGGTTATGGAGGAGCATCTGGTGGGAAGCGTGTATCGGGGCACGATCATCAACGGAGTGCTCGCCGGTATTTTGCGTGGCGACCCGCCGCGTATAACCGGTGATGGCAAAAGCACGATTAGTGAATTGATCAATACTAAAAATTTTCATAGGCACACAAAGGTCAAGGAATACAAGATATCTCCGCTTACCGCCGGTTTTCTAAAAAGAAGCGGCGACTATTCGCTGGAGATGGTACTGCCGAAGGGTAAGACGATAGACCTGACAGAAAAGATCGGCGTTTCGTATGGAGGGTATAGTGCCGAGGAATACGACATAGCCCACCCGAAAATAAAAGAGGTATTAGAAAAAGCTGGCCGGGCCATAAACTATCCGGTGATGGGCTTTGATTTTATAATTGGAGATATCACCAAGGATCCTGATGCCCAAAAGTGGGGGATAATAGAGTGCAACTCGGTGCCCTTTTTAGATCTGCATCATTTTCCCGTTGAGGGGACTCCGCGCAACGCCGCGCGACACGTGTGGGATATGTGGGAGAAGCAATAAGGCTTTGCCCTTTTGTGTCTCGCAAAATTTGTTTTGCAAACTAACGAATCTACCGAGTTAACTTAAAATCCGCCCTCTTAGGCGGATATAAGTTTTACGCGGTGGACCTAGGCGGAATCGAACCGCCACCTCCTCCATGCCATGGAGATGTTCTGCCACTGAACTATAGGCCCTTCGACGAACTCAGGACAAGCCCAAGTGAGATTATTGTACTTGGTTTTTGTAAAAAATAAACCCCCGCACCTTGCAAAGGTGTAGAGGTAAAGCTAGAATCGACAGACAAGATCTTCCGGTAGGATTTGTCTATCGGAGCCTTGGCGTAGGTGGGGTGGCCGAGCGGTTTAAGGCGGCAGTCTTGAAAACTGCTATACCGTAACAGGTATCGTGAGTTCGAATCTCACCCCCACCGCAACGATGGACATTTCGCTACAACAGTAGCGAAATGTCCAAGTTTCATGGTGAGATTCGAGAGGATTGTGGGTTGGGAGAGCATCAGGCTTTTTTGAAAACGGTTTTGCCATACTTTTAAATGGTTGCTGTGCCCGCTTGATAGTAAATTGCTCTGGTGGTAGGATGCAATTACGAGCGTTGGTCATGCGATCAGTTCTCTGCTTCGGAAACGGAGCTCAATGAGCGTGAGAGGCTCTTTGAAAACATTTTGATACATAGGATGGGATGCACACGACACAGGAGCTTGAAGCACACTAAACCGCTCCTTTCAATCAGTTGGTCGAGAAGTGGAGTCATCACTGGAGGAACATATATATGAACGATGACGAAAACGACTACCCTAGCCCAAAGGACCACGAAGCTCGCGTTGCTTTCATGAAAAAGCACGCTCCCAGCAATCCCTTCCTGAACCAATTTGCATAGGGTTCAGTATGGAGATGCTCTTTTCCCAAATTGGCTGCTAAAAAGTAGCCCAGCAACCCCCACGTAGCTCCAAAAGGGCGATGACGTGGGGTGAATTGTCTCTATTGTTATTTTCCTTGACGATTTTTATTAAACAGCGTAGTTTAAGCACGTTTCTTCCCCCCTCTTTCACAACAGAATAGGTGAGTTTTATGGGATGCACTACTGAAATTAAAGCCTTCTTTGCCAAGAACATCGGCCTTCTTGCCTTGGCCGGACTTCCCCTTTTGCCAATATCGGCGGTCTTCATCTACCTTGTAGTCCGTGACTTGGGTTTAGAGTCGCAGGCTGGTCTCGAACTTTTCATCGTTGTACTTATACCCGTCCAGATCGAACAAGCCTTGATCTTTTTCTGGCTGAAGGGTCTCAATGACCGTTTGTATGAGATCAACCCGAAGGAGAACGGTGGAGCTGACTGGTCATTGAAAGGAGATGGCAGGCAGATAGGATGGAAATCGCACCTTGTTCACAGGGGATACCTTGTTTACGTTGCCGTTTCCTTCGTGCAAATCGTGCTTATCGGGCTCGCCATCTTGATTTCGCATTTTCTCTACAAGAGCGTGCGGAAAGTGTTCGGACTCAACGGCACAAGAGATCAGTCTTCCGTGACAGAGTAGGTTTAGCCTCGCCTTCAAAAGCGGGGCCTTTTTTAAAAAATTCTCCTCTCATTCGCCCGAATAAGGGATATGATGGTTTTGTTTTTTGGAGAGGGAATAGGAACGGAGGATTATTCCGACTAGCGAGAGAGCCAAATGGATACACAGTATCCATTTGGGCCGACCTGCCTCGCCAGCAAGGCGGGGAGACGTCGGAACAAAGGTTGAATACCTCGGGGCTCTGCCGCGAGGGAGGGCGATCCCGCAAACGGAATCGCTCAGTAAATACGCGCTGGGCTCTGCCCCGCGGAACCTTTATTTTCTCTTATAGACTGCGAAACTAAAACCCTCGCGCGCGTCTTCCTCGGTTTGCTTCCATACTTTCATGTCTACCTTGGGGAAAAGCGCGTCGCCCTCGAATTCCTTGTGAATGTGGGTGATGTACATGGTGTCGGCAAGCGGTATGGCTTGTTTAAATATCTCAGTCCCGCCGATCACGAAAATGTCTCGGTCTTTGTATTTTTCTATAGTTTTTTCGAGCGAGTTAGACGTTTCGAAGTCAGGTATAGTTTCGTAGTCCGTTTGGCGTGTAATGACCACGCGCGTGCGGTTGGGCAGGCGTCGGCCGAGTTTACGGATGGATTCGTAGGTCTTCCGCCCCATGACGACGACGTTGCCCTTAGTAAGCTCTATGAACCGTTTTGTGTCGTCCGGAATATTGAGCATATCTCCCCACGGGAGCTCGTTGTTCGAGCCGATCACTCCGTTTTCCGCCACCGCCGCAATTATCGCTATCATGTAAAAAGTTTATACCCAAGCACAAATTATTCCCATCATCCCCGTTTTATCCCATCAGTCATCTGTTGCTATCGCAACTTTTGATATATAATGAACGTATGGCCTTTCTTGATGTTGACCAACCCAAAACGCCCGTTCAGTGGATTATCTGGCTCGCCGCCATGGGTATTGTAATGACCTCGCCCCTCGGCGCCGTGGCTATTGTTGGTTCGCTGAGAGAAGAATTAACAAAGAGGAAGGGGTTCAGAGAAAAAGAGATAAGCCCGCAAAACTTATCCCAGGCCCTTTATTACGCCAAGAAAAGAAAGTTGATAAAAATAAGGACGGATGGCGATAAGACGACCATGATTTTGACCGAAAAAGGTAAGAAGAGAAAATTAGAGTATGACTTTAATGCCATCGAGATCTCTCGTCCGGAAGGGTGGGACGGGCGTTGGAGGATGCTGATGTTTGATATTCCCGAGAAAGAAAAAAGCGCCCGTGAAGCGCTAAGAGATAAATTAATAGCGATGGGATTTGTGCTATTTCAGAAAAGCATTTGGATATATCCATACTCGTGCGAAAACGAGGTCGATTTTATTGGCGAGGCGCTTGGTATCGGTAAATATTTACATTTGCTGACGGCTCGGATTGATAACGATCAGGAATTAAGATCAAAATTCAATTTATCAGCATAAAGTTGCTATCGCAGGAAATGACTGATGATGATTTTGTGCGGTGTTATCAGCCTGTGTGATATTATTATCCCCAAATGCTATCTGAAGAACTGAAGAAAATAGTTAAAGGCGAGGTGATGACGGACGACCAGTCGCTCCAGAAATACAGCCGCGACGCGAGCTTGTTCGAGGTTCGGCCGGAGGTGGTGGTGGTGCCGAAGGACGTGGAGGACATTAAGCAGGTGGTTAAGTTTGTCACCTCGGCCAAAAAGAAGAATAAGAATATTTCCATAACCCCGCGCTCGGCCGGAACCGACATGACTGGTGGGCCGTTGAACGAGTCCATCATCCTCGACCTGAACAGGCATTTAACGCGCGTTCGCGAAGTGGGGGATGGTTTCGCGGTTACGGAGCCGGGCGTTTTTTACCGTGACTTTGAGGCGGAGACCCTGAGGTCAGACCAACTTATGCCATCTTACCCGGCTTCGCGCGAAATTTGTACTGTGGGCGGGATGGTCGCAAACAACGCCGGGGGCGAGAAGACCCTTGCTTATGGTAAGACCGAGGATTTCGTCATGGAGCTGAATGTTGTATTTGCTGATGGCAACGAGTATGCGGTTAAGCCGCTTTCGAAGTCCGAGCTGGAGGCGAAGATAAAACAGGGTGGTTTCGAAGGGGAGGTGTATGAAAAGATTTGGGGCATCATCGGAAAGAACGAGGATGTCATCAAAGCCGCCAAGCCAAATGTCCACAAGAACTCTGCTGGATACTATCTCTGGAACGTTTGGAATCCAGAAAAAAAGGTTTTTGACCTCACAAAGCTGATCGTGGGCTCACAGGGAACGCTAGGCATCGTGACGCAGATCAAGTTCCGCCTCGTGAAAACAAAGAAGCACGACCGGCTGGCCGTGATATTCCTCAAAAACCTGGATGTGCTTGGCGATCTGACGCAAACAGTCCTCAGATACAAGCCGGAAAATTTTGAGTCCTATGACGACCAGACGCTCAAGATGGGAATGAAATATATGGGGGATGTCATAAAGATAATGAAGACGAATGCCATAAAGCTCATGCTCAGTTTTATTCCCGAAGTGTGGGCTGGTATCAGATTCGGCGGAATACCCAAGCTGATACTCCTGGTTGAATTTACCGGAGACGACGAATCCGAGATCAACAAACGGCTTGCTGACCTGGCTGAGGATCTCAAGAAATATCCGGTTGGTGTCCGCATTACGAAGTCGAACGAAGAAGAGGCGAAGTACTGGGCTTTCCGGCGCGAGAGCTTTAATCTGCTCCGCCACCATCTGCACGGCAAGCGTACCGCGCCGTTCATCGATGACATCGTGGTACGCCCGGAATTTTTGCCTGAATTTTTGCCCCAGCTGCGCGCGATAATGGCCAAGTATCCGATATTTTACACAGTGGCCGGGCACATGGGCGACGGCAATTTCCACATCATTCCGCTTGTGGATCTTGCTGATCCGAAATCAAAAGACATTATCATCAACCTTTCCAAAGAGGTCTACTCTTTGGTCTTCAAATTCAAGGGCTCGATGACGGGTGAACACAACGACGGCATAATCCGCACCCCGTTCATGGAGCAGATGTTTGGCCCAAGGCTTATCGAGCTCTTTGCCGAAGTTAAAAAAGCTTTTGACTCGCAGAATATCTTCAATCCAGGGAAGAAGGTAGGTTTACCAGGCCGGGGTTCAGATATGAAGTATCTGGCGGAGCATATTATCAAACATAACTAGGGTTCCGTTTTCGTGTTTTCGGGAAACGGAATAATTTTTCTTCTGCGGAAAAATTTTCCTCGCCCTCGGCCGGCGGTCGCCGAATTGATAACGGCGCGCCAAGCTCCACCGGCCTGCGGGATGTTCCCGAGAAACACAAAGACTTCGCTTTAGATGGACCACGCAATACTTTCTATGACACGCTTGGATGGCCCTTTGACCCCTTCCCCCCGCAAGCCCCGGTCTTTAGGCCGTGGGAAACGGCAAATCCCAGAAGAATTCAGAAAAACACTCTATCTACAAGAAAAGAACCCTGATTGAGGGTATGTTTGGCAATGTGAAGCAGAAGCGGATGGTTGACAAAATAGCGCTATTATTATATAATGATTTCGCTGAATTGGCGAGAGTTAATCTCGCCAACCGGCGAGGATAGCTCTTTTCAATACAGAGGAACGTGAAAGAAATGAACCCAATTTGGCTGACCATCGAGATTATCTTGCTCGCGGCGGTTGCGATTACCATCGTCTTCCTCGTGAGGAGCGTCCGCGCGTATGACTACAACGACTCAGGCTGGACTGTTGGTCTAGTCGTCGCCTGCATCGCATTGCTGGTCTTTTCCGGATTCTCCATGATTTCCGCAGGCAGTGTGAATGGCGAGGGCGAGAGCACCGGCACCATCGTGAACCACGGCACGGACGGTTGGTCTTGGAACAACCGAGTTGTCTATCTGCTCCATGACGGTGAGTTGAACGCGGATCAGTTCGGCATCGAGCAGGGCAACGACCAGCTGTGGCAACAGATCGCGCAAGCCCAGGAAGACAAGCTACGCGTCCGCGTGCACTACCACAGGTCATATTTTTGTTGGGCTTGGAAGCAATCAGACTGCACGGTCATCGACAGAATCGAAGTGTTGCGCTGACGCTCAAGCTCGCGCCTCCTCCTCCATAGAATCTTGGCCCATGTCGGAACAATCCTACCTATATGGGTCATTTTGTTACAATAAATATATGAGAAAGGTTAAACTCGCCCTGTTCGACATCGACGGGACGATCTTTCGTTCCAGCTTGCTCATCGAATACATCAACGGACTCATCGAGTCGGGGATTTTTCCGAAGAAAGCTGGGAATGGAATTGAGGATGCGCACCTGGCCTGGCTTGATCGCAGGGGCAATTATCACGACTACCTGATGGACGTGGTTAAGGTCCATCTGAAATATATCAAGGGTAAGAAGTGGGCCGATGTTAAGAAGGTCGTGGACAGGGTTGTCGCGACTCACGAAGACAGGGTTTATCGATATACTCGCGACCTGGTGAAGTCTCTTAAGAAAAAGGGATATTTTCTTGTTTCGATCTCCGGTTCGCCGGTCTACATGGTCCAAAAGTTTGCTCGGCATATGGGCTTTGATCGTGCCTTTGGGCAGACGCTTGAGATAAAGAGAGGCAAGTTCACTGGCATAATATCGAACCCGGAGTTTTTGAACAAAGATAAAATACTAAATTTCTTTTTAGAAAAAGAGGCCCTGGATATCGATTGGAAGAACTCTATTGCGGTGGGAGATACGGACAACGATATTCCGATGCTGAAGATGGTGGGGCATCCGATCGCTTTTAATCCCAACCGCGAGTTTGTCAAATACGCCCTGAAAAATAGCTGGGAAATAGTGGTTGAAAGGAAAGACGTGATATATAAGATAAATTCTTGTTTGATATTGCCATACGAGGTGATGGGAGAATAGCTCTTTAGCGGCTCACTAACGTTCGCCGTTTAGCTAGTTAGCTTTTTAGTAATTCAAGATTTACTAATTTTGCCTCAGCAGAACTCAGCTATGTCGCTATCGAGCTTCGGCACTAACGAGCTATCCAGGTGAGTCATCATGCTATACTTATCAACATGACTGACCAGGATATGAGCAATTTAGCCCGCCGTCTGCACACAGAGGGCAAGACCGACGAGCAGATTGTTGCCGCCCTTGCGAATGCGGGGCTCTCTGAAGACGAAACAACGAAAGCCATGGCGAATTCCGTGCAAGCCGCCGTCATCCCCGCAGAGAAGGCCGTAATCGTTACAGCTGACGTTCCCAAGAAGAGATGGTGGCCATTTTAAAGGTCATAATAATACCAATATACTAATGATTACGAATGATACGAATAGATTTGCATGCGCCTTCGTTAAGCGTATCTCTAACATTAGTATCATTCTTATATTGGTAGCATAATCATGCAAAAGACTTCCTGGGGGAACGTAGCTGGCTGGTACGATGAGCTTATTGAACAGAAGCCTGGTAATTATCAAAAAGACCTTATATTGCCGAATCTTCTCCGATTGGTTGCGCCCCAAAAGGGCGACAAAATCCTCGACCTGGCTTGCGGGCAGGGGTTTTTTAGCCGGGAGTTTTGGAAGAAGGGCGCAGACGTAATCGGCCTGGATATCTCGCCCGAACTTATCGCGCTTGCCGAATCGAAGATTAAACAAGAAAAAAAGATCGCGAATGGAATCAGATTCGGCGTTGCCCCGGCCGATGCGTTGAAGACAGTGGACGATGGGACGGTGGATAAGATAACGGTTGTCTTGGCCATTCAGAACATCGAAAACATGAATGGCACTTTCGGCGAATGCACGCGTGTCTTGAAACCGGGCGGAAAGATTTATCTGGTCATGAACCATCCGGCCTTTCGCATTCCAAAAGAGAGTTCATGGGAATATGATGAAAAAAATAAGACCCAGTTCAGGAGAATAGACGCCTACATGTCCGAATCGCGGTCCGAAATGCAGATGCACCCGGGCGCGAAACCAAGCGAAGTCACGATTTCATTCCATCGCCCGCTCCAGGTTTATTTCAAAGCTATGCGCCGGGCCGGACTTGCCGTGATCGGATTCGAGGAGTGGATATCGAATAAGCGTAGCGGACGCGGGCCCAGGGCAGGCGCAGAAGACAATGCTCGCTCCGAAATTCCTATCTTCCTGTTCATGGAAGCAGTCAAGCTCAAATGATTTACTTATACATGGTACAGAATATCTAATAAGTTATAATGTTTATACTTAAAGGTCGAGGTATTTATACGAAAATTACATGAATCCTAAACAATTTCTTCAGTTCGGCGGAGCCATTTTGGTTCTGGTCGGCGTTTTGGGTTTTGCCGGCGTGATCGGCCCAACCGCGGAGGACAGCCTCTTCGGTTCCACCTGGTGGTTCGATAACGCCGAGAACTGGGCTCACTTGGTTTTGGGCGTGGCTGCGCTTGCCGCTG
>MHIY01000023.1:32343-34850 GCA_001817755.1 Candidatus Colwellbacteria bacterium RIFCSPLOWO2_01_FULL_48_10
GCGGTTGGAGCGCTTGCTTTACTGGTAGCTGTATGGAACATCTTCAGTACCACTTTGCTCGGAGCCAACTTGGAGAGTCCGGCTGACCTGATTCTCCACCTAGCGGTTGGAATATGGGCATTGCTTTCTTGCCGCAAATCCGGCGAGATGGCTTCCCAGCCTCCCGTTAGCGCTTAGTGCGATTCTGAAAGTTTGTCATTACCCCCGCCTAGCGGGGGTTTTGGATTTATTTGCAACGTGGTATATCTTGATATCATATTCTCATGGGACTTTTTTATACTGGAAAAGGGGATAAAGGTAAGAGCGTTGTTGGTAAGAAGAAGATAGATAAAACTTCCGCCGACATAGAAGTTCTGGGCGAACTTGATGAATTGAACAGTCTACTGGGCTTGGTTAAATCTAAGCTGGGGAACGGCTACGGTGATTTTGCTGAGATCATCAATCGCGTTCAGGAAAACCTTTTCATAATCCAGGCTAACATCGCGAACTTTATGTTTGGCGGAAAGTACAAGGCGCCTGCTTTTGGGAATGACAAAATCTCTGAGATCGAATCGATAATCAATGATTTTGAATTCAAGATAAAGCCTGAGAAGGGGTTTGTGATATCCGGCACGGATGAAATTTCAGGCTGGCTGGATTTTGCCCGCGCGGTTTCCCGAAGAGTTGAGAGAAGGATTCTGAAACTATCCAAGACCAGGAAGATCTCCCCTGGGATACTCGCTTACATGAACCGTCTTTCCAGCCTGCTTTTTGCTCTCGCGAGGATGGAGGCGCATTCGGCGAAGAAAAAAGAAGCCCATCCGTCATACAAATGATAAGAAAGATTGTAGTTGCGTTCGGTTGGATCGCGCTTGCGTTTGTCGCTAGCTGGACTTACATCGCAAAGCCCGACCCATCGCGCGCGCTGGACTGGCTCACTGGGTTTGCTCCGAAAGTTTCCATTAACTCGCTTGCCCGTTCTACAGTCGATGAGATTATAAAGCAGATTTCCGCCCCGCCGCCGATACGCTCGGTTGCTAAGCCTAAAGCATCTTCGCTCCTCACCGCATCAGGTATCATAGCCGAGACAAATAAAGAGAGAGTTGCGAACGGTTTGCCGCTGCTTGTCGAAAATTTCCGCCTTGCCTCGGCCGCCGCTGCCAAAGTTGATGATATGTTTGTCGGACAGTACTTCGAACATGTTTCGCCCTCGGGCGCCGGCCCAGCCGACCTCGCCGATAATGCGGGCTACGAATACGTTCTCATCGGCGAAAATCTAGCGCTCGGGCATTATGCCGGGGATATCGGCGTCGTCGATGCATGGATGAATAGTCCCGGTCACCGAGCGAACATACTTCAGTCTCGATACACCGAGATTGGCGTTTCGGTGAAGAAGGGCATTTTTGAAGGCCAGGAGACCTGGTTGGCCGTGCAGGAATTCGGCAAGCCGTTATCGAGCTGTCCTGCGATTGATGTCGTTCTAAAGGTTTCCATAGAAGAAAATCGTGTGGAGATAGACCGCTTGGACGCGGAACTAATCGTTCGGCGCGACGAATTGGAGAATTATCATCCTAAACGGGGTGACGAGTATAACCGCAAGGCTGACGAGTATAATGGTCTGGTAGCAGAATACAATTTGCTGATCGAAAAGACGAAATCTATGGTTGCGGAGTATAATCGACAGGTGGAAGTTTTTAATGCGTGCGCTAAAAATTAATGACAAAGAAACAAGCCTTATTGTTTGCAACGGTTTTGGCGACGGTCTCAACAGGGATATTTTTTATGATGCCGGGAACGGGCGGGAGTTCGAAGGCGGGCCTTATCGAAGTTTACGGCATTTCTTCTGGCGATGCTGTATCTTCGCCCATTGAGATTGTTGGGCGTGCCCGGGGCTACTGGTTTTTTGAAGCTTCGTTTCCGGTGAGGATGTTCGATGCAAACGGCAAGGAGCTTGGGGTTGCTATTGCCCAGGCGCAGGACGAATGGATGACCGAGGAATTTGTGCCGTTCAAAGCCACTCTCATATTCAAAGATTCCGGAACAGAAACCGGTTTCTTGGTTTTGCAGAAGGATAATCCCTCGGGATTGCCCGGGCATGATGATGAGCTTCGGATTCAGGTGAGATTTTCTAAATGAATCCATGATCAATTTTGACGATTTCAAAAAGATTGATCTGCGAGTCGGGAAGATAATGGATGCAGTGCGAGTCGAAGGTTCGCCGAAGTTGTTAAAATTGCGCGTCAGCTTTGGGATCCCTCCAGACGGATTGGGCGAACGTCAGATAATTGCCGGAATAGGGAAGTCGTATGAGCCAGCATCTCTCATCGCCCGCTCGGCTGTTTTTATCGTTAACCTGGAACCGCGCCTAATAATGGGATTGGAGAGTCAGGGCATGATATTGGCGGCCTCAGGCGATTCCGGCCCGGCATTCCTCGCCCCCGACAAAGATATTTTGCCCGGAACGCAGATACGTTAGAAACTGTCGCAACAACGTAAAGAACCCCACACCTCAACAACCCCGCCATGGC
>MHIY01000023.1:34860-36373 GCA_001817755.1 Candidatus Colwellbacteria bacterium RIFCSPLOWO2_01_FULL_48_10
GTTGAGGTGTGGGTGCCGGCTTGCTTGTTCGTAGCCAATTCACTCAACCAACTTCCGATCGGAAGTCAGACAGGCATGACCCAGCCTAGGATTAGTTCTAAATGGGTCATTTTTTGTGATAAAGTAATAGGGTGAAGATATTTGTAACGGCCAAGGCGAAGGCCAGGGAGGAGCGCGTGGAACAGATCGACGAAACCCATTTCAAAATTGCGGTGAAAGAACCACCCATTGACGGCAAGGCGAATTCGGCCATCGCCAGAGCGTTGGCCGGGCATTTGGGCATTCCCCGTTCTACGGTTTTCTTAAAGCAGGGCACTTCGGCGCGGGAGAAGGTTTTTGAGATAATATTTTGATCCCCGCGCAGATCTTGTTGTTCTTGTGGATTCTGAATCCCGAAACTCTCCATTCCGGCAGACATTCAGATGAGCACGACATGAAATTCTGCTGAATTTACGTCTCGCCCTCGCGCCGCCGCGCTGCGGGAGGCTCCTCCGAATGCTTGCCGTTCATAGAGTTTAATAATTCAGAGGCTTGTTAACCAATGGGACCCGGGAGTATAATTACTAAAAAAGTCGCAAATTTTAAATAAAACACAAATGAACAAAGTTATCATGTTTGCGGTGGTAGGTCTTTTGGTCGGAGTTGGCGCTGGGTATTTTTTGGGCGTAAACAGGGAGAAAGCCGCGGCTGCGGCGCGTCAGGCTGAGATTGAGCAGGAAGCGGCGAGTCTGGCCAACCCTTTCCAGAACTCGTCTGCGAATCCTTTTGAATCGAGTCTGAACCCGTTCGAAGAGGTAAAGACCAATCCCTTCGCTCAATAATTCCCGCCATGAATAAATTATTTTTAACCGGATTCTCTATAATCTTCGGCTTCTTTTTGGCTGTTCCGGTTCAGGCCGCTGGCTTGGAGGATGTGCAGTTCCCGATTGCGGAGCTCGGTAATTGCGCTGACCAGAGCGCGTGCGAGACTTATTGCAACGACTCAGCCAACAGCTCCGCCTGTTTGGATTTTGGCCAGAATCACGGCCTGATCGAAAAAGCCGAAGCCGAGAAATACAAATCTGTCCTGGCGGATGCGCCGGGCGGCTGCCGTGCCGAGAACGAGTGCCGGACATATTGTGAAACCGAGGCTAATTTTGGCGAGTGCGTGGCCTTTGCCGAAAAGCATCAGCTTTTGCCCAAGGAAGAGATAAGCGCGGCCAAAGATATCGTGCGCGGTTCTGGCCCCGGCGGTTGTAAAGGAGCCAACGAGTGCCGGACATATTGCGAAGACTCTGCGCACCAGGAAGAGTGCATTGATTTTGGCCACCGCAAGGGTTTGATATCCGACCGCGATGCCGAAGTATCCAGGCGCGTGATAAAGGAGGGTGGCCCGGGCGGCTGCAAGAGCGAGGCCGAATGCCGCGCGTATTGTGAAGATGTTGCACATGCCGAAGAGTGCGTGAAGTTTGCAGAGGACAACGGTTTTATATCCAAAGACGAGGCCGTTCAGCTCAAGAAGGTTATCGGCAAG
>MHIY01000023.1:36413-39773 GCA_001817755.1 Candidatus Colwellbacteria bacterium RIFCSPLOWO2_01_FULL_48_10
AGGGCGAGGCGTGTCGCACCTATTGTGACGACGAGAGCCATCAGGAAGAATGTTTAAATTTCGCTGAAGAGAACGACTTGATGTCGAAGGAAGAGGTTGCCGTTGCGCGCAAATTCATCGGCAAGACCGGCCCCGGCGGCTGCAAAGGCGAGGCGTGCCGCACCCATTGCGATGATCCGGCAAACGGCGAAGAGTGTCTTAAGTTTGCCGAAGAAAACGGTCTGATACCCAAAGAAGAAGCCGAGCGCGCAAGAAAGTTCATGCAGGTTGCAAAAGACGGCGGTCCCGGCGGTTGTCAGGGCAGGCAGTGTCAAGAATATTGTTCGAGTGAAGAACACCAGGAAGAGTGTTTTAGCTTCGCCAAGAAAAACGGCTTGGTGAGTAAAGAAGAACAGGAGGACTTCGAGGTTGGGCAAAGGCTTAACCAGAAGCTAAAAGAGGCCGGCGGCCCGGGCGGCTGTAAGACTGACGAAGAATGCCGAGTTTATTGTTCGGACTCGGCTCATGTTGAGGAATGCGTTGCTTTTGCAGCTTCGCAGGGAGGAATATCAGAAGAGAGGGCCCGTGAGATGCTTAAGATGTTCACTGAAAAACGCTTTGAAGGTGGTCCTGGTGGAGGGCCAAGTCCCGAGGACTTGAAAAGATTCCAAATGGACAGCGAGAAACGCTTTGACCAGTTCAGACAGTTCGAACAGCAATACAGAGGAGGCGAAGGCTTGCCCGGCCAGGGTGATTTCCCGGGCGGGGGAATGACCGGGGGGCAATTTCCCGGAGGCGGGATGACCGGAGGCAATTTCCCGGGCGGCCCCGGCGGATGCCAGTCTCCTGCCGAGTGTATGAAATACTGCTCCGAGCACATGGATGAGTGCATGAAATTCGGGCAGGGTGGAGGCGAAGATGCGAGTGACTTCGGCGGATCTGATAATCAAGGTTCCTACCAAGAGAATGATGGTTTCTCAGGTTGCATCACCAAGGGGACAAAAGCCGTTTATGTTTGCGCCATTGGCGGCAAAGACGCCCCGTCAGATGTTGAGACCACATACTTTAATGGTTGCCACGCGGAAAGTAATGGAGCTCGCGTGCTACACGCCGGGCTTTGTGATGGACATACATTGAAATGTTCCGATATAGCCGATCCGGTTTGCGGTACGGATAACTCGACATATACATCGGCTTGCGTGGCCAAGGATCATGGCGCTGAGGTGCAATATGAGGGGGCATGCAAGTTCAGTAATACCAGGCAACCCCAGCCATCTCGAAAGCCTGGTCCCCAACCGGCCCAGAGACAGCCGTATTCAGATGGCGGACAGATGCCCCAAGGCAAGCCCGAGCAATATCAGCAGGATCAATATCCTCAAGGTGGTTGCGACGAAGCTTGTCAGCAGAAATACAGGGAGCAGTACCAGCAGCAGGGAGCTCAGCCGTCGGCGGGTTCGACCCCCAGCTGTTCTTCTGGTATGTTCTGGGATGCTGGGCAGAAGAAATGTGTTTCGGGATCAGCTCAGCAAGGCGATTCCAACCAACAGAATCAGCAGCCATCTTCGACTTGCGACGAAGCTTGCCAGCAAAAGTATCGTGAACAGTATCAGGACAGTTATCAGCAACCGCCTGAAGGACAACAGTACCAATCGGATGGTGGACAGTATCAGCAGGGGTCATACCCGACACAGCAATAGCTTGATAGTGCAGAAGCTCGATAGCGACACAGCTCTTCGTTCCGCGAAGCGGAACTCAGAGTTTAGTAATTCAGAGCTTACTAATCCCGCTATGGCGGTGGTGAGCTATAGAGCTAAACTTTGCTGTAATCAGCAATGCTAACGAACTAACTCGCCATGTCGCTGTTGAGCTATTCTTGGTTCTCTTATTGTATGAAAAATAAACCGCCCGGACGATGTGCTTTGTGGGCACATGCCGGGACGGAGTTGTTGAGCTCATGCGTTCCGAGAAACGCTAACCGCCTAGCTCTGGCGGGAAAGATCGGATGAGTGTCGCCTGATTACCTCGTCGACGTATCGCGCTTGTTCCAGAACTTCTTGTGCTAGGTCATTGCGGTACGAAATCTGGGTCCAGTAGCCAAGCACGGTCGCAAGAAGAGTCACGAACAGGGCGATTGCGCAGAAGATCAGTACTGGCTTCAAGCTTGGGGTGTTGCCGGGGATTATCATCAGGACAAGCGTGCCGAGCACCACTACTCCAAGCACGCCAGCCAAGTTGATCAAGACTTTCCTGAGCGCCGACTGGACCGGAGAGGTCAGGTCGATTGTTATCGCGCCGCGCCCGAAGGACCGCGTTGTCTCCAGAGACATGACCCCTTCGAATTTTTTCGCGCCATCCTGTGCAAGAATCGGGAAGATTGGTCCGGTTTTCCAACCGCGCTTCCTGTTCGCCTCAACGAGGGGTGTGATAGCCTTCTCGAATGTTGTGCGTCCGCGCGCTACGTCGCTCACGAGCTGGCTTTTCCGTCGCCATAGGTCGACCACTGCCCTGGTCGTTTTGTCTTGTATCTTCATAGGGAGAGACGTTACGGCTTCCAGATCATCAATCATTGTTTGCGTGTTTTTGTCAGCCATGGGAATCACTCGGTTGTTAAGGTCCAGATAGGCTTTTGGCCTATCCATCATTCCAAACGTTGGTGAGTATAACACATAATAGCGCTATCTGTCAATTTTCTGTACCGTGAGTTCAATAAGTAAGCGCAACACTTAGCCCCCCCAGAATGGTCGGGGGCATTGCGCTATCAAGCTAAATGGCGATCCGCTCTCTCGCTAGTAGCTACTAACAAGCTATAGCGCTTCTGCACTAACGAGCTGTAATTACTCCTCCCGCTCCGGGGTTGAAGTGGTTGTGGTAGTCGAGCGTCATCGCTTTCACGAAAGTGAAGCGATAGGTCTGGCCGGGCTGAAGCGTGTCGGAATCAAATTCGGGAAAACTTTCATGGAACGGATGCGGGTTCGCCGATGCTCTTATCGTCGCTATGTGCTTGTTGACGAACTCAACCGTGTCGCCGACGTTGATCTCAAGCGACTTTGGGTTGAAAGTATTATTTTGGTACGTTACCTGCACAACCTTGCTTACTGCGTTGCCTTTCGTTTCCTCGACCGCTGGCTTTGCAGGCATTGCTTCCTGATTCTGAGTTTGGCGGTATAGCGCCATGTAGGCGCCGACCACGACTAGAATTCCGGCAGCCGCGAATACTAAAACTTTTTTCTGATCCATTGTTGTATCTATATTATCTTGTCGACCTTTTGACAAATGATATCACATTAATAGCGAGCGAAAACTTATCCTCGTAGCGCACGTCTGCGACCGAACGGGCACGGTGCCTCGCTATGGCGGGGCGAGGGAGGGAGCAGTGTAGCG
>MHIY01000023.1:39832-55331 GCA_001817755.1 Candidatus Colwellbacteria bacterium RIFCSPLOWO2_01_FULL_48_10
CAGAGACAGAGAAGTAAAAGTCGTCCTACACAGAACTCAAAATGAGTTCGTAAAGAAGAATCCAATAAGTTAAATGGCTAAGAGATTATATGTTGGTGGTTTGCCTTACAGCACCACCATGGATGCTTTGAAGGCTGCCTTTGAGAAGGTCGGAGCCGTCGCGTCAGCTACTGTAATTACTGACAAGATGTCCGGACGCTCGAAGGGTTTTGGTTTCGTTGAAATGGTCAACGACGCCGATGCTGACAAGGCTATCGACATGTACAACGGCAAGGACTTCGAAGGAAGGACTTTGACGGTGAACGAAGCTCGCCCGATGGGTGAGAGGACCGGCAACGGTGGTGGCGGTTTCGGCGGTGGACGCGGAGGTTTCCGCGGACGCGACGATCGCTAACAGCGTTCCGTTCTAAAAAAAACCGCCCCGAGTTCATCGAGGGGCGGTTTTTTGTTCCTGGTGTTGTATAATTGTACAAAGGTCGCAGTTAGAATATATGTATAATATGAACCAGCAAAACTATAATCGCGTAACCGGTTCCATTTTTCTCGTCATCTTTGCTCTCCACGCGGCGCGTCTCGTTTTCGGTTGGGACGCTTTCGTCAATTATTACGAGATCCCGCTTTGGTTGAGTGTTGTTGCGGCGGTATTGTCCGGATACTTATCCTTTGCCGCTTTTCGCGCAAAATAACCCGGTTGGCTTGTGAGATAGAATAATGAACACAAGACCCCTCCCCCAATAATCATTTTGTCCCTTTTGCTCATATTTCGGCTGCGAATTCATGAAAATTCTTCAACATACACGTTGTGTATGCTTCATAATTTTCATTTCTTCTCGCTCGAAATATGAGCAAAATCATACAAAAATTATTAGGGGACAGGTCTATAGAAAAATACAAAGACTACGGGCCGTTGTTTTTACGGGTGGGGTTGGGAATCGTATTTCTTCTTTTTGGCTATCAAAAACTCTCGGTTCCCGAACAAACAGCGTCTCAGATACAGGCCATCCTTAATGTGAGCCTGAGCTTGGCTGCGGCGGCAAATCTCTCCATGGGGTTGGCTGAAATATTGCTCGGGATCGGGCTTATCGCGGGGGCTTTCAACAGGTATGTCGCGCCGCTTGCCGCCGCCATGGTAACGCTCATATTCGTTTCCATTACTCTAAAGTATGGTATTCAGAATGATCCCAGTTTGTACCGAGATATTGCTATTATCGGCGGCGCGCTCTGCCTGTGGTTTATCGGCCCCGGGGCGCTTAGCTGGGACAATCGCAACAAAAAGACCATCGTCTAACATGGTAATCAAAAAATATCTCCACTCGTGCATATTGATCGAAGAGGGCGGCAAGCGGTTGCTTATTGACCCTGGGTCTCTCTCTTTCATCGAGGGTAAGATCGAGCCGAAAGACATCGGACAGGTCGATGTTGTTATATTTACGCACAAGCATCAGGATCACTACTATCCCGAAGTTCTTAAAGATTTTATGGGCACAGACACTAAGATAGTGTCGAGCGCGGAGATAGCGGTGCTGTTAAAACAAGACGGTTTCTCGGCGGAGATAGCAAGCGAAGGGGAAGAACTCGATATAGCCGGTTTCAAGATCAAGCCACTACGCGCCCCACACGAAAGAATACCGACCGAGATCCCGCACAATTTTGCCTATCTGATAAACAACTCATTTCTACACACAGGGGATTCGCTTTCAGTTTTCGGGGCCGGTTATGCGAAAGTTCTGGCCTTGCCCGTCGCCGGGCCGTGGAACAAGCTTTCCGAAGCGCTGGACTTTGCTATAAAATTGAAACCCAGAATCGTGATTCCCATTCATGACGCCATCATAAAAGATTTTTTCCTGGATAGGATATATAACTACATGTGCAAGCCAGTTTTGGCCAAGGAGGGGATAGAGTTCAAACCTTTGGCCCTGGGCGAGGAGATTGAGGTGCAATAGCGGCGCTACGGAATTTCTATGGACTTCCTAAGAAACCGAAAAACCTTGGTAATGGGCATCCTGAATGTTACCCCGGACTCTTTTTCTGACGGCGGGTTGTATTATGGGAATGTGCGGGCGGCCATAAAAAGAGCCAAACAGATGGCTAAAGAAGGGGCGGATATCATTGATGTCGGCGGGGAATCTACTCGTCCTGGCTCAGTGCCGATTTCGGTCGAGGAAGAACTGAAAAGAGTTTTGCCGGTTGTGCGAGCGCTCAAAAAGAGTTTTGGTAAAAGAATGCTGATCTCAGTGGATACTTGTAAGGCCAGGGTTGCGGAAAAGTGTTTGAAAAACGGCGCGGACATGATTAATAGCGTTGGCGGTTTTAAATTTGATGCCCGTCTTGCCGATGTCGTGGCGAGCTTCGGCTGTCCTATTGCGATTTACCACATTAAAGGCGAACCCAGCACGATGCAGTCGAAGAAGATAATCTATAGAAAAGGTGTTATCCCAGAGATCAAGGATTTTTTTCAAGCCCAGATAAATTATGGACTTAAGCGCGGCGTTAAAAAGTCGCGATTTATTTTGGACCCAGGAATAGGATTCGGCAAGAGCGTTCGGGATAATTTGGAGATCATCAGGCGCTTCAAGGAGTTCAAGAGTTTCAATATGCCACTGCTTATTGGCGTTTCCCGCAAAAGCCATTTAGGATTACTCCTGCTGGATGAGTTAGGCTTAAAGAAGACGCCCCCGCCCCAGGAAAGAATTGAGGCGGGTTTAGCCGAAGTTGGGGTTGCGGTGTTGAATGGCGCAAAGATAGTCCGAACGCACGACATCCTGGCCACCAAGAGATTTTTGGCTATTCTAGATAAATTAAATAGTAACCGATGAAACCCGAAACTATTGTTTTGGCGCTCGGATCCAATGTCGGCGATCGGAAGAAAAACATTCTCGATGCCATTGAGATGCTAAAGAAAAAGATTTCTTCGATAGACACCGCCCCGATCTACGAAACCAAGCCAGTTGGCTATACCGACCAGGCTGATTTTCTAAACACCGCTATAAAAGGAGAAACTCTTTTGTCCCCCGGCGAGCTCTTGTCGTATGTTAAGGAGATAGAGAAAAAGGTAGGGCGAGTGGATAGGTTTCGATGGGGGCCGAGGGAGATAGACATAGATATCATCTTTTACGGCGATAGGATTCATGATGGTGAAGGCCTGACAATCCCGCACCCCATGATGCACGAAAGAGATTTTGTTTTAAGACCCATCAGCGATCTGGATGCGGATTTCAAACATCCAATTCTCGGAAAGACTATTAGAGAAATGTTGGCTGATTTACTGGAGTCGAGCGAGCATTCCCGCGAAGGAATGTCGCGGAAGCTGAAATTAAATGGGCGCAAGCCCCGCTAAGCGGGGCGGTTACTGAGGGGAATGCGAGCGAGTATTTGACCGCGGAAACCGATTTGCTAATATAGTAGTATGGATTTCAACGTCATACATGGCTATCGGGTAGAGTGGGACAGATCGCAAAAAGGCATCGCGTACGGTGTTTATCATCTCAGATACGTTCTTGAACGCAATGAGATGGAGACTCTTTTTTATGCCGCCAGCAGGAGTCCGCGTCGGGAGGCTTATTTTGAAAACCGCCGCCGAGGCCAGTTTACGCTCCACCATAAGGGTGGGCATAACCTATTTTTGGAGACTCGCGAGGACCGCTAGTTTACGTGTTTGACCAGGTTAGCAGAAACTCGACGATTTGTTTTCTCTTGTATCCTTTCAATCATATGAGCTTGTATGGTTATAGATATTTTAGAGATAATCTTTGTGTCCGATGAGAAAACTAAAACGCCTATCGAGTTTTCACTGCTCGACTTGCAAATCATCCAGCTGTAGTTTATATTTATTGTGCGTTTGACAGTAGCCCCAGAAGGGCTTTTTAGGTTGAGGAGCGAAGGCGACGAAATACTGAGCAGAGCACTGCGAACGTGTTGAGTTTGATAAGACTCAGTCCAACAAAGTATTAAACACTATGAGCAGATTAAAGAATTTCATCAACGAATCGAGGCAAGAATTCGGCCGCATCAATTGGCCAACTCGCGCTGAGACCGTGAAGATGGTTTTGATGGTCATCGGCATATCCGCTGTCGTGTCTCTTTTCCTCGGAGCGGTTGACTTAGGATTCGTTGAATTTATCAGATATATCCTTCCGTAATTTTCAATAACATGATGAAGACGGCAAAATCAGACAAGGAGAAAGTCAGGCACTGGTACGCTGTGCACACCTATGCGGGTTATGAAGACGCAGTGGCCAGATATTTGCAGACCAGAGTTGAGTCGCTTGGTATGGGTGACAAAGTGTTCAACATTATTGTTCCGAAAGAAAAGAAGGTGAAGATCAGGAACAGCAAGCGGGTGAACTACGAGGAGAAGATATATCCCGGCTATGTTCTAGTGGAAATGATAATGGAGCCAGATTCTTGGTATGCGGTTCGCAACACTCCGCGCGTGACGGGATTTGTGGGCGCAAACCCGACTGAACCATCGCCGCTTTCCCACGAAGAGGTTGAGGAGCTTATGGTCCGCATGGGCAAGAAGGAGGCCAAGTTTAAGGTTGATTTTATGGTCGGCGAGATGGTTCGCATCAACGACGGACCTTTCAAAGACTATGACGGCAAGATTTCCGAGATTGACGACGAGCGCGGGCGTGTTAAAGTATTGGTCCCGATATTCGGGCGTGACACCGCGATAGAGTTGGACACGTTACAGGTTAAGAAATTATAATCACCAGTCGATAAACACTATCAACTAATTACTATCCATATGGCTGCACCAGCAAAGAAAGCAATAAAGACGGTATTAAAACTTCAGATCGAAGCGGGCAAAGCCAATCCGGCTCCGCCGATTGGTCCGGCCTTGGGTCAGCACGGCATTGCGATCGCCGAGTTCTGCAAGCAGTTTAACGAGCGCACCAAGGAGATGATGGGGAATGTCGTTCCGGCCGAGATCACGATCTACGAGGACCGCAGTTTTACCTTTGTTTTGAAAACATCTCCGGCTTCGGCTCTTTTGAAGAAAGCCGCTGGCATAGAGAAGGGTTCCGGCACTCCGAACAAGCTGAAGGTTGGAAAAGTTACCAAAGCCCAGGTGCGCGAGATAGCTGAGAAGAAAATGGTTGACTTGAATGCCAACGATTTGGACGCAGCCGAGCAGATTATCCGCGGCACAGCCAAAAATATGGGAATCGAAGTCATAGACTAGATTCACATATTACGCGAATCAAAGCGAGACTTTTTATGTTAAAATATCCTCCATGCGGGGATATTTTATTGTGATCGAGGGGCCGGATGGGGTTGGTAAAAGCGTTCAGGCTGCATTACTGAGAGCGTATCTTGATACGCGCGGATGCAAAGTTGTGCTTACTAAAGAACCAACTAAAGAAGGTTCAGCCGCTTCGAAAATACGCGAGGTACTGTCGAGAAATTCCAAAGCCGATCCGTATGAGTTGCAGCGGCTTTTTGCCGAAGATCGGCGTAATCACCTGGAAACCGTGATTAAACCCGCGCTTGCGCGCGGAGAAACGGTGATATCCGACCGATATTTTTTTTCCAGCTTTGCTTACGGTTCACTGGAGTGTGATTTGGAAAAGATCGTTGAATTAAACAAGGATTTTCCGATACCCGACCTGACCATTGTTCTGTCGGCCAGTCCGGAAGTTTGCGTCGATCGCATGAAGAAACGCGGTGATAAGAGCCCCGAATTTTTTGAGGAAGCTGAGAAATTAAAGAAAGTTACGGAGGTATATAAATCTCTAATGAGCAAATTTCCCAATATGCAGCTGATCGATAGCGAAGAGGGTATTGAGAGTATTCATCAAAGGATAATATCTTTGTTGCCGGAGAATTTGGGAGTATGATGATGGAGTTATGAGTATGTATAAACCCACTATTGGACTGGAAATACACGCTGAGTTGTCCACGCGGACGAAGATGTTTTGCCGGTGTTTGAATATGGATTCCGAAGAACCGAACAAGAATGTCTGCCCGATTTGCCTTGCTCATCCAGGAACTCTGCCCACTATAAATCACGAAGCCGTAGAGGCCGTATTGAAGCTAGGATTGGCCCTGAAAGGCAAAACGCCGCCGGTATCGAAGTTCGACCGCAAGAACTATTTTTATCCCGATCTGCCGAAGGGCTATCAGATCTCGCAATATGACCTGCCGCTCGTGGTGGGAGGCAAGCTTGCGGGCGTGAAGATCACGCGCGTGCATTTGGAGGAGGATACGGGCAGGCTGCAGCATGGAGAAGACGGCAGTACTTACGTTGATTTTAATCGCGCTGGCAGGGCTTTGATGGAGCTAGTGACCGATCCAGTTGTTCAAAACGCCGAGGAGGCCTTGGTTTTTGCGAGAGAGCTCCAACTGATGCTCCGTTACCTAGATATTTCCGATGCCGACATGGAGTGCGGACTTATGCGTGTCGAGGCGAATATTTCTATAAGCAAGGACCCCGTAAAGCCGCAAGGCGGCCAGGGGGCAAGCAAGTTAGGCACGAAGGTTGAGGTGAAGAACTTGAACTCCTTCCGCGCGGTCGCGGGGGCTATTGCCTACGAGATCAAGCGCCAGGAGGAAGTATTAGAGTCGGGCGGGAAAGTGGTGCAAGAGACGCGTGGCTGGGACGACGTTAAGGCTGAGACCTACACCCAGCGCGTGAAGGAAGAGGCTCACGACTACCGCTATCTGCCTGAGCCCGATCTGCCTCAGATGAAATTCATGTCTGATGACCTAGAGAAACTTCGCGCAGAGCTCCCCGAGCTTCCGGAAGAAAAGCGTGTGCGTTTCATGAAAGAATTCAAGCTGAAGCGAGAGCAAGCCGATCTTCTCGTTTCCGACAGATGGCTCGCCGCGTTCTTCGAGGAGACCGTATCAGAGCTCGAAGAAGAGGAGTTCAAGGCTAAGGATGCCATTGGTCTTGCGTTCAACTACCTCACCTCCGACCTCATCGGCAAAATGGCCGAAGCAAGGCTTGGCGTGAAGGAGATAAAGATAACTCCTGAGAACTTCGCAGACTTAATCAAGCTCATTGTTTCTGGCCAGTTGAATAGCCGTTCGGCGAAGGAGATTCTGGCGCAAATGTTCAAGATGGGGGGCGACCCGCATGAGTTTATGAAGAGCGGGGGGATGACTCAAATTAGCGATGAAAGCGAGCTAATGAAAATAGTTAATGAAATTATAGCCGGAAACCCGAACGTGGTTGGCGATTATAAGAAGGGCAAGCTCCCGGCGCTTGAGGCCCTCATCGGCCGGGCCATGGGCAAGCTTAAAGGCACGGGAAACCCTGAGGTTCTAAGGAGGCTTTTTGTGGAAGAGCTGAAGTAGGCCGCTCGCTTTTCTGGTGTGTCTATTAGAACCAGAATATTTTTCTGCTGAAAAATTTCTTCCCGCTCGTCGCCTACGCTCCTACGCGACGTTCTCTATGACACACCAGACAGGCTCGCTAGTATTCAAGTTACGGTTTGTCGCCTGAAAGGCATCCACCGGATTGCAAATATTAACTCAAGATTGCTAGGAGCCTCATGAATCCAAGCTGATTTGTCTGACTTTACTATTTAGTTAGTCTGTGTTATACATAGGCCATGGTTTCTGATTGGCCTTTGACATTTTGGAGCGTGAGCAATTGACCCATGTAAATCCCAAGAAGCAGGGTCGTCTGGCCGAGCTGAGTAACATGAGCGTGATCAAGTATTCTCGTGTTGCTTTCAGCAAGGGTGCCCTGTCTACCAGGATTGGGCGGTGCGGCTTTGACTTTATCAGTCCCGGTGCTCTCAAGTTCTCTATCCCGAAGCGCAACCGCAAGACGGAGAAAACGATTCCCATGGTCCTGTTCTACGACATGTCCGTAAGGATGGCGCTTAAGGAACTCGGCGAGATCGGTGTCAGCGGTGCGTCCATCGACAGCCTGCTGGCCTTGATGGAACACTTCAAGCGATGTGGGCTTGTTGACGACACGAATCATGCCTACATTGCTCCTGGTTCTTCCAAGAACAATGTGGCGCCAGTGAGTATGCGGGATAGCGAGGAGCGATTACTTTTGAAGACGGTGCCGATGGGTGAGGTCATTAGAGGGCCTTTCTGGGTCCTGGTTACCCACCACGCGCCTGAATAGGATACCCGGAGGGTTGGTGCGATTACGCGCCACACCCTCCATTTTATTTTTTAATAGATTCGGAGACCATTTTTTTTATCTTGTCTAGATTATTTTTTTGGTTATTATTGACAAATTGCTATGTGTGTTGTAATGTATCCACACATGCTGAAAGGGTGTATCTGAATCAATCAGGTATGCCCAGCATGCCGAGATCGGTCTTTTACAGCCGAATAAGCTTGGAGGAATGACGCATGAAAATAAAGTCTTTTGTAATGGGTATCAGCTTTGTGGCTGTCCTTGCTCTCTTTGTCTACATCGTGGCTTTCGGCCCGAACGGTTTCGAAACCGATTGTGTTGCCACCGGAGTGGGCACGGATAGCGGCGGCGAATGGCTCGGCCTCGACTGCGAGAACGGTGCGAACCTGAAAGACCGTGATCCCGAGAACATCGATGCCTACCACGACGGCGTCCGCTCGTTCCACTGTGAACGCGCGCGGCCAATTGGAGCATTTTGCTCACCGGTTGGCGACAGCAACGGAACGTAGCGCCAAGACGCTATCTATCCTCCTTTTTTCCAAAAGGTTTGGCGGCAACCTAAAGGCCGCTCCCTCGAAAGGATTCATCCAATCGAGGCCTTTTTCTTTTTGGGAAGACTTTTTATCGAGGGAGATAATATGACGGAGGTGGTATGACATGTCATACCACCTCAAAAAGATTCATCCACAAGATTTATCTACCCGGGGCTTCTCTTTTCTAGGCGTGTAGAAATCGGATAGATTTCAACAGCTAGCATCTGGAACATATAACACTTTGTGCTAAATCTAATTTCACAACTCAGCGAGCCGGGTAGCTAAATTTAACCCAAGTAAATTACCCGATTTTAATGAACTCCGAAGCCAGCTTCTGTGCTTTTTTAAGATATGGTGGCTGTATCCAATCAATATCCTTTTGCCGCTTCCACCAGGTCATTTGGCGCTTGGCGTAATGCAAGCTTTCTTTCAATATTTCAGCTTTCATTTGTTGGTAGCGTATCCCGTTAGAGGCAGAGGGTCGTTGCGAGCCCTCGCGGCCTCTAACGGGACGGAGATAGCGCGAGATGTAGCGATATTCTAGGCCGAAGCTGTCGAGGCGTTTCCAGGAGAGGCCATTCTTATGGAGACCTGAAACTTCTTTTACCATTCCAAGCCTTAACCGTTTTTGTAGCTTCTTTTCAAGCCGTTTCTTGAGTTCTTCTTTTGCCAAATTTAGACCAATTTTAAGGACCTCATATGGAGACTGTTTTTCCAGTTCCGGCACCTTGCCGAGCGCTTTTGCGATCTCGATCGCGCGGATGAGGCGCGGGCGATTGTGGGGGTCGATTGTTGCGGCGCGAGCCGGGTCTAATTCTCTAATTCGCGCGAATAAGCGAATAGTGCTCATTGCCTCGAGTTTTTTGCGCAGTTTCGGGTTAGGCGGAACTTTTGGGAATTGCGTGTTGTAGATTATTGAGTCGATGTAAAGTCCGGTTCCGCCGCAGACGATGGGCAGTTTGCCTCGTTTCAAAATATCGGCGATTGCTTTCTGAGCAAGCTTTTGATATCTCTGCACTGTAAACATAGAGCGAGGCGAGGTGACATCAAGAAGGTGGTGGTGCACGCCCTTCATGTCGCGTTTCGTGATTTTGCCGGAGCCCAGGTCGAGACCTTTATAGACCTGCCGGGAGTCGGCCGAGACAACTTCTCCGTTGAAGCGTTTGGCTAGCTTTACCGCAAGGTCAGACTTGCCGGTCGCGGTAGGACCTAATATAATCACTATTTTTGACTTGCTGTATGCGGTGCGTAAATACATATTTCTATAATCCCGTGTTTATAAGGCTATAGCCTTATAAACACGGGATTGATGTGGTATGATTGTAGGATTAATAAGCGTGAATACGAAAATCAACACAGATCGGTTTAGAGTTCCGGACAAGCCTCGAGCGGGTAAAATAGGCAAAAAGATTATGCTTTTGTTATTAGGCGGTTTAGCGTTGGGCTTATCGGGCCGACCCGATAGGTATTTTAAGATATTAGGAGGAATTACTAAAGAATGGAAATCTTTGGATAACGACGGCCTCCATGAATCTATTAAGAGATTATATCAATCTAAGATAATTGCTTATACTGATAACTCTGATGGAACCATCGCTCTGGTTTTAACTGAAAAGGGCAAAAGATTGGCACTTAGGTATAACTTGGATCATATGAAGATCAGTAAACCTGATCATTGGGATGGGATGTGGCGAGTGGTGATATTTGATATACCTGAGAAATATCGGCAAGGAAGGGGCGAGTTAGGAGGAAAATTAATTCAATTGGGTTTTAAGCCGATACAAAAAAGCGTTTTTATATTTCCTTATGAATGTAAAAACGAGATCGAGTTTATAATCGAGGTATTTAATCTACGACCCTATGTCCGCCAGTTATTAGTAAAGGGAATAGATATCGACATCGAACTAAGGCGATATTTCAGATTAAAATAGGCGTTATGCAATCCGGCCTTTTCTAGGCTATCGCCTAATAAAGGCGGGATTGGTTTTTTGGGGGTTAAAGGCGTTTTTCGATCTCGTTGCGGAGTTGGAGGACGAACTGGGCTATTTCCATCTCGCCCAGATTTTTATTGCCTCGGCCGCGGATGCTTACAGTCTTCGAGCCGGCTTCTTTTTCTCCGACAATGACGGTATAAGGGATTTTTTGTGTTTCGGCTTCGCGAATGCGTTTGCCGAGCGTGTCGTTGGAGTCATAGACCTCGACGCGCACATTTTCTGTCGAAAGCGCATTTTTAACCGACCAGGCGTATTCTTTTTGGTTTTCGCTTATGGGAATTATGGCGATCTGAACGGGGGCGAGCCAAAGTGGGAATGCTCCGCCGTAGTGCTCTATCAATATGCCCATGAACCGGTCAGGTGAACCGACCAGGGCGCGGTGTATCATGACGGGCGTTTTTTCGCTGCCGTCTTTGTCTGTATAAGCTAACTTGAAGCGGCCGGGCTGGTTAAAGTCGAGCTGAATGGTCGATATCTGCCACACGCGTCCCAGAGCGTCTACGGCCATAATATCTATCTTAGGGCCGTAGAAAGCGGCTTCACCCTCGGCTTCTTTGTGCTGGATCTTTTTGTGAATCAGCAATTTTCTCATTATTTCCTGGGATTGTTTCCACACAGCATCATCGCCGAGATATTTCTCTTTCTTTTTTGGATCGCGCAGCGATAGGCGCATCCAGTAATCTATTCGATAAGTTTTTAGAGCTTTTTGTATAGCTTCGAGGATGTTGGATATTTCTTGTTCGATCTGGTCTTCACGGCAGAAGATGTGCCCGTCGTCTTGAGCGAACGAGCGCAGGCGAGTGAGACCGGAGAGCTCGCCCGGGCGCTCATCGCGGTACAGCACGGCAAAATCTGAATAACGGATGGGTAAGTCGCGGTAGCTTCTTGGTCGGGAGGCATATATCTGGGTGTGCTGAGGGCAGTTCATCGGCTTCATGAAGAAGTCCTCGGTGCTGTACTGTGAGCGGACGGTTAGCATATCTTCCTTGTATTTATCGTAATGGCCGGAAATTTTGAACAATTCTGCCTTGTTTATGTTCGGCGTATGGACTTCTTCGAAGCCGAGCCCGGCATTGAGTTCACGGGAGAAATTTATTATTCCATTTCTGACGTGGTTGCCTTTTGGGGTAAACATGGGCATACCGGAACCGACCAGATCAGAGAAGACGAAGAGATCAAGTTCCTTGCCTAGTTTCCGGTGGTCGCGTTTTTTGGCTTCCTCTTGCTGGAGAAGATATTTTTCCAGTTCTTCTTTGGTTTCGAAAGCTACGCCGTAGACTCTCTGCATTTGCGGGTTTTTCTCGTCTCCGCGCCAGTATGCGCCAGCGACGTGCGTGAGCTTGAAGGCGTCTGCGTTTATCTCCGAGGTATTTTCGACGTGTCCGCCTTTACAAAGATCCATAAAGACGTCGCCGGTGCGGTAGAGCGTCAACTGTTTCTTTTCTTTCGAGAATTCTTTTATGAGCTCTAGCTTGAATGGTTGGTCTTTGAAGGTTGCCTTAGCCTTTGCGGGCGTAAGCTTTTCGCCTTGGAAACCGAGTTTGCGGTGCATGAGGCCCCGCATTTCTTTTTCGAGTTTCGGAAGGTCTTCGGTTGAAAGGTTCTCCGACAAGAGGAAATCGTAATAGAAGCCGTTTTCTATGGTCGGGCCTACGCCGAGCTTGGTCTTGGGATGTTTCTTCAAAACCGCCGCCGCGAGAAGATGGGCGAGGGAGTGGCGGATATTATCTATATTGTTCGGATGCTCCATGGATTAATGAATTTCAAATGTCAAAGCTCAAATTTCAAATGAATGACTAAATTATTTAATGTTTGAATCATTTAGATTTGGTTTGACATTTGGATTTTGTAATTTGTCATTTCTTAGCATTTTTGCCTCATTGCATATTATCTTGACTTCGCCGTCGCGCTTGCTGGGACGGCCGGATATCTCGATAACATTGCCTTCGGTCCAGATTTCGCGGTCCTTGGACAGAACGTCCTTGAACACGAGAACCTCGATATTATCGCTTAGGTCTTCGATTTTCGCAAAGACCATTGGGTCGCCGTTCTTTGTCTGAATCGGCTGAATCCTGTTGATAAGTCCATATGTTTTAATGGTTTTGCGTTCGTCGGTTGCTTTTAACACTTCAGCGATAGAAGACAGTTTTTTGTTCTTGGCTACTGGAGAGTAGTCTTTGAGGGGATGGTCGGTGACATATAGACCAAGGAGCTCTTTTTCCCAGGCCAAGCGCTGCATTTTGGGAGCTGGGGGAACCGGTTTGAATTTTATCTTCACGGCCACGGGCTCGCTTGCGAAGAGGTTTATCTGGTTTTCATTCGCTCTAGTCTTGTCGACTGATTTGATTCTCAATATTTCATCGAGGTTTTCCAGCGCGGACATTCTCTCAACCCCCAGCGAATCTATCGCCCCGCCCTTAATGAGCGCTTCCATGGATTTTTTGTTCAGGTCGCGGTGGCTGATACGGGTTACGAAATCTTCCAGGCCTTGGTACGGCCCGCCGCGCAAGCGTTCTTCGACTATCATTCTCGTTATATTTTCGCCGATGTTCTTGATGGCCGAGATGCCGAACCGGATGCCGCCAACTTTTCCTTTCTTCGTGGCCGAATCGGCATCAACTTCTGGCACGAAGGCCGATGAACTTTTATTGATGTCCGGCGGCAAAACCTCGACGCCCATTCTCTTGCACTCGTTTACGACAAGGGCGATGCGTTCGATGTCGTCGGAAGCGTTATTTAAGACTGCCGCCATGAATTCGACGGGATAGTTTGCCTTGAGATAGGCTGTTTGATAGCCGATCAAGGCGTAGCAGACGGAGTGCGACTTATTGAAACCGTAGCGGGCAAAGGGTGGGAAAAGCTCCCATATCTTTCGCGCGATCCTTTCGTCTATGCCGTTTATGATCATGCCCTTTGTTAGCTTTTCGCCCTGTTCGTCGAGCAAAGATTTTATCTTCTTGCCGATGGCTTTGCGCAGCGTGTCGGCTTCGGGCAGGGTGTAGCCGCCAAGGTCGCGGGCGATCTGCATCATTTGTTCCTGGTAAACGGCGATGCCATAAGTGGTTTTGAGTATCGGTTCCATGCCGGGGTGGACGTAGGAAACTTTTTCTGCGCCGTTTTTGCGGTCGATGTAGACATCCACCATGTTCCGGCCATCGGGGAGCCTGTAGTCGAGCGTGCCGGGACGGTAGAGGGCGACCAGTACGGTCAGGTCTTCGATGTCGGTCGGTTTGATGCCTTTCATGTACCGTCTCATGCCGGTGGATTCGTATTGGAATACGCCTATTGTTTCGACCCGTTGAAGCAGTTCGAAAGTCTTTTTGTCATCAAGGGGTATCTTCGATATTTCGATCTCGATGTTTCGGGTTTCTCGGAGCAGACGGATGGTTTCTTCGATGATGGTGAGCGTTTTCAACCCCAGCAGATCTATCTTCAAAAGACCCAGGTCCTCGACGCTGTGCATTTCGAATTGGGTTATGACGGCGTTCTCGTCCTGAGGCGACCTCTGGAGCGCCATATAGTTTGTCAGCGGTTCGCGTGAGACCACTGTGCCGCAGGCGTGGACCGAGGCATGCCGGGCGACACCTTCGAGCTTCATGGCTGTGTCGAGCAATTTTTTGGAATCTGGGTTGCTGGCGTATTCGGCTTTAAGTTCGGGTACGGACTCGAGGTATTTGTCGAGCTTGGTCTCAGACTTATCGGTGTTGGGTTCGAGCGGAATCAGTTTCGCCAGCCGGTCGCAGAAGGCGTAGGGGAGCCCCAAGGCGCGTCCGGCGTCGCGAACAGAAGCGCGCGCCGCCATGGTCCCGAAGGTTATTATCTGAGCCACGCGGTCGGAGCCGTATTTGTCTTTAAGATATCCCAGCACTTCGTCGCGTCTCAGATCGGCGAAGTCGATGTCGATATCGGGCATGGAAATACGCATCGGGTTCAAGAATCTCTCGAAGAGCAGATTGTAGTGAATCGGGTCCACGTCGGTGATTTTTAGGATGTAGGAAATGATGCTCCCGGCGGCGGAGCCGCGGCCCGGGCCGACTACGATGCCGCGGTTTCTGGCCCAGTTAACGAAGTCTTGAACGATAAGGAAGTAGTCGGCAAAGCCGGTTTTTTCGATGACGGAGAATTCATATTCGAATCGTTCCCGGACCTCCGCTGACGGGTTGGGATATCTTTCCGGTAATTTTGTCTCGAGTATTTCTTTCAGATAGGCGTTAGCGGTTTTGCCGTCGGGGACGCCGTACTGTGGAATCAGTATTTTGCCGAGCTCGAACTCGAAATTACATTTCTCAGCGATCTTAACGGTACTCTCGATTGCTTCAGGCATGTGTTTCATAGCCTCACTCATTTCCTCCGCCGAACGGAAAGAGGCATCGTGTTTTTTGAACGAAAAGCGGTCTTCATCGTCGAGCCGGTTGTTGGTCTGTATCGCAAGCAATACGTCATGGACCGCCGCATCTTCTTTTAGTAGATAGTGTGAGTCTTGGGTGGCGACGAGAGGTATGCCGAGTTTTTTGGAAAGCGCGATAAGCTTGGCGTGAAGGTCGGGGGATTCGGGTTGGACTTCAAGATAGTAATCGTCGCCGAAAATGCTGTGATAATATTTCGCGGCTTCTTCGGCTTCGCGGTCGCGGTTTTCGCGGAGCATTTTCGATACTTCGCCCGAGAAACAGCCCGATAGAACGATCAGTCCTTCGTGGTGGGCTTCCAAGAGCTCTTTGTCGATGCGCGGTTTATAGTAAAAGCCTTCGAGATGCGATTTTGTAACTAGCGCAACTAGGTTTTTATACCCGACGGCGTTTTTCGCGAGAAGCGTAAGGTGGTAGCGGACATTGTCTATCTTAGGATCTTTCGAGAGGCGCGAGTTT
>MHIY01000023.1:55359-56725 GCA_001817755.1 Candidatus Colwellbacteria bacterium RIFCSPLOWO2_01_FULL_48_10
GCGGTCTTGGCTTTTTTATAAAACTCGACGGCGCCGTAAATGTTGCCGTGATCGGTCAAGGCGAGCGCATTCATGCCGAGAGATTTCGCGCGGTCCACGAGTCCGTCTATCTTGGATAGGCCGTCGAGGAGAGAGTAGTGCGAGTGAGTATGCAAATGGACGAACTTAGACATACCAACAGTATAAAAGAAAACCAGATAAATTAGAATTTTCCGCTTTAACCCTATAAGTTCTCATTCTCAAATTCTCAAGAATTTGAGAATGAGGAGTTTGGCGCAAGTTCGCTTTTTGGCGTGCAGGGGTATATAGCGATCAATTATGCGTGGGGATTTGATTGACTCATGCATATTGCGGTGGTAGTGTTTTTTTGCGCTTTACGCGCAGGTTTGTGTACCAAGTGACTACAACTGGAAGCGGCAGTACTGCAAGTTGTGCGATCGCCCCGTCGCCGGAGCCGCTCGCGCAAGAGCTCGCGTCAGAAGGATTTGCACCCCCGGCAGAATCGGTGGACGCAACGGTGCCGCTCGTGACGTACGGGGTCTGGGTCTGGGGAGTTGTGCATCAAGCTTGGTTGCTCGTGGCTCCACGGTGGCAAAGGCCAGTTCGAGTCGAACTCATCAAGCCCGGCCGGGGCGCCACGCTTGCGACGGCTGTGTGGATCGCGCGCAAGCTCCACCCGGGGCAGAGGATTCGCACCCTCTCCAGCGCGAGGACAGTCGCGCTTTGTGAACGCTTCAAGTTGATTGACTTGAGGCGCGGCGTGGTGGTCAGTTTTGATCGGCATGTCATGCCGACGGGGGCCGTTGTCATCAAGCAAGGCGGCTTGCAGAAGGCCATCCCTTCCGGCCAAGTCGAGGACTTGTTCCAGAAGGGCGAGTGGATGGCTTACATCGTCACGCCCCGGGGAGATCGGCAATCTTCCCAGTCTGTCAGCGCACCCCCCGCTCCCGCGGCAAGCTCTGGTGGCTTTATGGCCCCTCCTACGCTCTGACCACAACCTCGACAACAACAACTAGGTCTGGCCAAGCATCTCTTCCGCTCTTTCCAACACGAAGTTTGCAGTCGCCCCTTCGCGAGACCTATAAAGTTCGCGCCGGGGGCTTTTCTTTTTTCCGAGGTTATGACGTCAACTGCAAATTTGACACTTTTAATTTTAGATTGCACTATGTATATTGGTTGACCCAATGGGACAAACCGCAGCTACCACAGCGAAAGCCAGACCTTTGACCGTCGGTACATGCGTTCTCGTGGAACGTTTGGACTCCAACCTCGAAGCCATGCTGGGAATCGGCAGAAATCCCGTTTCTGCCGATCGACTCAACACCCGCCTTCGTGGGGCCCGTGGCATGATTCTCTCTTTCCACGA
>MHIY01000023.1:56739-68310 GCA_001817755.1 Candidatus Colwellbacteria bacterium RIFCSPLOWO2_01_FULL_48_10
ACAGCGAGAGGGCCGTTGTGATTGTTCGACACCACCACGACGATTCTCTTGCCGCTTACGGCGTCGACGAGATCTACCCCTTTATCTAGGCGAGTCGTGCATGCGGCCTTTTCCTTCGGGAGAACGGCCGCCTTTCTTTTTATCCGTTGAAATTATAAGTTATGTGTTATGAGCTATAAGTTTGTCATCGGCATAGACGAAGTGGGGCGTGGGAGTCTTGCGGGACCAGTCGTAGTCGCCGCGTTTGCGGCTCCACTAAAATCAAAGATCAAAAATCCCTGGCCGGGCAGGCAAAGATCAAAATTGAGACTCAGAGATTCAAAAAAGCTGAGTCCTAAGCAGAGAGAAGAATGGTTTGAATATATTAAATCGAGTTCGGAGTTCGTTTTTGCGACGAGAAGCGTTTCGCCTCGAGTTATAGATAAAATAAACATATCAGCCGCGGCAAATCTCGCCGCACACCGCGCGCTCCGGCATCTCATCAAGACCTATAAGCTATCAGCTAAAAACTATAAGCTGTTCCTCGATGGTGGCCTGTACATAAAAAACAAAACTCATCAGGCTAAGTTTTTCGTGAATGCCGAAACAGTTATCAGAGGGGATGAGAAGATTTCCGCTGTCGCCCTAGCTTCGATTGTGGCCAAAGTCTTGCGCGACCGGCATATGGTAAAGTTACATAAAAAATATCCTGTTTATTCGTTTGATGTACATAAGGGTTATGGGACAGAAAAACATAGGGCAATAATTCAACGATTGGGAATAACGCCAATACATAGGTTGACCTTCTGTGAGAAGTTGAGTAGTATATCAAAGTTAAAAAATCAAAGATCAAAGTGATAGATTAAAGATTTATAGCTTTACATTGTCATTTTCAATTTTGATATTTACATTTTAATTTAAACAAACACATGGGAGGTGTACCGATAAAACATCATACAAAAGGGAAAGTTGGAAGGCGCAGGAGTCACTTGGCGCGGAAGCCGATCAAGCTTTCAACTTGTTCTAATTGCAATGCCCCGATGCTGCCGCACCGCGCTTGTGTTAATTGCGGGCAGTATAAAGGCAATAAAGTTAAGTAGTTAGCGACTAGCCACTAGCCGCTAAACGCTATATACTAATCTATATGGCAACAAGACAGCTTGGCAGATCCGTAGTCTTGCAATCGCTTTACGAATGGGACTTCTATAATAGAAGAGAAAACCTTGACGATGTTCTTGCGCGCAACCTCAGGGAGTTTGCGCCTGGTTTTACGGACATGGAGTTTGTCTTGGGGCTCGTGAAGGGTGTTTCCTCCAAAATGTCCGAGCTGGACAAGATTATCGAAACTTCTGCGCCGGAGTGGCCGATAGCCAAACTGCCTCTGGTGGACCGGAACATATTGCGTCTAGGCTTGTACGAACTAATGTTTGCGGACCGCAAACAGGTACCTCCCCGCGTGGCCATCAACGAGGCCATTGAGCTTGCGAAGGCTTACGGCGGCGACAGTTCGAGCAAGTTTGTAAACGGCGTTCTAGGAACCGTCTACCGTGAGATGGGGGAACCCGACTCCGCTAAAGCTACGACGGGCAAGCCGGATAAGGCGGAAGAAGTTAAAACATAAAAGATCAAAGTGGAAAATGAAAATGCGAAGCCTAAAAATTAAGCAGAACATTTTTAAACTTTAATCTGTCATTTTGATTTTTAATATTTACATTTTGAATTAACATCGTGGATTCTCTGAGCAAACTCGAAAAACAAATAGGCGTAAAATTTAGGGACGATAAGCTATTAAGGGAGGCCGTTACCCATCGTTCTTATATCAACGAAAGCCGCAAGAGCGGGCTGGGACATAATGAACGTTTGGAATTTTTGGGCGATGCGGTCCTAGAGCTTGTCGTGACCGAAAATCTATTCAAGGCTTTTCCTGAAAAAGAGGAGGGCGAGCTTACTGTATATCGCTCAGTTCTTGTCAACGCAAAGACGCTTTCGGCAGTTGCGAAAGCGATGAGGCTTGATGATGCTATAATGATGTCCAAGGGTGAAGCGAAAGAGTCGCTCAAAAGCCGGGGCCGGGAAACGATTCTCGCGAATGCCTTCGAGGCGGTTATTGGAGCAGTTTATCTTGATTCAGGCTATGAGAGCGTCAAAGGATTGATCGAGAAATTTGTAATGCCAAAATTGCAAGAACTCGGACGGGCCGGGGGCAAGGACGCGAAGAGCTTGGTGCAAGAATCGGCTCAGAGCAATTTTAAGATAACGCCGACATACAAGGTCATTGAAGAGTCTGGTCCGGCTCATGAGCGTTTTTTCAGAGTTGGGCTTTATTTTGGTTCCAACCTCAAGTCGGAGGGCGCAGGCCAGTCAAAGCAAGAAGCAGAGCTTGCCGCAGCGGAAAAATGGATTGAGGATGGGAAGTAGGTCGCTTTTATATTGCTTATTGTTGACTCGGGAGCGACTATGATATAATTCCCGTAATGTCAAAGACTCTGACAAATCCGGTGAGTTTTATTGTCGCGCTATCTTTAGCTGCGCTTTTGTATCTTATTTTTATTGGACTAGACACCACCAAAGCTGCCAATGATGCCCTGCTGAAGGGTTATGTGTGGTCATCCAACATTGGTTGGATAAGTTTTAGCTGTGACAATGAGAGTCCGTCGGTTTGCGGTGATAGTCCAAATTACCAAGTAAAAATTAATTTCTCGGACGGCGAGTTTAGCGGCTATGCTTGGTCGTCAAACATTGGCTGGATAAATTTCGATGCCCCCGGTCCTTATCCGGGAGCTCCTAATTTTGCCGCGAAGATTGTGAACGTTGATCCGGCTGTTTGCGGCAGCGGCAAGGAAGTTCAAGGTTGGGTGCGGGTGCTCTCAAACGGTAGCGGCTGGGATGGATGGATAAAAATGGCCGGTTCTATAAACCCGCCTGCGCCGGCTTTGCCGACTCATCATGGAATTTGCGTAACCAACAACAACGAATCTTTGAGCGGATGGGCTTGGGGGGATGACGTTGTCGGTTGGGTGCAGTTTAACTTTTCCGGCGCGGGCGGCATGCCTTCGGGCGCAAACGGCGGAAGCGGTGTTGGCGGCGGTTCGGGCAGTTCCGCCGGCGGTTCCGGGACACCTGGCGGCGGTTCGGGCGGCGGCTCCGTGACTCCTGGCGTTGGTTCAGGCGGCAACGATGGCACTCCGCAAAGCAGCCCTCCCCCAAGCGGCGGCAGCGTACCTGAATGGGAAAATTCGATCGAGAAGACGATCAATTTGATCGAAGTACCCCCAAGATAATCCAAACGATGAATCATCCAAGCAACAAGGCGATAATATTTTCCATAATTTTTTTGGGCGCAGGATCATTTCTTGCTTATTTTTACCTTAATGCTAACGGACCTCCAGATGTTGTTGAGCCGCTTGTGAACGGAGACGTACTGACACTGGAAGAACAAGCCGAGATTTTGAGAAAACTTACTAGTGCGCCTCCACCGCCCTTTACAGCCAAGTCAACTATATCCGATCAAGACTTAGCAAGATTAACGAAGGAAATGACTGCTACCGGTGAATCAACTATATCTGAGAAAGATATGCAGAGATTAAAACAAGAAATGTCGGCTAAATAAAAAAACCATGAATAAAAAAATAATATACACGTTTTCAACTGTACTGTCCGTGTTTCTTCTACTGACCAGAGTGTCACTGGCTGTTTGGAATGCTCCCACATCCGCCCCGCCCAACGGCAATGCTCCTGAGCCGGTTAATCTCACTATGACAATTCAGCAAAAACTAGGCGGTTTAATAGTTGCTTCTGGTGCTGGGATTACTACGGGTTTTATAGTTACTAATGGAAACGTGGGCATCGGAACTGTTGCCCCATCGCAGAAGCTTGATGTCGCGGGGGTGGTTAAGGCCACCGGACTCCAGATCTCGACTGGTGCCGCCTCAGGAAGAGTCCTTACGTCTGATGGAGCCGGTAATGCCAGCTGGCAGTCTCCTTCAGGTGGAGGCGGTTCAGGCACGGTTACGTCGGTAGGTTCCGGCAATGGTCTTATGGGAGGACCGATCACTACATCGGGCACCATAAGCATCAACGCTCCGGTTTGCGGAGGCGGCCAAGCCAGCAGTTGGAACGGCTCGTCTTGGACTTGTGTCTCTGTTGGCGGCGGGGGCGGGGGAGGAGTAAGCGGCAGCGGATCGGCCAATCAATTGGCCAAGTGGACGGGCTCTTCTTCGCTTGGCACGGCTAGGATATGGGACGATGGGAATTACATTTCTCTTTCTACGGGAAGTTCGGTTGTTCAACTTTCATCCGGTTCTGCCTATATGGAAGGAGGGTCCGGTCAGGCCTCTATATCACTTAACTCATCGGGTGTTTCTGTACAGAAGTTGAGAGGTTTAACTTCTGCAGAATGGTTTAACGACACGGGCACGTTTTCTAATCTTAGAGCCGGTTCAGGCGGTAGCAATCAGCCTTCTAGCAATGATGTTGACGGTTGGCTTAGGCTTAACATTAACGGCACTAACTATTATGTTCCGTTATTCAGGTAATTAATTTATTGGAAACCATTATTCGAGAAATTCCGGCTAAAAGCCGGAATTGTCTGTTATACTTAGATTTAATGGATAAGTTAGAGAAAATACGGATAAATAAATACTTAGCTTCACAGGGATATTGCAGCCGGCGGGAGGCGGACAAACTTATTCAAAGTGGCCGCGTGCGCATAAACGGGCGAACGGCTCTTTTGGGTGATAAGGTTGGCGCATCTGATAAGGTTGAGTTGAGGGGCGCCGGGTCATTAGCGAAGAAGCTTATTTATGTGGCTTACAACAAGCCTATAGGCATCGTAACCCATAGCGCGACTGATGAGGAAGAAGAGATAATCGACAACCTTGAACTGGAAGAAAAAGTATATCCCATTGGCCGGTTGGACAAAGCGTCGCATGGCCTAATAATCCTTACGAACGACGGGCGGGTAACGGAAAGGCTGCTCAGCCCGGAGCGTCTTCATGAGAAGGAATACGTGGTGAAAACTTCGAAGCCGTTAAAGGATAGTTTTCTGCGCAAGATGGGCGCGGGGGTGCGGATCGAGGATTATGTTACGAAGCCTGCGAAGGTGCGGCAGCTGGGCCAGAATGTTTTTGCGATAACGATAACCGAGGGTAAGAAGCACCAGATAAGGAGAATGTGCGCGGCTTTGGGGCTTGACGTGATCGACCTGCAGCGCGTTCGCATTATGAATGTTAAGCTATCTGGCTTGAAGCCTGGTCGCCATAGAATTTTGAAGGGTGATGAGCTGGCTGGTTTTCTTGAGGCGCTTAGGTTGCCGGCGGTGGATAAGAAATAGTATCGGTAAGTATATTTCAGGATCGATTATTGCTATAATAGAACCCGCATGGATATTCTAGTTTTTGCCCAGACGACTTTTTATCTTACATTTTCCCTAGCGGTCGTTATCCTCGCGGCGTTTTTGATCGCGCTTGCATACTACATAGTTCGTTTCGTGAGGTGTTTACAGAAGATATCTGAGAATCTTGAAAACGCGTCGGGTGAGATTAGGGACAACATTATCGAGATGTTTGACCGGTTTTCGGAGATGCCCATACTTTCTATGTTTGTGAAAAAGCATCGTAGCGAAAAAGGTCGCAAAAAGGTTAATGGAAATGAGAAAAAATAGTAAAAGCGGGATTTTGACGGGAGCCCTGGTTGGCGCGGCATTAGGAGTCGCAGCCGGAATGCTTCTTTCGCCGAAATCCGGCAGAAGATTGCGCAGCGAGATTGTAACTGGCTCGGCGGAATTCTACCGTTTTATGGCCCCTAGGTTAAAAAAGTTTAAAGGCATAGGCCAGAAAGAATATGCGGCCTTCGTGGATAAGGCCATAAAAGCTTTTGTTAGGGGCAGGAGTTTGTCCGCGAAAGAGGCAACTGATCTTGCTAAAACGGCTAAAGCGTCTTGGAGAGTCATGAAGCGCCACTTGTCGACTCCGCGAAAACGGTAGAACAAGAAAATTAATTAGCGCCTACAACCGCTCCGGTTCCGGGTCGGTTTATTCCGACTAGCGAGGAGTGAAATGAATAGCAGATTCATTTCAGCCGAGCGACGTCGGAACAAAGGTCTAATACCCCGCGCTCTTTACGCGAGAGTGCGCGAGCCTGAGCGAGTCCCAACAAATACCGCTGGGCTTGCCCCGAGGGACCTTTATATTTCTGAATCCTTGTGCTCGTGCTTTCGGATCAGGAACGAATATACGTCTAAAAGCGCGAAGAGAAGACTCAACGTGATCGGACCCATAATAAATCCCATTGGGCCGAAGAAGGCGAATCCGCCGAGGACGAACAGCAATATTAAGAATGAATGTATTTTGACTTGTCTTTGCACGAGTTTTGGGTAAAGCAGGTTATCCACCAGCCCGACGCCCATGACTGCCCAGATTATAAGGCCGATGGCGGGTAGTGTATTGCCGGACAGAAATAAATACACAATCGAAGGGCCGGATATGAGGGCTGTGCCTATGCCCGGTACAAGCGAGGAAACTGCCGCAATACTTCCCCAGAATGCTGGGTTGGGCACTCCGAATATCCAAAGTCCGAGGCCAGTCATGAATCCCTGTATCAAGGAGACCACTAACGTCCCTTTTATCACTGAGTTGATAGCCAGCTCAAGCTTTTTCGATATTTCTTCGTCATATTTGTCGGTGAGCGGACTGAGTGAAACTATCCGGTTTTTAAGCTCAACGCCGTCTTTTAAGAGGTAATAGAAGGCGAATAGGAACAGGAATAAATTGACACCGACCAGGGCGAAGCTTGAGAATATCGAACCGAAGTTCCCAAGCAGCCAATTGAGCGCGCTACGGATGTAGATGTTGAAGTCGATCGAGAATTGGATCGGTTCCCGGTCGCCGATCGCGAAATAACCCTGGATACTGTTGACGATATTCTCAAAGCTTTGGACAAAGAGGCTTTTGCCACCGTTGGCTATTAAATAGCTGTAAAGCTGCTGAATTTCATTGAATACTTGCCGTCCAAAGAATGTGAGCGGTATGAGCACCGTTCCCAAGACTATGACCACCGTAGCTATGGCACCGACTGATTTGCTACGGAAAATAGCTGAAAATTTACGATAAAGTCCACGGAAGACTATAGAGAAAACAGCCGCGAGAATGATGGCGTATATGAAAGGCTCTAGTATAAAACCGGAAACAAGAAGTATGCCTATGAATAGGGCGAAGAAGAAATATAATTCCAGTTTGCGATTATCCAATTTAGTGTTCGTTAATAATGCTAATTGTAGCAAATCATGCTAATAAAGCTATCTGTAGGGCAAAGCCCAATGGCATTAGTCGTTCGGCTTGTCATGAGTTTGTCGAAGGGCACCCGCTAAGCTCTCTCGCTAGTGGGCCTAAATTAAACCGCCAGCTTGTTGGTGGTTCATTCGCATTATTAATTGGGCGATTCGCGTTATTCGCGATTACTCTAGAGCTCCCCTAGGTCAAGCGTTTGGTCGATGTGTATCTGCTTTACGAATTCCGGCACGTGACTTACCAATATCATTGCGCCCTCGTACTGGCCCAGCGCTTTGGCTATGACCGGAATATGTCTGAAGTTGATGTGGTTGGTCGGCTCGTCAAGAATGAGGAGTCCTGGTCGTTGAAGGACTAGGGAGGCAAGCGCCACCAGTCCTTTTTGGCCCTCGGAAAGGTCGCCGACCTTATGCTTTAGAAGTTCGGCGTTGATAAGGAATCCTGAGGCAATCGAACGTAATTCTTCTTCGCTAGTTTTATCGGCAGCGTCCGCTAAGACCTTGTAGGCCGTGTCGTTGAAATTCAGCGTCGAAAAGTCCTGCCGGTAATACCCGACCCGGATATTGTCGGCTATAGATGTACCTTTGGATTTGCCGCTAGCGATGGATTCAAGAAGAGTGGTTTTGCCGATACCGTTCGGGCCCGAGATCAAGAGATGCGTTTTTTTGTTGAGCGATATCTTGACCTTCTTCGGGGTCGGCTTGTGCGCCTTGATCACGTCGACCGAGTTGATTTTAATTATTTCTCCGGTCAGGTCTTCCTGACAGGGGATAATGAAATTGCGGATGGTTTTGTCTTCGGTTCGCACGTCTACGATTTCTTCTTCCAAGTCATCTATTTTTTCCCTCATTTTTCTTGCGACATCCCGCATGTGGCCACCTTTCTGGGCGAAGTAGTTCATCTGGTCTTTTCTAGCGCTGATATCTGACAAAAGCCGGGCGTTTTTCATGCGCTCGCGTTCAATGCGCTTGGAGATCTCTTCGACCACGGTGAAATAGTTGCCTGCGTACTGCTCAACCTTATTGGTAAAGACATCGAGATAAAGCACGCCGTCGGTGAACGAGTTCAAGAACTCGGCATCGTGGGAGATCACGACCACGGTTTTTTTGTAATCGATTATGAATTGGCGCAGATGCTCGATGCCCTGTTTGTCTAGATTGTTGGTCGGTTCGTCCAGGAGAAGCAGATCCGGGTTTTGGATAAGCGCGAAGGCCAGGAGTAGGCGAGCTTGTTGGCCGCCCGAAAACGACCGCACTTTGCGGTCTTGTGGCGCTGAGAGATGGACCACTTCGAGAATCTTTTCGATCCTCGGTTCTATGTCGTATACCTTCTTGTTAAAGGCTTTTTCGAAGAATTCGCGGACGGTTAGATCAAGTTGGTCGCGTGGGATGACCTGCCGGCCGGTTGCGATGGTAAGTTTTTGGTTGAGCGATATTTTGCCCGATTCGGGCTTGAGACTGCCTGTGATAAGCTGAAATATGGTGCTTTTGCCGGCACCATTTTGGCCCATTAGCGTTATTTTTGACCCGCGGCGCACGGAAAAATCGGCTTCGGTCAGTATGGGCTTGTTATGGCCGTGACTGAACGACACCTTGTCGAATCTCAATATTACTTCTGCTTGTTGTGAGCTCATGATAATTAATGTATTGTTTCTTAAACAAAAAATCGCTTTCTTTGGCGTGGCGAAATGATAGTTTAAATGAGGATATTTATCAACCAGGTAGTAGAAATTGCGCGAGTCGCTTGTGGCGATCTGTGCCATAGGCCAAGTGCAATTACACTACCTGGTAAACCGGGCAGTGAAAATTGGATATAGATTTAACTGTTTTGCATGAAATCGGTAGGATTATAGGACATTTGCGCACATGAAACATGATATTAGGAATTTGGATAAAATCCCTAAAAACAGAAATCCAATTTCTACTGGCCCGGTCAACCGTCGCCGGAACTGAAGATCCGATAAAATCTTTATGAAGACAGTCTAAGATCCTTATTTGATGTTTGCGGGCAATTCCCTGATAATTCATGAATACCTATGCGTATATTGATTGTTGAAGACCAAAGAGAAACAAGTCAGTCTCTGAAGGCTAGTCTGGAGCAGGAGTCTTTTACGGTTGATATCGCCGAAGACGGCGAAGTTGGTTCTTCCATGGCCAGAACCAATGATTACGATCTGATACTTCTCGACAGCATCCTGCCCCACAAGGAAGGTTTTGAGGTCTGTCAGGATATAAGGAAAAGTGGCAAGCATACGCCGATAATAATGCTTTCCATAAAATCCGAAGTTCATAACAAGGTGGAAATGCTTCATTGCGGAGTGGACGATTATGTTACGAAACCGTTCTCGTTCCATGAACTCATCGCCCGCGTCAGGGCTGTTTTAAGGCGGCCGCGCGTGATCGACGGCGAGGTCATAAGGTTGGACGATTTAGTTATGGATTCTCCGAAGCAGTCAGTCAAACGCGGCGGCAAGAACATCTACCTTACGCGCAAAGAATTTATATTTTTGGAATATCTTTTGCGGAACAGGGGTAAAGTGATGTCGCGCGGCATGATCATGGAACACGTCTGGAACGCCGACAGCGACCCGTTTTCAAATACCATCGAGGCGCATATCAGGAATCTTAGAAAGAAGATAGATGCTGGCCGCCGTGTGAAATTGATACACTCGGTCCCCGGGCGCGGCTACAAGGCAGACATGGAGAGATAAGAGTCTTGCCTCTAGGCTCCGAATTACGAAACTCTTCATTCAGGCGGACATCGTAGGAGCACGCCATGAAATTCTGCTGAATTTCTGTCTCACCCTCGCGCCGCCACGCTGCGGGAGGCTCCTCCGAATGCCGCCGTTCATAGAGTTTCGTAATTCGGAGCTCTAGGAACCTTTATAAGTTTTTATAAACGCTATGGTTTCGGCGCGTTCTTTAAGGGCTTTTTCGGCCGCGGCATCGATTGGGGCAAGTAATTTTTCAAAAATTGTCTTGTCCTGTATCAACGATAGATCTTTAAGGTCGCGGCGCGCCTGTTTGGTAGAAGCAAAGATGATATCGCATACTTCCACAATCGTTTTGTGCCAGAATTCTTTGCTTAGTTCATCGGCTGGATCTGTCGGCCGCTTTGTCTTAAAGATCATGGCCCCAACGGCATTAATATGGCCGTGCTTCAGATCGTCTTCCCAGTCGTGGGCATCGTCGTTCAACTGCCGGGCAATTATAAAATACTTAAAGAACGACATCAGCTTCTTTACTTCTGGTGAATTGTTGGAGTATCCCAACGCGAACATTATCGCCATTGGTCCCAGGGCGTGACCAAGCGATTTATTTGCAAGTTGCGAGCGGTCGCCATAATTGGGTATGGATTTCATGGATCGACATTTCATGATTTCCCAGCTGTTGGCGCTGTCGATGACATTAAAGATTTTTTTCACGAATTCTCCGAAACCGGTTTCGGCCGGCAAGACGGAACTAAAAAGTTGGAATGATGAGCGCAGAGCGACATTCGCGACTGATAAAAGATTTGTCTTGCCGGTACCGTCCAAAAAATCGTCATAGATTGTATAAGCGATCCAGCCGAATACATTGGCCGCACTCAGTCGGATGACGAGTTCGTTGGATATATTTTGGCCATTTTCCCCGAGAGACATTCTAAAAAAAAGGGGCAGGAGCGCGATTTGCTTGTCTTTGTCGCCCGCTAATATTTTTCTTATGGTTTTCCTGGCTTCTTCTTGCAGTTCAGAACCGCATTCCCGGAAACCATCCTTCACCATTCTTACTATCGCAGAGCTAATTTTCTTTGATTGAGACGCGGGTTTGACGGATCTGACAGATTTCGCAAAGCCGGCTGTTTCTTTCTGCCATTTATTTAAAGCCTCTATGCATAGGGCAGTGGTGGTGGAGGCGGAACCGGCGTAAAGAGTTTTTGCCGGAGTGCGCATTTGGAAATAAAAAGAAGCGGCGTCCCAACTGCCATTCTTGTTTTGGCTCGAAAACAAGTAGGCGACCCCTTTTTCTATCTGAGCTTTGTATTGTTTGAGGTCCATGCCGCCAAAATTAGCCAGGTTGATGAGCGATGAGATGGCGAGCGCCGTACGCAGTGGATTTTCCCACTTGCCGTTGCGTTTCTGCTTGGACATGATCAACTTTATCATTCGGCCGGCATGTTGGCCTTTGTAGAACCTGGAAATAAAATAAATTCCCGGATAGATCCGGTTGTAGGGGAATTCGTAATCGTTTTCCTCAATGGACTTATCGATAAAGGAATCTAATTTAGGCAAGGATATGTCTTGAAGAGAAAGGAAAAAGGCTATATT
>MHIY01000023.1:68333-68711 GCA_001817755.1 Candidatus Colwellbacteria bacterium RIFCSPLOWO2_01_FULL_48_10
TAGGTCCGTTTCATTCCATTTTTTTCTGCCTTCAGGGGGAACGAGCCACATATCGTATGGCCCGCCCTCGTTTTTTTCTGCCGAAGTGAGCATGGTCACGATCTTGGCCATCACCTCGCCGTTAAACAGATTGGGCTTGTATTCACATAGAGCGGCCAGAGCGCAGAAAGTATCGTCTAGATCGTCGGGATAGGGTTCTCTCTTGAACCAATCGGATTTTCGGAACCAATAATTAAAAGACCAATATGATCCTTTTTCTTGCAGCAAAAATTTTGCGGCCTTATTTCTGATAGCCCTTGCCACATTATTTCGCGGATCTATTTTTATAAGCGATGAGAGGACGATATTTGTAGGCACTATGGCTGGAACCACTCTTAT
>MHIY01000023.1:68732-77632 GCA_001817755.1 Candidatus Colwellbacteria bacterium RIFCSPLOWO2_01_FULL_48_10
AATCTTATTCATGTTTTGTTAGTTCTACGGTAAATGTCGTACCCTCTCCTTCCTTGCTTGAGACGCTGATGTGTCCGCCAAAATCTTTTTCGACCATATGCTTGGTCATTGAAAGTCCTATGCCCATGCCCTGGCCGGCGGCTTTGGTGGTAAAGAACGGCTCGAAGATCCTGGCAATGTTTTCTTTTGATATTCCCGAACCGTTGTCTTTGACCTGGAGCGTGATTTTGTCTGCCCCGCCATTTAAAGAGATCAGCACTTCCCGGCTGTTTTTCACATCCTTTGAGGCATAGGCATCGATGGCGTTAGCCACCAGGTTTAGGGCGATTTGGTTGAATTTTATCGGGTCGCCCGAGATTTCGACATCACCCTTGTGAACGTAACGCAGCGTTACATTAGCTTTCATCGCTTTATGGGAGAGAACATCGAGGACGTATTTCATTTCATCATTCAGAGAAAACAGGACTTTTTGAGGTTCTTGCCGCACCATCTGTTTGCGCACGGCGATTACCAGATCCTGCAGCTTTTTGGCCGAAGTGATGGCCCTGTCGACATAACTGGCCGATTCTTTTATCGGCAAGGCATTGTTTTGTTCTTTGAGTTTCTCAATATTGAGGGAAATGGCGTTTAGGGGGTTCATGAGATCGTGGAAAAGGCCCGAACTGAGCTTGCCGAACTCGGCAAAACGATAGAGTTCCGCAACTCTTTCCGCCTGAGCTTCTTTTAGCTCTTTGGTTCTTTCCTCAACTGTTATTTCTAGGTTATCGCGTTCATGTTTCAATTCGGTTTCCGATCGTCTAGCCCGGGCAAGAGATTTTTCAATCTCGCGATTGGAGAGCCAAGAGGCTACAGCAATTATTGCCAAAGTTATCGAAAAAATAGTGGCATCCTCTTTTTTGGCCGGCACATTCTTCCAATTAGCATGGATCGGATAAATTCCCTCAAACTGCAGATACCCAAGCGTAATCAAGACAGCCGCAGTTAAAATTGTAGTTAGAAATGCGAATCTTGATCCGACCAAGACGCCAGATATAACTATAACGAGCGCAAATCCTAAAAGTGTCTGCGGCTGATCTATTCCATAACTATAAAGTCCATAAGAAACAGCAAAGAAATAAACACCAACAAACACATACGACGCTATCTTGAAAAATCCTTGTCTTGAAAGCGCGAGTAATGCTACAAAAAACAACCATATACCGAGAACATATACAGGAGAATTCCCTTCATAGTTTTCACCATTCTTAATAGAATTACTTATGACTGATAAGACCGCAAAAGACAGAAGGATGATTGAAGCAATGAGAAAAATATTCAAAATAAATTCCCGCCGCGCCGAATCTTCGTTTTGAGATCTGGGCTCTATCAGCTTCTTATATAAGAAATAGAAAAAAGTCATCAGGGATTCTCCCGTATTCTAATACACTTAGACCCCAAGTGCTATTAGTTCCAGATGATGCCTACACTTGAAGTCGTTCGCGCAAAGACATCCATGGCTTTCGCGTCGCGGGATGCCTTGTTGGTCAAGACTTTCTTAATGAGTTTATTCATACTTTTATTTAGGACCTTTTCGACCTTTAACTAATGGTAAAGATATGGAGATAAAGATTTCATAAAGAAAAAATGAAGTTTAATGCCTATCGAGAGCACTGTTTCTCAGGCTTTTTCCGGCCGCAACAGCATAGCGAGTTTATGAAGTTAATAGGAGAGGATAGTTGAGATTACCATTTTCAACTGAGGCTATTTTAACAATCTCATTCTCTATGGATTGCTTTCTATTTGATCAAAAACTTTCTTGCCATGTATCCAGAGCTGGGAAACTTTGTGGTCGGACTGTTTATCTAACGGATTTTCGGCGAAGACGGCAAGGTTCGCCTCAAATCCTTTCTCAATTTTGCCCCTAGATGCTCCCGCGCCGGTTATAAGGGCCGGGGAGTGAGTATAGGCAGCTACAGATTCCTCTTCAGTCAGCCTTTGGGTCTCGGATGGAGCGAGTGAAGTTGCCCATCTGATTCCCTCGATAGGGCCTGAAGGCATATCATCGGAACCAAACACCAAAGAAACTCCGGCACTCAGTATTTGCTTTAATGGATTTATTTTCCAAACTCTGTCACCCAAGCTCTTGGCATAGTTAAGGGCATCCCATGAGAAGTTCGGTTGCATTGAGGCGATTCCGCCTCCGTGCTTCAGGGAGTCTATTGCCCTCGCATCCGGTAGCTCGAAATGCTCGAATCTCCAGCTTTTTATCTTACCGGAATATTTATCCCTTAGGTCCTCGAACAATTTCACCGCGAGAGCGACTCCCGCGTCTCCTATACAATGCATGGCGATGTCCTGAAGTCCTAGTCCCGCCGCTTTTGATATTAGCCTGGCGCATTCATCGTAGTTTGTCCGTATATGCCCAGCCCCGTGCCCATCAGAGTAATCAGAGGTGAGAGCGGCGGTGTGGGTGCCGATGGCGCCGTCGAGGAACAGCTTTAACCCCCTTACTTCCATCATTTTGCCCTTATGGCTAATATATTTGGTCAGGTCTTTACCTTTATCAAAAAGGCAGGGATTTAGATATATAAACGTGCGCATTTTTAGCTGGCCGGCTTCGTCTAGCCGTCCGTAGGCCGTAAGCTGTTCAAGTGTGGCGACGTTCATGTCGTGTGCGGCGACAATGCCCAACGCGAACATTCTTTTATGATACTCGGGGATAAAGCGCATATAGGCTTCCATATTCGGCGAGGTGGCAATAAAAACTTTCTGATATTCCAGCTCGGAAACGAACCCGTTGCTGTGTTCCAGGGAAACGTCATCCCTTTTCAATATTTTCAACGCACAGGAATTCAGCATCCCGCCGTGGTAAGAAATATTTATCATGAATATTCCGCGGTCGGACGAAAGTCTGTCCAGCTCGCTTCTGTTTACATTCCACTTTTCCGCGTTCCAACCGTGGCAGACCACGAACTCGCCGATCGGTGTTTGTTGGGCCTTGTTTCTTATTATTTCCGTCGCCTCCGTCCATGTTATGTCTTTATTCCTAAGGTCCAGTTCTTTGAGGGTCCGTGCCCGGCCTGCGGGGTGGGTGTGCGCGTCTTCAAATCCAGGCATTACCCAGGCGCCGCTTAGGTCGGATATTTCCGCATCAGGAGCGATGATTTCTCCATCTGATATGGCGCTTATAGATCTATTATCGATCAAAATAGAACCTGGTAAAAATTTGCCACCCCGATATATAAAACCATTTTTGAGCACCCTCTTGGACATGAAGATAGTATATACTGCTGAACGAATAGCGGAAACTGTACATTTCTATCTTCCGACATCGCTCGGTTCCCGTTCAGCGGGGATAGTCTCCCTAGTTGTAATAAAGGTTCCTCGGGGCAGAGCCCCGAGGTATTCGCGGAGCGAGCTTTGCTCGCCCGTCCTCGCGCCTTGGCGCGAGGTACCTGCCCCGTGGCGAAGCTTTACGGGGTTAGACCTTTGTTGCGACGTCGCCCCGCCTTGCTCGCCTCAATTCGGCGAAGCGGGCCGGCGAGGCAGATCGGCCCAAATGAAAATGCGTTAGCATTTTCATTTGGCTCTCTCGCTTGTCGGAATAAAAAAGGAAGGAAATCCCTGGTGGAACTCCTTCCTTAGACTATGATGCTTGGGTAGAGAGGTAAAAGACGAACAAGTTGCCGAACTTGCCTTCCTGCGGAACGTCGCGGGCGGACGAATCGATCAAGCAATGCTTGTCCAATCGGCCGACCGGCGTGAGTCCTAGGTCCAGGTTTAGCATCAGGATGGCGCCAAGATTGGCGCGCGGTTCCGCGTAGACGATGGTCTTTTCGGAACCCCTGAATTGTTCGATGACCTTTTCCTTGCAGGCGTAGGCCAGGCCTTGGCCTCGGAAATCGGGGTGCGAAGCAGTTTCCGAAAGCTCAACGAGTCGCCACTCTTCGCCAGCGGCAGTGAACCGGGCGATCTCTGCCTGACTAACTGCCGCGATCCGGCCCTCTGCGTCGCGCACGACGGCAACGATGTTCGCTGCCAACATGGCGCGGATCACTTCGGGAGTGAACTCCGTGAGGTAAGAGGTGAAGGCCTTCTTGTAGATCTTGATCAGCTGATCGATGTCGGATTGGCTTGGCTTCTTCAAGATCTCGAGCGCGAAATCTTGCGGCAGTTCCTTCTTCGAGCGCTTCTCGATGAGAAGCGACCCCAGGAGGGCCCACTCCGCCGCAATTGTTTTCGAGCTGGTTGTTCTTGTGACGGCGTTGCTTCCGAAGTAGAGCAGGGAGCCGATCACGCCCTGGTTTACCGTAATCACCGCCTCGCAGGCCAGATTGCCATGTTTCCACGGAATTTGGATCTTTGAGGCGAGGGCCGGATCAACGTTTCGGCCCACGAGCACGCGGACACTGATCCTGGAGACGTCGCTGTGCTCCATGGCCACATGCCTCAACCGCCCAGCGACTTCTGCGATGCTGGTGTGAACTTCGGTTAGGAAGCCCTTGGCGCGGTGGTTGCGAATGTCCGTGAAGACTTTGCCTAAGTTTCCGATGCTTACTGCTGCAGTTGGTTTGTGCGTCATTTCTACATCTCCATCAAATAACTTCAAAGAACGTCTTTCAGCCTTCCTTTCGGGGGCTGATTTCTTGCGTTATGGCGATGGGCAAGAAATCAATCTCCGAACTAAAAATCGCCTCATTTCGAGGCGGTTTTTGTGATAATTGTTCGTGGGACATCAAGCAAAAATCACCGCCTCGGATGAGTAGTATTTCTTGCCCTTCTTAACCATTGGGTTAATACATTCCATATGGATGAGATCATAGTAATCCGAATATTGAGTTAGGTCAACCGCCGGTTGAGTTCAGGCATTATCTTTCTCCAGATTCAAACATACGGAGTTGATGCAGTAATGTTTGCCGGTTTTGGTTTCGGACTTGTCGTCAAACACATGACCGAGGTGAGCTTTACAGTTTTTGCATACAACTTCGGTGCGTTGCATGCCGTCGCTGTCGTCGGGCCGCAACTCGATGCTTCCGGAGATGGCGTCGTCAAAGCTCGGCCAGCCCATTAGGCCGGGTATCTTTGTCTCGAATTTTGTGTCCGAGGCAAAGAGCGGATTCGCGCAAACGGCGCAGTTGTATGTGCCGCGCGCCGTTTCTTTAAAATATTTGCCGCTAAAGGGCGCCTCGGTGCCGTTTTCAAGGGCGACGTGTTTCAACGTTGGTTCTAAGTCTTTTTTCGGATTCATTGTCTCGAAGTTTTTAGAAGTTCGCTGAATCTCGCTTTCAGCTTATCAAGTTTCGGGCTGATGACCAACTGACAGTATGGTTGACTGGCGTTTTTCTCGTAGTAATTACGGTGATATTCCTCGGCTTCATAGAACTGCCCTAATGGTTTTACTTCGGTGACCACTTTCGGGCCGTTTTCATTCAGTCGGGCGATGAATTTTTCGACTTTTTCTCTTTGTTCATCGTTAGAGTAGAGGATTAAAGAGCGGTATTCTGCGCCCACATCATTGCCTTGGCGGTTGGGGGTCGTGGGGTCGTGCGTTGCGAAGAAGACGGTCAGCAGGTCTTCGTATTTGATTACCGCGGGATCAAAATCGATCTTTACCACTTCGGCATGGCCAGTTGCGCCGGTGTGTATTTGTTCGTATGTCGGGGAGGCGGAAGATCCACCTGTGGTTCGACTTCGCTCACCACCTCCGGTCTCTCGCTTATAATCGTGGCCTCCGGCATATCCGGGCATAACCGAAACAACCCCCTTGAGACTTGAGAACACCGCCTCGGTACACCAAAAGCATCCTCCGCCGAAAACAGTCGTTTGAGTCATTTCTAACATTATATACCTTTTTCAAAACGCAGGATTCGTTTCCATAAATACATTTATCAAAAATTAGGAAAATCTTTACCTTTTCTTTAACGACAGGACCTTACGCTTACTTCGAGTAAAGAAATGTTGAAGAATTTAACAATCAAGGCAAAACTTCTAATCTATTTCGGTCTATTGATAGTGCTCGCGGCGATAGTCGGGACCGCGAATACGTATAGCAATCATCAGATCGCCGCTAAGTTTGATTCTATCTCCGAAGATTCGGTTCCGTGGATCCAGTATCTTGAAAAAAGCAATTTAGCTATCAATAGGATAGCCAGAGGCATCCTGGATATTAGTTTACAGAAACTAGGCGTTGAAACTACAGATCAGGGTACTCTTGAAGGTAAAAAAGCGATCCTTTTAGCTATTATCACTGACTTTGACAAAGCTCATCATGACTATGATTCTTTGGGGCCGCATAACTCATCCGATACATCTTTTAGGAATCAGATAGAATCTGGAACCCATGAGATCAAAACAGCGAGTCTGGAAATTATTGGATTGATTGGATCTAACGGTGGAGATCAGATCATTTTGGCCAAGACAGAAGAGCTAAGCAATGCTCTTGATGATTTCGGGGAGCTAATAGCCCGGGCCTTCGAGAATGAATATGAGGAAATAGAACTCAATCATGTTGCCGCCGATGCTCTGGCTAAATCTTTCATATGGATCAATGCAGCGATAATATTTTCTGCCATCACTTTGGCCATAAGCGTCGGTTTGGCCATGCGGAGAAGTATAGTGGGGCCGCTGAAAATCTTTGCCGATACGGGGCGGGAAGTGGCTCGTGGTAATTTAGAGATCGCGGTGAAGATCGATTCTAAAGACGAAGTCGGCGAATTGGCCGACTCCTTCAACCAGATGACCATTAATCTGGCGACTTTATATGATGGACTTGAGGCTAAGGTTGTAGAGAGAACGCGCGAACTCTCGCAGTTGAGCAAACGGAATGGGATACTTCTTCAGAGTATCAGCGATGCCATTGTGGCCATTGACCGGGCATGGAACATCATAGAGTGGAACAGGGCGGCAGAAACGCTTACGGGCTACAACAGGGATGAGACTATGGGAAAACAATTCCGGGATTACGTCCACTTTGTTCGTGAACGCAACCGTTCTGAGAATATTAGCTTTATTGAGGAAGCCATGCTTTACGGCAAGGTTAAATTTATGGATAACCACACGTTTTTGATATGCAAGGACAAGACTGAGATACCAATCGGAAACAGTGCCTCACCCATTTTTGACGAAGAGAAAAAGGTCATCGGCGTAATGGTGATCTTTCGCGACCTGACTCAGGAATATAAATCCCAAGCGCTTAAGACGGATTTTAAATATGCTTCGCATCAGATGCGCACCCCCGTTACCAAAATTGCCTGGGATTTGGAGTCCGCGCTTGATCTTGCGGATGGAGAGGAGAAAAAAGGCCTCATCCAAGACGCCTATGAGTCCACGCGTAGTATTGCTAAGATGGTCGATGAACTATTGGAACTCTCTGAAATAGATCAAGAAGTAGTTATTCCGCATTATGATATGGTGAATATTTCGGAAATGATCGCCGGCGTCTTTTCGGAAGTTGACCACGCGGTTAAGCGGCGCAAGTTGGGCCTTGTGTATTCGAACACATCGGTCATTAACATTGAGACCGACAAAGAGTTGCTGAAGAAAATACTCGTTAAGTTAATGGACAATGCGATCAACTACAACAAAGAGAACGGTAAAATATACCTTGAGGTCCAGGAAATGAAGGGAGCCTTGGTCATCGAGATACGTGATACTGGCATCGGTATTCTCGAACAGCAGCAGCCCATTGTTTTTACCAAATTCTTCCGCGGGTCGAATTTCAATACTTCGAATTTATCGGGAGCCGGGCTGGGGCTTTTTATATCCCGGGCATATGCCGAAGTTCTGAATGGCAAAATATGGTTCAAATCCGAGCCTGACATCGGAACGTCGTTTTTCATTTCTATACCAAAGACGAGGGGCTAGTAGCTACTTCGGTAGCATATTTGCCTTATATCTGTTATTGTGGAGTAGATGAATGATAACGAGAAGGGTTTTTCGGGTTTGGGAATCGCTCCTGGCATCCTAGAAATACTCGCAAAATTAAATATGCGCATACCGACTCCCATCCAGGAACAGTCGATTCCTATCGCCATCGAGGGCAAGGACATGATGGGTATCGCCCAGACTGGAACGGGCAAGACGCTGGCTTTCGGGATACCGCTTATTCAGCGCGTGCTGAAAGACAATATCTATGGGTTGGTGGTAGCGCCGACCAGGGAACTCGCAATACAGATTAACGATTCTCTGGAAGCGATTTGCCGTCCGCTAGGCATAAGGACTGCGACGCTCATCGGCGGAGAGCCGATAGGCAGGCAAGTTAGGCAGATCGCGAGGGGACCGAGCATAGTGCTCGGGACGCCCGGGAGGATAATCGACCACTTAGAACAGAAGAACATATCTTTGAAAGAGGTCTCGATCGTGGTGCTGGACGAGGCTGATCGGATGCTCGACATGGGCTTTGCCCCGCAACTGAAGCGGATAATGGCTTCTTTGCCCGCGGCGCGCCAGACGATGCTTTTCTCGGCCACGATGCCGGAAGAGATAACACAGATCGCAAAAACCTATCTCAAGTTGCCCATCCGTATTGAGATAGCCCGTCCGGGCAGCGCGGCGACCAAAGTAACTCAGGAATTGTTTGTCGTGGGCCAAGAGGACAAGGGGCGGCTGTTGGAAAAACTTTTACAGGAATACAAGGGTTCGGTGCTGGTATTTTCGCGCACTAAGCATGGCGCGAGGAAGATCGCGGCTACGGTGCGTGCCTTTGGCCACCCCGCTGCCGAGATACATTCTGACCGCTCGCTTGGCCAGCGTCGCGACGCTTTGGAAGGGTTTAAAACCGGCCGACACAGGGTGCTGGTTGCGACCGACATCGCCGCGCGTGGAATTGACGTGAGCAATATCGAATTGGTTTTGAACTACGACCTACCCCAGAACGCGGAGGACTATGTTCACCGCATCGGCCGCACTGGCCGCGCCGGCGG
>MHIY01000023.1:77767-90147 GCA_001817755.1 Candidatus Colwellbacteria bacterium RIFCSPLOWO2_01_FULL_48_10
AGTCCGTTGAGCATGAACCGGCATTCAGCCATCACAGGAACACTGGAGGGGGTTTTATGCGTCCGCGCGGGCATGGCGGCGGAATGAGAAATAGCGGCGGACGGCCACGATATAGGCAGTCACGCTAGCTTCTCCTTGTTTCCACTACTTCGCTGAAGCTTTGTAGCGCAAGCAGCCAGGCGGAATACTTTTCTGCCATATCTTCAAAGCTTTTTGAATTATCGGCGATCGTTTTTGTGCCATGGACTATTTTTATATTTGCGTTCAGCCGGACCGGCTTCGTGTATTCCGGAATGGGTTTCATGATTTCCAGCCGTCTTCTGGCCTGGGATAGGAAGCTCTCAATATTCATGTTCGCATTTTCTATGAATGCTTCCGGCGAGAGGTCATAGCCCGTCGCGATTTTTATGAACTCGCCGAATTTTTTGCTCGAACCAGGTGCCCAAATTTCCATCATCTCCCTGCCGACATTCGGATTGTCGACGATGTAGCCATATTTTTCGTAAAAATACTTTTTCCACTGTTCGAGTCCGAGTATGGCTAGCCCATAGGCGTGGTAGTACGCTGAGCTGTCTGAGTGATAAATATGTGGTATTGCAAGGGGAGAAAGAGAATCTTCGCTCCGGTCGGTATATTTTCGGTGCATCTCTTTTGCGATTTCCATCGTTTTCTCTTTGGTCAAATTCTCTGTTTCATAGATTCTTTTCTCGAAGTTGGATGTCATCATGATCTGGTGCAAACCGAGAGGCGAAAGCATCCTCATTTTTCTGGTTTTTTTCTCGAATAGGTCAAATGGATAACTGTTGCCGTTTTTGTCTTTTGCGTAGCGTACGCGCCATTCGATGCTTCCGAACATCGCTTCCAGAAATTGGCTGTGCGTTTCGGCCCAGGCGATCGAGGCTGGGGGCCACTCGGTGTTCAAGCAGACTTCCATTTCCTCGGAGTTCAACCGATCGGCGGCATGCCCGCCTTCGTGGAAAAGAGTCCTCATTCCTTCGGCCCCGGCTCCTATCTGCCCGTACACGACATTGCAGGTAAAGTTTGCGGCTCCCGGATTCCGTTTACCGCCGTTGAAATTAACAACCATCGGATAGTGACAAAAGCCGTTGTTGTGCTTGCCGGCCCTATCCAAGAGGTCGAGCTGGAGCATGCCGCCCTTGAAGTCGATGCCCAGAGCGGAGAACGACCGGCCCCATCTCACGAGCGCCGAGTCGAAGGTGCAATATGGATCTTCTTCCTGGGTAAACTGCCCCGACATCATGTAGGCGAAGTTCCAGGGCTTGCGCAGGCCGGGCATCGTCTTTTCCAGCTCGCGGATCTTTTCCAGCGCGCCTTTGGTTTCTTCGTAAATTTTGTCGAAGAGGCCGAAGACCTGATCTTTGGTCATTCCCTCGTTCATGTGGAGGCGATAGGCGTAGAAATCCTCGTAGCCGAGAGCCTTCGCATATTTATTGCGCAGTCCCACGACTTTTATAAAATCATCCAAAACGGTCGTAGAAAGCTCTTCAAGAGCAGTGAAGCATGCTTTGCGGATATCTTCGTTTGGATCTGTCGCCATCATCATGTGCATTTTTATTTTTGATGCGGGAGTAAATGCCTGCGTTTTGGGGTTGATGTATCCCTCGGCCTGCGTGGTAAGCGTCTGCGCGATCTTGGATTCGAGTTTCGCTATCTCATCGCCCACCAACGCGAGTTCCGGCGGGGCCTGGTAAAGCTGGAAGAAGTCTACCCAGATCTTCAGCCGTTTCTTTTCGGCCGGGGACGTTGCCGACATTTCGATCATCGCCTTCGTTTCGTTAAGGTTATTGGCTTCAGACCGGAAAGCGTCTCGCGCCTTTTCGGCTTTGTTCATTTCGTTTGCCATGGAACGGTCGCCCATGTTGACGACCCAATAAAGCTCCTCGAATTTTCGGTGGAGCTCGGTGTAATCCAAGTTTAATCTGTCGAGTAAGGTTTCGGCGGGTGACGGCATTTGGGTCATTATAAGACTTTTGTTTAGTTCGTTCCATGGGCTGGGTTGTTTCTGTTATTATTGATTTGCATGAATTTGCCCAACTTAAGTTTAAAAAGGAGATATCTCGGTTGGTTTGTCGTTATAGCGACGGCGTTGGCTTTTTGGGGCCATACATTCATTCCGGCCACTCCAGCCGTGGATATCGGCCGCGTGCATATTCCAGTCGAGATAGCGAGAGACGATGCGTCGCTCCAGAAGGGCCTTTCAGGCAGAGTTTCACTGGATCCAGAAAAAGGGATGCTGTTTGTTTTCCCAAAACCCGACATATATCCATTTTGGATGCCGGATATGTATTTTCCTATCGATATCATCTGGATCAATAGCGGCTATGTGGTGGATATAACCGCGGATGTTCCGAATGATTTTGACCCTCATAACCCGAAGTTCTACGCGCCAAAAACGCCGGTGCAGTACGTGCTGGAAGTAAATGCAGGTTTTGCGAGAACCCAGAATATAAACATCGGAGACAAGGCGGTTCTGAGAATTTAAATAATTGCGCCTGTATCACGCTTCGCTCACGATCGTGAGCGAAGCGTGATATGTGGTTTTGAACAATCCCAATAAGCTGACACCAACTAAGCCTTTATTTCCAAACTCTTTTGTTGTTCTCTTCCTCTTTCTTCCAGAATGCTTTTTCCAGATCAAGACCTAAGATATTTGAGAGATGAAGAGTATAGATCAGGATATCTGCAAGTTCTTCTTCCATTGCGTAAATCCGCTCCTTGTCATCCGTTTTGATGCCGGAGTGTTTTCTTATCGCTCTAGCTAACTCTCCAAGCTCCTCGGTCATCAAGAGAAGCGTATCCCTGGCGCTTTCGTGGCCAAATCCGCGTTCCTCGGCTTTCTGTTTATAGTATTTCTGCAGATCTGCAAGAGTTTTAATGTTTTTGTTCATAGAGTTATATTATACACCAGCTAGTTTGCAGACGAACAAGAAAACCGCCCCATGCCCAAAAGGGGCAGACGGGGCGGTTTTGCTTGCGTGGCGGTTAGGCGCGCGATACGTTCTTGGCGGCCGGGCCTTTGTCAGTCTCGACGACCTCAAAGGTGACGGCATCGCCGACCTTCAATTCATCGAACATAACGCCAGCCAACTCCTTGGAGTGGAAGAACAGATCCTTCGCCTCGCCTTCGCGGGCAATGAATCCGAATCCCTTCTCGGTCAGGGTCTTGATAATTCCGTTCATGTTATTGTTTTTTATTTTGTGAAATTCGACTTGTTTCAACGCCTATCACAATAGAACATAATCGGGATTTATACAAATTTTAGAAATGCGGCAAATTTAACGATGTGCATGATATAATGCGCACTATGGAATTAGAATCTAGAAGGGGCCATGAAAGCCAAGAGAAGAGGAGTATGAATGAACAGGAAACCAAGCTTTTTCTCGAAAGTAAAGGCATTAAGCCATTACTAGAGTGGCAGCCAAACCAGCCCGCCCTTTATGTTTTTGAAGACCTTTACCGAGGCGACGACACATTAATGCCTTTTAAAAATTTTCCCCCGGATCGCAGGCCGAGCATAGCGCGCATAGATGACCCGACAAGCCTTCGGGATGCTAGATACGGCGGAATACCTGGCCGTGTCATTCGCGATCTTGAAAACGAAGGCACGCGAGTAGATTTATATGCAATTGATCCAGAAACCCAGCAACCAGTGTTGGCGGTTTCGGAATATAAGATAAAGCTATATCAAGTGAAGATGGAGAATCTTTTTGAGTCGGCAGACGAATTATTTCCGCGGGGACGAAAGTAGATATTTTTTTATCAGCCCCGCCGCAGACAATTCTTTGATTAGTTTCGAGGTGGTTTTTTTCGGAATACTGTTGGTCGCATATATTGCTTTTACGCCGAATTTGGATAGCTGTTTCCATTTTGCGCCGGTGAACTGCCCATGGGTTACGAAGATATAGATTTCGTCGAATCCTAACCGCCTCAGTTCTTTGACCGCGCTTATCAGGGTCGCGCCCGTGTCGAGAATGTCATCATAGATTACCGCGATTTTTTCAATATCACCGTGATATTTTAGATGTTTCGTATAATTGTTTGTCCTGACCTTTTTGAAATAGCCGAATTGGCGGCAGCGCAGGAGTTCCGCAAGTTTGCCCGCGCGCGCCTTTGCGCCCTCGTCTGGCGCTATCACGCAATAATCCTGAAGGCAGATTTTTCTGATCTGATCGGCGAAAAGCTGGACCGTTTCGATTGATACCAACTTGTTTTTGAACATTTTTCGGCCGTATTCATTATGAAGATCAAGTGAAATTATGTTGTCGAATTTTGAGGACAAAAAGATGTTTGACAAGCTTTTCATGCCCCAGCTTTTATCCGGTTCACTTTTGTCCTGCCGGGACAAAGAAAAGTAGGGGACTACGGCTATAACTTTCTTCGCCCCGTCCTTTTTCAGCAGATCAGATAGGAATAATAGGTCGATAAGCTCGTTTGGCGCAGATATTCCACCCAAGATGGCGCAATTTTCACCCGCCACTTTAGACTTTAAGATAAGCTGGCTTTCTCCGTTCGGAAATATGCGTTTCTCGAACCCGCCCCGCTTTATTTTTTCGGATTTCCCGCGCGCGATCTCCTGCGCCAGCTTTTTATATTCAGGCAAATTAAAAATCAACATTTTAGGCCTAATTAACCTAGTGTTTTCATGTATCAGCTGCCGAAGGTCATGAAGTTCGAGCTTTCGTATTTCTTGATAGCCTTGTTGAACATGGCGACGGGGATGATGAGCCACACAATGGCTAGGGCGACGAGGATGGACAGCTTGGACATGGATATGTCGCGTATTATTTCTACCGGCAGGGCGCCCACGAGCAGGGAGGGAATGATGAACGTGAAGAAGAACCGCGTCGCCCCTTGGAATGCGCCGCCATGGAAGATGGCTGGCGTTAGGAATATTTCATAAAGGCTATTAGTCACTGATTCTGGGTCAGTAAAGAACAGACTCATCGCATATATTGCGGTTGATACACCCAGGAAGATGATAGTTGAGAGAATGATTAGCAGCACCATGAGCGCTATTTGGTATAAGGTGACCGAAGTAATGATGCCGTAAATAACAAGACATATCACCCCGAAAAGCGTGTCTCCGAGCGTGGACGGAACGAACCACGATGTTCCGATGCGGAGTAAGAGGTTTTTTGGCGAGAGTATGAACCTGTCTAATCCGCCGGTTGCCACATAGTCAGGTAGTTTTCTAATGCCTGCGAATAGAAAATAGGCGAGGCCGTAACTTAAGGCTGTAAATCCCTGAAGAGCTATAATGTCCAATGCAGTCCAGCCGTTTATGACCCCGACGGACTTTACGAAATAGACCCACAGGATTATGAAAGCGATATTGTTTACGGCCATGCCGCCAACATTCATCAAAAAACTCGTGCGCAGTTCGACGTTGTTTTGGATGTTCTTTTTTATCGCATATAATGCGAAACGTAGTTCTTTAAACATGGTTTTATCCTCCGTTTACCGACACTTTTTGCCGCGCTTTCATGAACATTGTCCAGGCTAAGAGGCTAAGCGCGATGGTCCAGACAGCTTGAGCGCCTAGCATGAAGACCCACTGTTCGGCCCACGAATCATAGACGGCATGTGTCATGAATTGGGATGCGCCGAAAGGACTATAGACGGTGAGCTTTTTCATGAAGTCGGGGAATAGGGCGAATGGCAGGAAGGATCCGCCTAGCATCATTACTGCCTTATCTACTATCCAAAAAATAGGTGTTATTTCTTCTATCCAAAAGGCGAGCAGGCCGATGATGCTGTAAATGGCGAGGGAAAGCATTGTTGCGCCCAGAAAAACCGGGATGATGGTCAGTATAAAGATGGTGGTCGTCATCGTTGTGGGCAATCCAACAATGAGGACGAGCACGACTACCCCGACTATAGTTATTGCCACAAATGAAAAAAGGCCCATGCCGATTTGCCACCAGACACGGTAGAGGAGATATGATATCGGTTTATTGAAAAGCGTTTCTACGTTGCCCGATCTCACATCTTGCATGATCGCTTTTGAAATATCACGCAGGCGGAAAACGGAGAACGAAAAGTAAAAGAACATGCTCCAGGCGGCCACGTTGAAAGTGATGCCGCCGATCGTCCCGCCGTTCAGCTGGAAGACCCTTGAATAAAGTAGTAGCAAGATGCCGCAGCGCGCGATCATGGCGAAAGCATCGACCAAAAGTCGGCCGGGGTATTGCATCCGGTCGCGCGTGAGCGTGCTGATTATCTTACTGGCGATCCGGATCTCTCTCATAGATGTGTCTAATGATGGTTTCTAGGTCCATGTTGTAGGCATCGATGTCCTCGACTCGGAATATATTCAGTAGTTTTTGCATTGCTTCTTGCAGGCTCATCTTAGTCATGTCTACCATGACGGTTACCTTGTCTTCATTCTTGAGTGCATAACGCATGCCCGCAGACAGTTCAGGGAATGCGCTAAAACGGTCCTCGGGGATGAGGTCGATATATTTTTCATAGGCAAAGGTCTTGGATAGTTCCTGGGTCGGTAAGTCTTTTATGAGTACTCCGTGATTGATGATGATGGTTCGGTCGCAAAGCGTCTCGATGTCGCCGACATCGTGGGAGGTTAGGAATATGGTAGTTTTTTCGTCGCGGTTTATCTTTAGAAGTAGGTCGCGCAGGGATTTTTTTGCCACGACGTCCAGGCCTATTGTTGGCTCGTCAAGGAAGATGATTTTCGGTTTGTGCATGAGCGAGGCAGCCACCTCGGCGCGCATGCGCTGACCGAGTGAAAGTTTGCGCACAGGCTGGTCGATGAACGAATCCATTTCGAAGAGGTGAGTGAGCTCGGCCATTCTCTTTTGGATTTCTTTTCCAGGCATATCATACATCGTGCCGAAGAATTCCAAGGAATCGGTGAGCGGTAGGTTTGGTAAGAGCTGAGATCTTTGCCCGAAAACGGTACCTATCTGATAGGCAAGTCTTTTTCTGTCTTTTGTTGGATCTAGGCCTAGAACGCTTATGCTGCCGGAGGTGGGGAACAGGATGCCGGTTAGCATTTTGATGGTAGTCGATTTACCCGCGCCATTAGGGCCAATGAATGCTATTTTTTCCCCGTGCTCGACCGAAAAAGAAATGTCGTCAACGGCTTTGACAGCCTTAGTGTGCGGTTTCAGTAGGTTTCGCATCCAGCCGGCCCTTTGATCTTTTACAGAGAAAGAAAAAATCTTCGATAGATTATGTATTTTGAGCGCCTTAGTTTCAGACATGAGGCTAATTATAAGGCAAAGCCGAGATTCTAGATAATATTAGTCCAGTGATTGTCCATTACGGGAATAAGGAGGTGAATGGGCGAGCTAGATCATTCGCTAGTCTTACAGCAGCCTTCACAATTGCCGCAACATTGACCAGAATCACAGGCCTCACATTGTTCTGTCCTAGAATTTTGGCGTGGAATGTTGTTGATGTCATTCACCTCTTCAGAAATACTATAATGTTTAGGACTGTTTGTGCAATGCTACGTCAGGCAGTGAAGTTGGACAGGTCGCCAGGGGCGACAATGGCCGTAGGCCAAGTCCAACTTCTACTCGCCTGATTGACAAACGCAACTTGGTTGCGTTATTATGAAGCGGCATGAAGAATACTAAGTTTACCCAAGAACTCCGCGGGATATTTGCGGCCAGCGCGAAGCCGCTCACCGTGGCGGATATTCTGGGCATTTTGAGGTTGAAAAAATTGAGACCGAACAAGACTACTATTTATCGTCAGTTGGAGAAGATGACGCGGGCGAAGGATCTAGAGCATGTTCATTTCGAGAGCAGAGGACTGGGTTACGAAAAGGCCCGGGAGCATCATCATCACTTGATTTGCAATAGTTGCGAGAAGATTGAAGACCTGGTGATCAAAGACGAGCAAAAGATGTTCGACCGTCTTTTGGGTCGTAAAGAGTTTAAGGCGCAGGAGCATCACTTGGAAATATTTGGCCTATGCATGGCCTGTAGCAGATAGATCGACATGAACAAAATTTTAAGCGTTGTGATCGGAGCAGTTCTTGTTCTCGGTATTGTGGGCATTGCGGTCGGGCAACGGCCAGCAGTTCAGGAATTGCCTGACGATAGATTAAAGGTGGCGGCGAGTTTCTACCCGCTTTATTTTATGGCGCGGGAAATCGGCGGAGACAAGGCGGAAGTGGCGAACATCACTCCCGCGGGCGCCGAACCACATGATTATGAGCCTACCGCCCGAGACATTTTGCGCCTGCAAGAGAGTAAGCTAGTTGTCTTGAACGGCGCCGGTTTGGAGCCTTGGAGCGACATTGTCGCCGAAGATGCTGATGCCGATAAGATCGTGATAGTCAAAGCCGGAGAAGATCTCGCCAACCGCGAAGTTGTGGAGGAAGGCGAGAAGACTATCGACCCGCATGTGTGGCTGAGCCCTCGGTTGACGGTCAAGATGGCTGATAAGATTTTAGCCGGTTTTGCGCAGGCTGATGTCTATAATGCGCCATACTACCGGGCCAATGCTGCAAAACTTAAGTCCGAATTTGCTAAGCTTGATGCTGAATATGTCGCCGGCCTGAAAGACTGTACTCAGAAGAACATAGTCACTTCCCACGTGGCTTTCGGTTATCTCGCGTCGGCATATGGTTTCCAGCAGGTAGCCATAAGCGGATTGTCTACCGAAAGCGAGCCCTCCATCGGCGAACTGGCCGAAATCGCCAAGTTCGCCAAAGCCAACAACATCAAATACATATTTTTTGAGAGCCTGCTGAGCCCCAAGTTTTCCGAAACTATAGCTCACGAAATAGGCGCTACAACCCTCGTCTTGAACCCACTGGAAGGATTAACCCCTGGCGAGCTTGCCGCAGGCAAGAACTATTTCACCGAAATGAGAAATAACTTGTTTAATTTACAAACTGCACTTCAATGCAAAAAATAGACATTCCACGGACAATGATCGAGGTCAAAGACATCTCGTTCTCGTACGGTCCGGATGAGATATTATCGAACATAAGCCTCCATATAGAAAAAGGGGATTATTTGGGCATTGTGGGGCCAAACGGTTCGGGTAAGACGACTTTGCTGAAGATTATGCTTGGACTCCTTCGTCCGGCATCCGGATTGGTGGCCTTGTTCGGCAAAGATGTTTCGAATTTCAAAGAATGGCCGAAGATCGGATATGTTCCGCAAAAAGTCACGAACTTTGACGCTAATTTTCCAGTTACGGTCAAAGAAGTTGTGATGATGGGCCGGTATGCCCGGCGCGGATTGTTCCACGAAACGACAGTCCAGGACGAAAGATTGGTAAGACAGGTCTTGGAGCAGGTTGAGATGTGGGAGCACAGAGACCGCCTTATTGGCGACTTGTCGGGCGGGCAGCAGCAGCGTGTATTTATTGCGCGAGCGCTCGCGACCGAGCCGGAGATAATATTTTTGGACGAGCCGACGACGGGCATCGACCAGAAAACCCAGAACGGATTCTACTCTTTACTCAGAAAGCTTAACCGCGAACTTCACCTGACTTTGGTCCTGATATCCCATGACATAGACATGATCGCGCGCGAGGCAAAGCATGTCGCCTGCATCAATCGGACGCTGGTGTGCTATGGCTTGCCGGCGGAATTCTTAAAATACAACAGTGCGACCGATATTTTTTCCGGAGGCGTAAAAATAATCGCGCACAAGCACGACCACTAGACACCCCATATGATCCTAGACATTTTTCAATATGGTTTTGCCCTACGCGCCATTGAGGCGGGGATCATTGTTGCCATCATCGCGCCGCTTATAGGCATATTTTTGGTTCTCCGCAGGTATTCGCTCATTGCTGACACACTGGCCCATGTATCGCTGGCTGGCGTGGCCGTCGGAGCGCTTATAGGCTTTAATCCCGTCATTACCGCCCTTTTAGCCACGGTAGTATCGTCGTTGGGCATAGAGCGTCTGCGCACATCAAAGAAGGTCTATGGCGAATCGGCGTTGTCGCTTTTCTTGTCGGGGAGCCTGGCTTTGGCCGTGGTCTTACTTAGTATCGCCAAAGGTCTCAACGCCAATCTTTTGAATTATCTGTTCGGGAGCATCGTTACAGTTACGACGAATGACATTTTTATTATTTCCGCGCTGGCCGCCGTTGTCATCGTTACGCTCTTACTTTTCTACAAAGAACTTATTTACATTACTTTTGACGAAGAAGCGGCTAGGGTGAGCGGAATACCTGTTCGCTCGATCAACGCCATACTCATGGTTCTCTCGGCATTCACCGTTTCCATTTCCATTCCGATCGTGGGCGTTCTTCTTATTGCCGCCCTTATCGTGATACCTGTAGTAGCTGCTCTCCAACTGCGACAGAGTTTTGCGAAGACCATTCTTTGCGCGGAGGCGATCTCTCTATTCTCGGTTCTCGCGGGCATCGTTGTTTCTTTTTATTTCGATCTCGCGACTGGCGGCACAATTGTGCTTATCATGCTAATCATATTCGGCGGTGTTTCGGTTTGGAAGAAGTGACACCTTTGCATTTAGGTTTCGTGTGATGTGTCACCTCAACAACTTCCCGATCGGGAAGTTGTTGAGGTGTTGGTTCGGCGAGGCTGGCAAGCGTAAGAACTTTACACAACCCAGGCGCCCATAATCTCGAGAAAATCATCCTTCCTTGCCTCCAGACATATTTCGCGCAGGTGCTTAAAGATGTTTGCTTCAGGAGCTATCTCGTAATGCCCGGTTATCCGGCCATTCTTATAAAACCTCAGATGATATTGAAAGATGCCCTCATGGACCTTGCGCATGCTAAAAAGTTCGTCGATGTCTTTGTAAGCCATAAAGTGTCTCCGGAAGCCCACACTTCTCATGTAGGCAAGAAATTCTTTAGGGGTTTTGTCGGGCTTAAGATAGCCCAAGTGCTTTTTATCCTTATCTTTTTCTCGCCAGACAATTCGCCACTTTCCCATACACATCCTCGCGAGAGGCCAAACCGGCGCCGTCAGCAGCCAGAAAGATTTTTTTGCCCTTCGCAGTATTTTTCGCACCATCTCTTAAGTATAACTCATGGCATCAAATTTTGACGGGCATCGGTGTATAATTAAGGTGTTATGTTGATAAAGATTTTTGCAGTCCTATGTTTTCTATTGATAAACGGCGGAATCGCATACGCCGACCATCAGGGTCCGGAACGGATAGTTGAGGGGAAGTACGGCATTGTTCTTTCGATAATCCCCGGCGACACCGTTAATTCGCTCAGCCTACGTTTTTTCATAAATGACGCCAGGACCGGAAAGCGCGTGTCGGACATAACCGCTGCCGTATCCATAGACGATCAGGACGGAGTGCTGGTGCTAACCGGCCAATCGGTGGAGGTAAAAGATGGCGCAGCGGAATTGAAATACATATTTCCCATGAGTGGCCTTTTCGATGTGTCGCTGGAGTTCAAGAAGAACGGGGAGGATCGTACTTATCGGCCGGAAGCATGGTCGGTATGGGTTCCGGGGAAAGATGGCGTCAGCATTGGTTCATCCTATCCGATAGGTTTTTCGGAGCTTGCGAGTATGGGCTTGGGCGTGTTTGCAATCGCGCTGATAATTTGGAGTTTCATTACTAACAGAAAGAAGGTTGCTTAAAAATAGCGATTCATATGGTATAATGCTATGCGTATGAGACTAGACATCACATCTGACATAAATCGCGGTTACGAAGCAGCTCTTAATTATCCTAGGACGGATAAATTGGTGGTTTTTATACATTGGTTTTCGTTCGCGGTAGTTGCGATCCTCGCCTTCACAAATTCTGTATTTAAGATTGCCATAAATTATCCCTCGCCGTTTTCTTGGAGGGTCATCTCGTTTCAGGAGGCATTGTGGACTCTTATCATAGGTTTATTTGCCGCCCTTTTACCCACGCTGTTGGTTGGTAAATTCAGCAATCACTATTACTGGCGTCTTTTTATTTCCTTCACGCTCAGCGTTTTCGCATACCTTGCTGTTTTCATAAGCGGCGGTTCCATCGAGATGCATTTCATGTTCTTCGGCATGATTGCTCTTGTGGCGATCTATGCGGATTGGCGGCTGGGATGGTTTATGTTCGTCCTCGTTGGCTTGCACCACGGCATATTAAATTACCTTGCTCCGACTTGGGTGTATTTTTACGGCCGGAACGATTTTTCCATTTTCGCGCACGCTTTCCCAGTAATCATCGAAGTTATATTTACGACCATACTCTGTGTCATACATCGAACTACTACCGAACAAGTGCAGCAGATAAGAGCCGATTTTCAGGAGATCAATAAGCAGATCGAGTTAGAAAAGAAGCACAATCATTAGGCCGTGGTTTTGCGGCAGTTACGTAAATTGGATCTTGTTAGTAGGGATGCTGTTTTCCAGATGCAAGTATGGCGCAGACTTTCTCAATTCGACCCG
>MHIY01000023.1:90166-91167 GCA_001817755.1 Candidatus Colwellbacteria bacterium RIFCSPLOWO2_01_FULL_48_10
AGCCGAGTCTATCCAACCAATAAAATCTCTTCGTTCGGTCGGCGTAAGGTCCCTCCACTTGGCCTTCGACTTCGGGTTGGCTGAAAGTGCTTTATAAAGATTCATCGGCACTATTGCATAACAGCAGGGACGCCGTTTTCCAGCCATAAGTTTTGAACAGGCTACCTTGATACGGCGTGTACGTGTTTCGGCTCGTTTGGCTCCCTCTATCCAACTAATAAAGTCCCTGCGCGCGATTGGCGTGAGACTCTTCCACACAGTCATAACCTTCGGGGCAGAGGCAAGAGCATTGCGAAGATCCATTGGCACTTTGGGCTCTGATTTTTCTCTAGTTAGTTTAGGATTAATTCTGTTCATATAAAAGCTACTTTCATCTGGCTTACTGTTATAATTAAGTCTATGCATAAAATACTGATCTATGGAGCGGCGCTTGTAATTCTTGTCACGGGGTTTTTCGCTATACTCCATGCGCCAGATGCCAATGAAGAAACCGCTCCGAACATCGTCGAAAATATTATTGAGAACGATACTTCTCCGATTCCATCTAAGAATACAAATAATACGCCACAAGTTCCACCTCCATCATCCAGCTTCAGTTATTTCGACCATACTATAACGCCAGCAATGAAACTTGTGCTGGGCGAACGCCTTGATAACAGAGGTTGCGCTGGTTCGGGTACGGTTATGTTCGGTACTCCACCGATGGCTCTAGAAGATGTTGGCACAATCCTGCCCCTGGGAGCGATGATAGGCGCTCACGTAACGCCGATCGATCATATGTATTTTTCGCCAATTGTTTTTCACTCTCCGCGCGATACCTATGAAGTACGCGCGATAGGCGACGGACTGATTACGGCTATTAGCCGCCGAACGCAACAAGTAACTGATATTGATAACGGCGCTCCCAAACCTGAAGAATATCAACTTAAGTTCTGGCATACGTGCGATTTCGCTAGTTATTTCGATTTGGTAACAAGCCTCGCTCCCAACCTTAAGGCCGA
>MHIY01000024.1:0-2376 GCA_001817755.1 Candidatus Colwellbacteria bacterium RIFCSPLOWO2_01_FULL_48_10
GACAATCCTCTACTGGGTAGCAGTATGCACCCGTATGTCTATCTTGTCAATAGCAGGCCTCTGAAAACCCGCAAGGCGTCGCCTTGCGGGTTTTCACATCAGCGAACGGCGGAGGCGAGATAATGTTGGAGGGTATAGATCCAATCCGCCTCGGCCGCTGGGTCTTTTTTCTTTTCTTGCAGGAGCCACCTGAGGTAGCTCGCGTCGGTCTTTGCCACGTCCTCAATGCGTTTTCCTTTGTGTTTGCCGAAGCGGAGTGTGGTGAAGAGCATCGGGCGCGAAGAAATTTCTATCATGTGGCGCAAAGCCTCTTCTTCGGCGGCTCCCCTAGACGTCTCTTCAGAGGCGTCGGGCGAACGTCCGACGGACGTTTTAGCCTTCTCTTCCGTCATCTTTACGAACAACCGTTCAAACAACCCCTCCAATACAAGCACATCGCCAAGCGCATCGTGCGCAGTCGCTTCCACTTCGAGGCCCAAAAGGTAGCGTAGGTACTGGAGTCGATAATTGGCCAGCTTTTCCTCCGGGTCGAGCGTTCGGGCGATTTTGTACGTGCAGATCGTTCTCGTGGGCGTAATGCCTTCGCGAGAGAGCATCGCGAGGTCGAACGCGACGTTGTGAGCGACCGCGACGGTATCCTCATGTTCAAAGAGCGCCTTCAACTCTTTGTATTCCGGCGCAGCCGTAAAGAGCGGCTCATCACGCGCCATTTTCTCGGTGATATGGTGCACTGCCATGGATTCGAACGTAATGGGGACAGGTGGCTTGTAGATAGCATTTACGATCGCCTTCTCTCTACCTTTCTCTTTTACCGCAAGCGATAGAAGTCGGTCCTGCTCTCCCCCGCCGGTCGTTTCCGTATCAAAAAATACGATGCGCATACTGGGAGTATACCCGACTGTCCACAGGCTTGGGGCGACGGCCGGCGATTTCCGGCTATACTGACGGCATATACATAATTGTACGTAACAAACATATGCCACCACAAACACCCCAGACTCCACCCGTCCAGCAAGGCAGCCAGCACCGGACGCTCATGGGCGTTCTTAGTTATCTGGGAATTCTTGTCATTATCCCACTCCTTGTTGCAAGGGACGACTCGTTCGTGAAGTTCCACGTGAAGCAAGGCCTCGTCCTCCTTATTATCGAGATAGCAATGTGGTTCGTCGTTGGCGCTTTCCTGTGGCAATTTTGGATGTTCTTGCAGCTCATCAATCTCGTCACCTTGGTCCTCTCGATCATGGGTATCGTCAATGTCGTGCAGGGCAAGGAAAAAGAACTGCCGCTCGTCGGCTCGCTCGCTCGCCACTTGCCCTTTTAGATCTGGCTACGTAAACGCCTCAGACCCGTCTGAGCCGTTCATTCGGCTTGCGTACCCCATTTGCTTATTCCCGCCCGAGGCGGGCAGGCGCGCGCCGCACCCATCCGTAGCCTTTGGCGACCGCGTGCCGCCTTAGCTTCAGCAGTGGCGCACGGAGGGAATTAGACAATGGTAAAAAGCGGTACCTGACACCCGCCTTCCGGAAAGAGCATTCATGGTGGCAGCTTACAAGCCTGTAGCAGATCTGGTATATTCCGACGATACCCCCGTCATGTAGGGGTTTTTATGCCCAATCATGCAAGCATCCCGAGACGACTAACCTCCATCAAGCGATTGGCGCGCGAATATTTCCTGCTTGAGCGAGGCGCAATGATAAAGAATCACATGGAAAAGCTGCGTGTTTTTGATATACGAGGATCCAGACATGAGAATCACCCTCACAAAATGAAACGTGTCTATGTTTCAAGAATGGCGCTCAAACATGTGATAGAAAGTCGCAAAGAGGAACTCGTCAAAAATCACTCACAAGAGGAGGCTTTGGATATTTTATGTTTTGCCATAGATCGTATTCAAGAAACAATAACGGATTTCGATAAGTATGAGTTTGAGCCACCAACGCACACCTATACGAAAGACTTTGCCCATGAGGGCAAACCGCTCTTACGCATTATGCTTGATCTGGTCGCCGATAAACTTGAAATAAAATCGATCCATTTTCGCAAGAGAAAATAAAAACACCACCGATAGTGGTGGCGCTTTTATATAGTAGCTTGGGAGGACGGCAGACGCACTGAAGCGTCAGTTCCTGCCATGAGTACACCTTTTTATCGGTGTCCGCAGCGAGCCGATTTTCTGTCGTCAAGCTACTGCCAACAATGTACAACAGATAGATGAAAATTCCAAGAAGTCACGACGTTTGATGATTAATTGTCATCATAGTATTTGGCTTTAAAACACGCTTATTTGGTTATCCCCACCCCTATACGGCATACCTATACATGTATGCAGAACGCCACAATCATTTGCTTACTCCCGCCCGAGGCGGGCAGGCGCGC
>MHIY01000024.1:2391-7413 GCA_001817755.1 Candidatus Colwellbacteria bacterium RIFCSPLOWO2_01_FULL_48_10
GTCACCTCCGTTTACGAGCAATCTATAATCTCGCTTTTACAAAACGTTTTACATCACCCGCAACCGAAAAAGCATTTTCTAGATCTGCTTTTGAAAATGACTTTACTATTTTATGTGGACCGATGTGTTGACTATTGCGCAACTCTCGAATTACGTGGATTTTATCCAAAAGTGGTTGCGTCAAAATCTTATGTTCTTTTAGGTGCTCACATATTCCGGCCAAATTGAGTTTATCTTTCTTGCTACTAACAACTTTTAACTTATAGTCCCCTGCGATAATTTCGTGATCGACCCCGACCGTATAAAGTATTTTCTTATTTTCAATTTCCCAAGAACGTACTGAGAGGTCGTCTTCGCTCAGCTTGGTATCCACTAAGTGAAAAAGCAATGCTTCGATAATTGAGGCGGTATAAATAATGATCGTCTTTCTAAAACTACTCTTACCAGCTTCGTCGTATGTTTCTGATTCGGAAAAGGGAAGAAGTATGACAACGTGATTAAAGGCATCATCGAGATTCGCTCGTAAAACGCTGTTTTGTATAAAAGGAAAATTTGACCCCATCATAGTTGCTACTTTTGTAGCATTTTTGCCAATGATGGATAACCCTTCTTTTTCAAGTAATTGCCGAGCAACATATTACCCCGAACACCCAGCTCGATGTTGTATTGCTTTTCTATGGTAGAAATTTTCGTATCAAAACGCTTAGCGGCAAACTTGCCATCGTTGTTCTTTGTTCGGTTCGTACTCATAATCACAAAATAATAGCATGGTACTTTTGACAAATCTATAGCGACGCTCCTTGGATTGTTGTGGCCCAAAAAATGGACAACGTGATGCTTAATTGGTCTGACACCGGATCCTGTCACTGATTTTACATCTACTCGTAACGGGTCATAAATTCACAAAATTTATAACCAAATTCGGTGAGTCTATACTTTTGTGTGGGCTCAAAATCTTTTGCAAATCTATTATCCTCTGCTCGTCTGGAAATCAGACCTAAAGTTTCCAAATTTGACTCATATTTACCCACGATTGCATCGAAATCTCCATACCCCATTTGAATCGCTAGAAATTTACGCCACGCTGATCTGGAGTGCGGTAACGGCGACTTATCTAATCGTTTTTTTATTTCAGGATTGATTCGATTTTGCGCAATTTCTAAATTGGCTTTTAAAATCAAAGTTTCTGTTCCAGATAACTTCTTTGCTGTTCTTAAAAATTCATAGGCCCACAGTTCTTCGTCAGCCCCAGCATCAACACTTATACCGCTAAAGAAGATAGACTTCATGGCTTTAAAAAGCTCCTCATCGGGAATTTCCTCATCCAAGAACTTTAAAAGTTCGTAGAGCGTTGCCTTATTTTTGTTACTCGCGAAGTAATCTTCTTTAATTTTCCCCTCGTTACGATACATTTCAAGCTCTCTCCCTAGCTGGGTTAACAGGCCTCCCTTTATAACTGCCTGGACCAATTTACCTGCAGAGAGCTTCCAATCCTTCTGTTCAGCAACTAAAATGCCAGTGATAGTTTCAGCAATTTTTACAGTCGGCTCGCGTAAAAAGTTCATTACACTCTTTTCGTTGTCGAGTTTTATTAGATCTTTTTTCATACTACAAGTCGTTGGTACCGCTCAAACAAAAACTCTAGTCGCTCTGGCTCGGATTTGAAGACCTTTTTTTCATAGCAGGCATCGACAGCTTTATCGAGCTGGTGGTGGGCTTTGAGGAGGTCGGCTGGCATCGTGCTGGGGTCGTAGAGATCGGCTAGTGTTGCTTCGGGATGTGCTGCCCTTGCATCAAGCACAGCTTGCGCTGCTTCTTCCACTCCAACCCACAAGTCTGACTTGCGGGTTACTCCCGGCCATGGGAAGTTGTTATATACGATTCCAGCTGAATATTGGTAGCGGCTTTCCAGTCTTCCCGCTACGGCTCTAATCCACGCCATATGCATAAGCGAAGTCATTACACCAAAGTCATACAAGTCCGCGCCAGACATCGTATACAACTTATTAGTGGCAATCACATTTTTTGATAGAAAGGCAATCGGAATATATTTTCGGTTCTCGGACGATACTTCCGGTATCGCAAGGTAGTCTTGCTGTGGCTGCCGTATTTCTCCAAATAGTGTTGGAGTTTCGGCTAGTCGTTTTGTTTCGTCTCGCGTGCTCATCAGTCTTTTAGTGCGCACCGCTTCAACTCGCCGCATTACCTCCGGTGACCGCTTAATCTTTTCTGGCTCTACTCCTTGCAACCAAAGGCAGTATCTCCCGTTGCCATTAATTAATTCTTCGCTTCCTAATAGTGGTCGGATAAATTCTTCTGTCGCTGGATCTTTTGATATAAGATCGTCTTTCTCTTCTGCACTCAGTATGAGAAATCCACCTTCATTTGGCATATTGCCGAATGCTATTGGTTTTACATTTTGAATAGGTGTACGCCGCTTTTCGATGAGAATTATCGGCGCATCTACGAGGTACGGATTGATCTGTTTAGCCTTGGCCAATTTAGGTTCTCCCTGTATGTCTTCGTAATCAAACAGTGTTTTTTCTTCTCGATCGAAAGTGGAAAAACCAATAATGACGCAATGTACCGCTGCTTTACCGGCAGCTTCGTTCGTCCACGCAAATGTCCGGTGCGCAAAGTTAATCTTTACTCCAAGGTTAAAAAGTAACGGCCAAAGTACTGTTACCTGTTCTCCCTGCGTTATTGAATTGGTCGATACGAACGCGACCTCAATATTTGAGCCCTGAATATATTCCATCGCCTTTTTATACCAACATGTAACATAATCCAAAACACCAACGCTATTGCCCTTGCCCCACACAGTGAGCATGTCTGTCTTCTGGTCAGCGTTTTGCGCTGCTTTTCCGAGAAAGGGAGGGTTGCCGAGGATGTAGGAGAGTTTTTCTTTGGGCACTACCTCTTCCCAATCCATCGTGAGTGCATTGCCTTGGACGATGTGCGGCTGTTCTTTGAGTGGCAGTTTGCGCAGTGGCTTCTCGAAGAGTGCGCCGAGTTCCATGTTCATCATGTGATCCACGAGCCAGAGCGAAAGTTTCGCCACTTCTGCCGGAAAAGCTTCGATTTCGATGCCATGCATACGCTCTACAGAGAGCTTCGAGAGGTTTGATATATCAAACTCCCCAAACTCAAGCCGAGAGTGGCCGGCTTGCGCATGCGCCGCACCCTGCTTATCCTTACGAGCATACAGCCTGGCAATAATTTCATTCTCTATCTTGCGAAGTTCCTTGTATGCAACGACGAGGAAGTTGCCACAGCCACACGCGGGATCAAGAAGTGTTATCTTGGCGATTTTTTCCCAGAGCTCGTTGAGTTTTGCTTCGTTTGATTTTGCGTTCGCAAGCTCGGCCTTGAGTTCGTCGAGAAAGAGCCCATTGATAACTTTGAGGATGTTTTCCTCGGAGGTGTAGTGCGCTCCGAGGTCATGCCGTTTGGTTTTTTCCAGCAAGTTGGAATCCATCACGTACTGGAACATCGAACCGAAGATCTCGGGCGACACTCGCGACCAATCGAAGCGCATACATTCAATGAGCATATCCCGCATTTCTCTTGAGCTAAAAAGGGCTTTCCTTTGCTCATCGGGCGTATAAAACATTCCTCCATTCACATAGGGCAGATCAGCAAGAGCCGAATGCATCGTCGACGGACGGACATTCTCGTCGCCATTTCTGCCGTCATCCATGTCGAGTACGCGGAAAACCATATCGATGTGTGCGCCGATATCACTGCCATCTGGCTTCGTGTTTTCCTCGATGTATTGCCGAATTGCATTCGTATTAAAGATGCCGGTATCGTCAGCAAAGAAGCAGAAAACGAGCCGCGTCAGCAAGCGACTCGCTTCTTCGGAGGTGAAATGATTGGTGTCTTTTACCGCCTCGTAGAGCTTCCCTATCGCCTTCACCGCTCGAATGTTGATCGGGTCTTCAGGCACGTAGTGCTGCACGTCCTCATCGGTGAAAAAAGCGAGCTCACGAACGTGCTTTGCGAGATCGACAAGGTGAAATTCTGTAACTCTGTTGTCGCCATCTGATTCCAAATCATGTATGCGAATGCGTTCAAAATCCGAAACTATGATGTAGCGCGGCCGCATATCCTCTTCCAGCGAATCAAAATAATCCATCGCCTGCTTGTATGCAGCATCCAAGTCCTTGCCGCGCGACTTTTGTTCTATAAGAAATTTGCGTGGCGCAAAGTAATCTATCTTCCCTACTCCCGGTCTGCCGTGAATGCGCACGCGCTCTTCAAACGCTCCTACGGAGCGTGCTTCAACTCCATACAGCATCATCAAATCCTTCCAAAAGGGTTTGGCATCGCGGTCTTCGTCCTTGGCATCCTTATAGGAGAATACAAACTTTTCAGCTTGGTCCTGAATATCGCGCCAATTCACCATTGCCTAGACTATCCCATAAATCTTCATCTATTTCATCTATATACGAGTGCTATACGCAGTCCCCATACCCATCGCCCATACCCATTGAAAATTCATGTTTTTGCGCTATGATGCTTGCATCACCACGAAGAAGACCCTTGTGCGGATACGTCCGCGCCGGGGGCTTTTTCATTTATGGCGGCTAGCGAGGAGCGAAGGCACCACACAGAGCTACTGCTCTTTATGGCTGCGGGGCAATCTCCAGTTTCTCCCTATATGTTTCGATCATTTTCTTCTGCTCAGCGTTGGCTTCGCGCAATACCTGACGTATTACTTTTGCCTTATCTCCAGACGACTTCGTGAAAAAGTCGGAGAAATCACTGCTCTTTTTCTCACCTTTCTTTGTGAAAGCCGCCAAAAAACCCTTTATTAGCTTAGTCATACAAGTGTTGAACCCAACTTTTCTAAAGAGTAGCGCCCATCTGCAAGACGGTCAAGCTCGCTTGACGGGACATTAAGATATAGATCTTCATCATTTTTCTCATAATCTTTAATCAGTATATTGAGTTCGACGCTTGGACCGAATCGCTCTTTCACCGCACGAGCATTGTCACGTGATTCAAAGAAAGCCCTGA
>MHIY01000025.1 GCA_001817755.1 Candidatus Colwellbacteria bacterium RIFCSPLOWO2_01_FULL_48_10
TTCTCTTGGGCGCTTACCTTATTCTTAGGACCATCAATCCGGACATTTTGAAATTCTAAAATTTCAAAACGATACCAATCTACCAATAGTTACGAATGATACGAATTTATTCGTATGCGCCATTCGTTAAACGTATCTAACAATGGTAGGCCTTATATCGCTTTCACCACCACATATCTATTTTTTCCTTCGCCGAGACTTTCTGTTTTAACGTCTGGCCTGGTACCAAGTTCAGTATGCACCAAACGGCGCTCGTAGGCATTCATGGCCGGCAACTGCACCGATTCTTTGGTGGAAACCGCTTTGCGCGCCGCGGCTCTCGCTAAGTCCGTGATAATCACCTCACGTTCGCGGCGGTAGTTGTTTATATCCACTACTACCGGCGCCTCGCCAAGTTTCTTCGCGAACATTCTGGCTAGGTAGTTAAAGTTTGCGACAACTCCCGGCAAATCGTTCATGAAAGCCGGTTCATTCTCGACGTTAATGGTTATCCTGCGCAAGCTCTCGTCTGCAGAAACGACGAAGGACGATATACCCATCATCTCCAAAGTTTTTTCAATCTGCTGTTTAATATTTTCCATATTTTTATATTATAAGTCTCGCGGTTTATTTTACAGCCTCCTTGCCCGTTCCGGAAACCGTTGATGCGGAAAGCTTGCGGTCCACTATCTTCTGCTGTAAGAGCGAAAATAGCGTGCTGGTCAACCAGTAAATACCGAGCGCCGCCGGCAATGTCCATAATATGACTAGGGTAAGAACGGGACCGATAAAGATCATCTTTCGCCCGATCTGTTCCGCCTGAGTCAATTCGACGCCGGAATGTTTGGGCATCGAGGCCTTGCCCTGGAAATATTGAGCGGCGGCGGCCAGAAGTACTATCGCGATATTCGGTGAATTAAGGTCAATTAGTCCGAACAAAGTGGTGTTGAAAACCTCGGGGCGGCTAACAAACGGATACAGAGCCTCGAGGGCTTTCTCCGAAAAACCATCCCTGAAAACCTGGTACAACGCGATGAGTATCGGCAACTGGACAATGAGAAGCAAAATGGGAGTGAGCGGATTGATATTGTGCTCGCTGTAAAGAGCCATCATAGCCTTGGTCTGCGCCTCACGGTTGTCTTTATGTGTTTCTTGAATCTTCTTTATGTGCGGCTGGAGCTTCTGGTTAATACGCTGATGTTGGGCGGTTTTGTGGAAAAGCGGGAAGAGGACGAGCCTAATGATCACGGTGAGCATTATTATCGCAACCCCAAAATCGCGGAAAGCAGGATGCTCATATAGGAAGGCAAGCAGATTCACAAGTGGGCGGTGCAGTAATTCGTTAAATATGGCCATTGCTTTTAAGCTCGTTGATTAATGCTTGTTTCGTAAGAGTTAGGATAGCTGGATTCAGGGTTATAAGCAAATCTGTCGCGCTTTTTGGCGCGGTTTTAAGGAAATCTGATTGTGTCCGAAAAAAATCAAAGACTGTACGACGCAGCCTGTTCCTGAGGACGGCGGTTTTAAATGCCTTGGATCTGAAATTTACGCCGAGGCGGTTGCGGCCTGTGCCATTCGGCGCGGCCCGGAGCGAGAAAAAATCTCCGCGGAAAACGACCCGGTGGTTCTTGGGAAACTCGCCTATCGGCAGTTTTAGTTCTTTGGCAATCATGGAATAGCTCGATAGCTTTTTAGTAATTCAGAATTTACTATCGAGCTTCTGCACTAACGAGCTAAGAGCTACCTCTTGTGCTTCGGTTGCACAGCAAGGCGCTTGCGGCCCCTTTGCCGCCTACGCCTCAAAATTGATCGGCCGCCGGGAGAAGCCTGGCGCACCAGAAAGCCGTGGGTTCTGGCTCTCTTCTTTTTCTTAGGCTGATAAGTCTGGGACATGTGTTTGTGTGTGGAATCACTATATAGCCACTTACCGTTTTACGCAACCCTTTGTTGGTAATTTAACCTAAATCAAAATGGAAAAATTAAAGTTCAAAATGAAGATGCAAAATTCTCGGTATATTCTAGGGCATCAAGCTAATTATAGGGTTTAGTCTATAATTTTGATCTGTGATTTTGATTTTTGATATTTAATCTTTGATTTATCTAGGTTGTCCACAGCCTATCCACAGTTTGTTCAAAAACACTGTATTTGACTACTTATTCTTATCCACTAAGATGTAGGAACATCCAAATGGAAAACGACGAACTCTGGTCGGCGGTCCTCTCGGAAGTAGAAATACAGGTGTCCAGACCAAACTATCTGACGTGGCTAAAAAACAGCCGGCTCGCAAAAATTGAAGCGTCGGGAATCGCTTTTGTCGCCCTCCCCAACCATTTCGCTAAAGAATGGGTCGAGGCCAAATACAATAAAATGATATTGGGGCTGATGCGGCAGCACAATGAGGACGTCAGAAAGATCGAGTATGTCGTCGAGGGAACGCTGACTAAAGCTGAAAAAACGAAAACTTCTGGCGTAAAGGCCGTACCCGACAAAAAACAGCAGATTTTCCAAGAGATGAAGGTTGATCCAGAAAGCAATCTCAATCCGCGTTACACCCTCAGTTCGTACGTAGTAGGCTCGTCCAACGAACTAGTCTATTCGGCAGCTAGCGCGGTCATCGACAATATCGGCACCAAATACAACCCGTTTTTCATCTATGGCGGCGTGGGACTGGGTAAGACCCATCTCATACAAGCCATAGGCAACGAGATAAAAATTCGGCACAACAATAAAATAAAAGTTAAATACGTAACATCGGAAAAATTTACCAACGATGTTGTCTGGGCAATACGCAACCGCCGCATGGAAGACATAAAAACCGCTTACCGGCAGATCGACGTGCTTATTATCGATGATATCCAATTCATTGGCGGCAAAGAAAAAACCGAAGAAGAGTTTTTCCACACATTTAACGCGCTTTACGAGACCAATAAGCAAATCATTATCTCATCGGATCGGTCTCCTAAATCACTGCCTATACTAGAAGAAAGGCTGAGAAGCCGCTTCGAGGGCGGCATGATCGCGGACATCGGCTATCCCGAGTACGAAACCCGGGTCGCTATAATCAAAACCAAGCTCCAAGAACGGGGGGCGCAGCTTCCGGAACCGATCATAAACATGATCGCGGAGAAAGCCCAGCGGAATATCCGCGAGATCGAGGGAATACTAACTAAGGTCTTGTTCCAGCAAGGTTCTTCTCACAAAGAGATAGATCTATCTTCGGCCGAAAAGATAGTTTCGGAGGCCACGCAGAAATCCACCGCCAACATAAACCCAGCCCACATAATAAACGCCGTAGCGACCTTTTTTCAGATGTCGCCCAACGACATAGTCGGACGGGCTAGAAACAAAGAGCTGATCGAGCCGCGTCAGATAAGCGTTTATTTGCTCCGCCAGATGCTGAATATGTCCTACCCGTATATCGCTAGTAAAATAGGCAATCGCGACCACACAACAGCCATATATTCGTACAAAAAAATCAGCGAAAGCATAACTAAAGATCAAAACCTGAACCAAAAAATAGCAAGCATCAAAGAAAGTCTTAGTAAATTGGGGTAATGTTGTGGATAGTGGAATGAATAACTGTTTTTATACAAACCTTAGAAAGAAAATAATCACAAGTTATACCTATGGCCGTCAGTTTAAAAAAATCAATAAACGCGCCGACGGATTGGGTTTAAAAAGAAGTCCACAGATTACACACATATAACTACAACAAGTATTAAATAAAAAGATTATAATTAGATTCATGAATCCCGTTAGAAATTCGTAAAACGGGATAAGTTAATAAAAATAATATTTCTAACGAGATGAAGATAGTAATACTAAAAAATAATTTAAAGAACGCATTAGATCTAGTTGGTAAAGCGGTTGGTCATAATTCCAACTTACCCATACTTTCAAACGTGCTTATAAAAACATTAGAAAATAAAGTCAGAGTGGTAAGTACAAACTTGGAGATAGGGATAGCGTCGGATGTTTCTGGTAAGGTTGTCGAAGATGGAGGTATAACCGTACCATACGATCTAATATATGGGATAGTGTCAAACCTTTCTAGTGAGCGGGTTAATCTGGAGGCTAAAAATAATAATTTATTAGTGAAAACCGATAATTACGAAGCGTCTCTACAGGGAATAAACGAAAGCGAATTTCCAATAATACCGAAGGTTGGAGAAAAAAACGGCCACATAGAATTCGACCAAGGTGTTCTAAAAAGAGCTTTAGACAAAGTTGTCATCGCCGCCGGGGAAAATAATCTTAGGCCGGAGATAAACAGCGTGCTTATTGTGGTTGAGCCGTCAGTGGTAAAATTTGTGGCCACCGACAGCTTTAGGCTTGCCGAGTCTAGGATCGAAGGACCGCAGTTTAAAAACACTATTTCCGAAGGATTTAAAGCCATTGTGCCACTTAAAACAGCGCAGATAATTTCCAGGGTTTTAAAAGAAGACGGAGAGGAAAAGGTCAGTTTTTATTTCGACGGGTCCCAGATGCTTACGAGAGCCGGCGGCACGGAGATAATCTCCCGCTTGGTGGACGGCAAATTTCCGGACTACGAGGCCATAGTGCCGAAATCAATCGAAGCGGAAACCTTAGTGAACCGAGCCGAGCTTGTAAACGCGCTCAAGCTTGCAAATTCATTTGCCGCCAAAGCTAAAGAGGTTAAGGTCCGCATTAAAGACAAACGGGTGATGGAAATATATTCGAGCGATGCCGCAATCGGTGAAAACAAATATCTAATCCCAGTGAAATCGACCGGCGGGGATTTTGAAGTTACGTTTAACCTAAGCTATCTGCTCGATGGCGTCCGTTCCGATGCCTCAGAACAGGTATATGTCGGATTTAACGGGGACTCCAAGCCGACGTTGATAAAGACCCCCAACCAAGCATCGTATTTCTATATCCTGATGCCGGTAAAGGCTTAGACCATATCTCCGAGCATCTTCAGATGCGACATTAAACAGCGATCCCAATATCACACTCATGACGCTATAGCGTCATGAGTGTGATGCGTTAGGGGATAAGAGCCTCAAATTCTACATACCGCGTTTTGCGGTGTAACTACAAACTGTTCCCAGTTCTTGAAAAATAAAATGGGGCGCTCGAGGAATTTCCCCAGATACGCCCCTTGTCGAAAACAAGACCTACTCCAACCAGCCGAGCTCCTTCAGTCCCTCACATTCGGGACAGAACTCTGGCCGGGTGGTATAGTCTTCAGGAACGCTGATGTCAGCACCGCAGCCCGAACAGTCGAAATGCATGGGAGAGCCGGCATACAGAGAGCCGTTGTCGATCCTCTTTCTGTCCTTGTTCTCAAGGCGTCTCTTCTGCAGAGCCCCGAGAGCAGCTTCCTTCCCCTGTGTCGTTGTCAATGCCATAGACCTTTCTCCTTACTGTTCACAGTAATAATCTATCGGCAAAATAAAGTCAAGCTCATTTGTTCGAATCCTCGCCTCCAATACAAATAAATCTTACTTCTCTTAGTGAAAGAGTATCAGGTTCTGTTTGGCCTGGAGGCCACTTTTGTCTGTGACCTGGATCTCAAGAAGGTTCTGTGGATTTAACGGTGATGGCGAAACCGATGCTTGGTATGTATATTCATTCGTGAGACCATCTATTCTCTGGTCAACCACGACGCTGTTAAAAAGAAGATATATCTTATCTAGCGGGGCGATAGATTTTATGTTGGCCGCTACCATTATCTGCCCGTTAATCATTTCCCCGTTTTTAGGAGAGACGATGTCAATGTTTATTTGCCCGCCAGAGAGGCTCGTTTCATCACCTTTTGCCGCAAACCTTGAGGCGTCAAAGACGTTGGTCTTCAGCCATTCTAAAACGCCATCTTCCCAATTTTTGAACTGCGAATCATCCAACCTTCCTAGATAGTAAAGTATGTTGTGCGGTTCGCTTGGCGGCATCTCCCCGCGCAGGATGGGCAAGTCGGCAGATATCGGTTCCGGCTTGTTGAATGTTTCAGGTTCATATTTTTTTACAGCTTTTGAGAAAAAATCGTGCCAGATCGGAATAGACGCGAGAATGCTACCGCCCTTTTTCTGGAGAGGCTCCCTATGGTTGTTACCTACCCAAATACCTGCGACCAAGCTAGGGGTGTATCCCATAGACCACGCGTCGACATAGTTGTTGGTCGTTCCTGTTTTAAGGGCTATCTGGTATCCGCGTACCTGGGTAAGCGGCAGATTGGATGTGAAAAGCGGGGCTCTCAGGTCCGGGTCGGATAAGATGTCGTTTATAAGGCGCGGGTATTGCGGATCAATTACTCTTTTCGCCGAGCTCGTGTATTCTTCTAGAATAACGCCATTTTTATCACTCACTTTGAGCACCGGAGATATATCATTCTTCATACCCTCAGCCGCAAAGACGCCATAGGCGTTTACAAGTTCTATCAGTTTCACTTCGCCGCCCCCAAGGACCAAAGTGAGTCCGAACCGGTCGCGGTCGCCAAGGGTGGTTAGGCCGAATTTTTCGGCATTTCTGATGGTGTTCACGGCGCCAGCCAAGTAGAGAGTTTTTACCGCCGGAATATTTATCGACTGTGCCAGCGCATCTTTCATAGTTATCGGCCCGCGGAAAGTCTCGTCAAAGTTTGCTGGTTTATAGCTCTTTTCCGGTTCGTCGATGGTGGTGTTGAATTCGGTTTCAACATCCCACAGGAGAGTGTCGGGGGTAAACCCCTTTTCAAAAGCAGTCATGTAGGCGAAAGGTTTGAAGGCGGAACCAGGCTGCCTTAATCCCTGGACGGCCACATTAAAGTTGCCTTCGTTTTCGGAGTCGAAGTAATCCGCCGATCCCACCAGCGCGAGCACCTGTCCGGTCTTCGGGTCCATGGCGACCAGCGCCGCGTTCTTGCCCCCATAAAGCTCGGAGTTTCGTTTTACGCCGGTTTTTATCGCATCTTCGGCCATCTGCTGCATTTCCCAGTCCAGTGAGGTGACAACGCGAAGCCCGGCTCTCTGCACGTAGGCCGACCCATATTTGCGGTTCAAGTAATCCTGTACATATATCACAAAATGGGGCGCTCTTATTCCGGCTGCCGATTGCGGAGCAATGCCGAGCTCTTTTTTCTGGGCAGTCGCGGCCTGGTCCTCGGTTATAAACCCAAGTTCGTTCATCCTCTCTAATACAGCGTTCTTGCGGTCGATCAGTTTTTTAAGATTATTTCCCCACGGGGAGTAATATGTCGGCGCTTTCGTGAGCGCGGCCAGCATGGCGGATTCATTTAGGTCCAGATCTCGGGCGCTCTTGCCGAAATATAATTGGGACGCAGACTCGATGCCGTAAGCGTTCGAGCCGTAGGGTACGCGGTTTAGATAAAGGTCGAGTATCTCGTCTTTGCTGTAATATTGTTCCAGCCGCCAGGCAAGCACGAGCTCTTTAAGTTTGCGTATAATCGTGCGCTCGGGAGTGAGAAATGTGTTCTTGGCTAGCTGTTGGGTTATGGTCGAGCCGCCTTGCAAAGCGCCCCCGCGTGTAACATCCACCCATATGGCTCGTAGTATTCCCTTCCAGTCAAAGGCCGGATTCTTGTAAAAGTCAGAGTCCTCGATGCTTATCGTCGCCTGCTTTATCGAATCTGGAATCTCCGTAAACGGTATCACCGTTCGTTTTTGGTTGCCGTGTATTTCGTAGAGCAGAACCTTGCCCTCGCGGTCGTAGATCTTCGTAGATTCTTCAACGCGTTGGCTGTTTATCTCGCGCACTGGCGGGAGGCCGGAAGCTATGTATATAAAAAGTCCCATAAGGCAAAACAACCCAAGCGTTCCCAGGCCAAGCCCTACCACAAAAAGCTTGATCAACAGACTTTTTTTCTTTGTATGTTTCATCCGGATCATCTTTAGAATATGTTTTCCGCCCCGGCCTGTCCACTGCTTCGCCAAGGCTTCGCAGTGCAGAGTACTATTACTTTGCTAAAGCTTCGTAGTGCGCGGCGCTATGCAATCAAAAAATACCTAAGTAGGTATTTTTTGATTGCGAAGTTTGGGACAAAATTACTCCTCTTCATCCTCGTCCGAGTCCCCGGTGTCTTTCCAGGCATCCTCGTCGTCCTCGTCCAGAGAGCCGAATCCGAGGCCGTCTGAATCTTTTTCATCCTTGTCCTCTTCATCCTCAACGTCCTCGTCCTCCACCTCTTCGTCGGCGATAGGATCTACAACTTTCTTTGTTGCCATATTGTTTTTTTGGTTCACGACCATTTTGTTTTCCGCCCCGAATCAGATCGAAGCAAAAATTTAGGGTGAAGTATAGCCGAGATTATTTACCAGTCAAGGGCTCGCTCCGCCTATCCCCGTCGCCCCTTGTTACTCTCGAGGACTCAGAATGGTTTTCTGCTGAAAACCTTCTTATCTCTCGACATCTGCATGTCTCCGAGAATGTCCTCTCCGAGCAACAATGGGCTCCTGATGGGATAGGCTCCACTCGCTATTATCAGCTTCCGCGACATTCCTTCGCGGGAATGCTCGCTCGCGTTATTAATTTGTGATTGTGGGTTGCTTCCGCGGCCTCCGAAAGTCTCCCCACAAGGGACAAGGAGCGACGGGGACGGGCTTCGTCAACGCCTTATCGACTTGGTTCAGACTAACCCCACGAAAATAGACCAACCAAACTCCAGAATTCGATTTCTAGCCATATCATAATTCCCCAGCGGCCGCTGGGGAATTATGATATGGGAAAACGTAGAAATGTAGAAAACTAGGATAAGCTATGCGTAAATTGTAATTTCCGGCGGAGATTGATAGCCTGACTATAGGTGTTTTTGAATGACTGTACCTGAACAAGTAAACACGATTGTTTTGCACCACAGCGCCACATCGAACGTTGCTGGCGAGCTAGCCCTTTCCCTGGGCGCGCCGGTTTTTACTGTCCATACCAAGCGGTTTCCCGACGGTACTGCTAATGTGCGTTTGCCGACCGAGGTTCGTGGTAAGAACGTGATCCTCGTCGCGGACACTCGCCCAGACTCTGCCATCATCAAGCTTCTCTTACTCCAGGCCGCATTGCAACGAGGAGGCGCGGCTCGCATTGACACGGTGATCCCCTATTATGCCTATGCCAGGCAGGACCGGCGGGCTTGCAAGGAAGGCCAGCCTGTTGCCGCTGAGGTATTCGCACAGCTTATCGGACAGACGACAAACCGTGTGGTCGTTGTCGAGCCGCACAATCAGAGTTTCATGGGTTGTTTCGGCGAGTCGGCAGTTTCCGCTTCGCCGATTCGGGAGATTGCCGAGCATCTCGAGAGTTTCGGCGTAGGTTTCGTTCTTGCTCCCGACGAAGGCGCTCTCCCTCGCGCCAAGGAAGTCGCCGAGATTCTTGGAGTTCCCTTCGACCACCTCGACAAAAAGCGAGTGAGCCCGACCGAGGTGAGAATTGTGCCGAAGGAGCTGAAGGTACAAGGCTTGCGCGTTGCCGTTCTCGACGACATGATCTCCGGCGGCGACACGACTGCCGCCGCAATTACGGAACTCAAGCGCCAGGGAGCAGATCGGGTTGTGGCGGCTTGCGTACACGGCTTGTTTTTGGGAGATGCCCTAGATAAACTTCGAGTAGCTGGTTGCAACCGCGTTGTTGCGACCAACACCGTCGCCGTTGTCCCGTACGGCAAAGTTTCTTGTGTGCCGGCCATCGTGCGCGCCCTCCAAGAGGGTCAAAAGTAGCATTCCCGCCTTAGAACAAGCATGTTCTCGGGCGGTTTTCTTTTTGTCCGCTAAGTCTTTCTAGTGGCTAAACACTAGTCGCTAACTACTATCCGCTCTGCCGCGCCGCGGATCGCAAGCGCAAGCGCATCAGCCGCATCGTCCCGCGCGCCGAATTTTTTTATATTGAGAGTCAGGCAGACAATTTTTTCTACCGCCTGCTTGTCGGCTTGGCCGTCCCCAGTTACAACCGACTTAACATTGTTTGGTGAGAATTCCATCAGCCGTATACCGGCCCTCTTCACCGCAAGCGTTATTACGCCCCTTGCTTCCGCGACTGCAATCGCGGTTTTTTTGTTCGTGGAAAAATATAGGGTTTCGACCGCCGCGAGTTCCGGTTTGTATTTTTTTATAAGTTCCGCAACGCGACGGTCGACTTCCATAAGCTTTTCCGCCTGATTGCCGGAGGTTTCGATAACACCATACGCAAGCGGTTTTAAAGCCGCCCCGTTTTTTTCTATCACTCCATAGCCGATAGCCGTTGTTCCCGGGTCAATGCCGATGATTACCATAAAATAGCTTATTAGCTTGATGATTACATCAAGTTTAGCTTGTTAGCGGCTTTGCCGTCTAGGAAGAGTAGCTCGATAGCAGCACAGCTCTTTAGCGACTCACTAACGTTCGCCGTTTAGTTAGCTTTTTAGTAATTCAGGATTTACTAACGAGCTATATTCGTGTATATCGCACTCACATCGTCCCTTTCCTCGAGCACCGCGACTAGCTCCGCAACCTTGGATTTAGCGTCATCAGATACCGCCTGCGCGAACTTTGGCTTATATCCTTCATCCGTTTTATCGAAGTTCCAAAGCAGGCTGCCCGGGTTCGCGAGCTTAACGCCGCGCTCGCCTAAAACTATTTTTATTTCATTAAGGCTGCGGGGCTTGCTGTCGGTGAGTCCCTCGATTATCACCCCCGACCCCTCCGGGCCGTAGGCCTCTATCAAAAACTCTTCCATTTCTTTGCTCTCGCGGGCGCGTTTTATTGCTCGAAGGATGTTGTCCTGGGGCATATTTTCTTTCCTGGCGCGTTCGATCATGCTCCGCAGGGTCGGGTTAAAGTCCGGATTCGGATCTTTCCGTGCCGCTATCGAGATGGCGTTCGCAAGTTTCGAAAAAACCCGGGCTCTGGCTTTGTCCGCAACGCCCTTATGCGTTCTGATTTGGCTCCATTTATTATGTCCGGCCACGGGATAGAAATTAGTAGTTAGCGACTAGTTGTTAGTGTAAATCCCAAACAATCAAAATTCAAAATTAAGACTTTGCTTCGCAAAGTTCAGGGAAGTTCCAGAAATGCTGAACCCCCTAGTGTCAGCGTTCGTTTCCGGTTCTGTCCAAAGCATGCCCGAGAAGGGTTGCTTCCAGTGGTTTTACGAATGCATCTAACACTAGGGGGTGTGCCATTTATCTGCGGCTCTAGGCACTAATTGAGCCGTCATCGATCTTCGACTACGCCTCCTTTGAGATCTGGCGATGCCTTGCGGATGTCTACAGCGCCTAGAATCTCACCAAAAGGTCGAAGACTCTTGTTGTTAAGGAGGGATAGCAGATGGGGGTATCGTTGCCTTCACCTTCCTCTGACTTCGCGCCAGCGGTCCCGCCAATGTACTCATGGAACGGAGTCCACAGTTGCATTGACGGCGAAGGTCTCGCTCGTTATCTGACTTAACAGAATGCCTTACGGTACGAGCTGACGACCCGCCCTATCTACTTGCTTTGTGTCCATCCGTTTGTTAAATACCAGCGCTTCTTGATGGAGGAGAAGCGATGGCCCACGGTTGTGCTTCTGCGAGAGGCGCTTACTACTGCTGGTGCACCCTCTTTTGCAATCAGGCTTCCAGCTTATTGTTTATAGCCCAACTACCATTAAATTGTCCAGCTGGCCCATTTTAAGAGCTCTGACGGTGTTTTAGGATCCAATTTTTGGAGAACCACACCCGTCTTATCTCCCCGGCGATGAAGAATGAGCCGGTCGCGAGAACCGCATCGTTTTTCCCTGCTGATCCGAGCGCGGTTTTCATGGCGGCGCGCGGATTTTCGATTATTCTGAATTGCGTCCCGCGTTTCATATATTTTTTTGCGATGACCGCAAGCTTTTTGGGGTCTGCAAACTCCCGTTGCCGTCCCTTAATGCGTGTGAAGAATATCCTGTCTGCAAACGGGACGATGAGCCTTAGAATGTCATTGTGATTTTTGTTCGCAGCGATGCCGATCACCAGATTCAGTTTTCGGTAGTTCAATTCTTTAACTTTGCGCGCGGTATCGGCCATTTTTATCCTGTTGTGCGCGCCGTCGATTATCGTGAGCGGCTTGCGGTCAACTATTTCAAATCTGGCCGGCAAACGAGCCGTTCTTATTCCCTCCGATATATATTTCTCGTCTATGCCGGCATTTTGGGCTATCGCGGAGGCGAGTCTGGCGTTCGCCTCATCAGCTGACTTTGATCTTGGCAGGGAGTTAAACTTTGCGCCCGCCATCCGGCAGACCAACCGAAACATTTTTAGCAGGCCCGGCCGCTTCTCGGATGTCCAGAATATCGAACCGCGCTTTATTATGCCCGCTTTGCCAAAAGCGATCTTAGTAAGTGTTTTCCCAAGAAGCTGTACATGGTCATAGTCGATGTTAGTTATCGCCGTTATAACCGGTTTGCGAATAAAGTTTGTCGCATCATATCTTCCGCCTGCCCCAACTTCGAGCACCACCCATTCGCATCGCATTTTTTGAAAGTATATAAGGGCCACTGCGAGCGACACCTCGAAATAGCTGGGATGCCATTCGAATCCTTTCTCCGCGCATTTTGCGATGTGCGGTTTCAAGGCTTCCACGATCCGCGCGAATTCCAAGGGCGGGATGTATTTTTCGTCGGCCGCTATTTCTTCTATCGGGGTTGTGACATGGGGCGAAGTAAACACGCCCGCTTTTTTTCCTGCCGTCCAGAGGATATTGGCTACCATAGTTGCAACCGTTCCCTTTCCAGCCGTGCCGGTTATGTGTATGAATTTGAAGCCATCAGTTTTTACGCCAGCCGTTTTAAGGAAATATTTCGTCCGCTCCAGGTATATAGCTGGATCATTGCGATCGGTCATATAATCCTTGCGCGGACGGTTGTCGAGCGAGCTTAAGAACTCCACGGCTTTATGATATCGGGCTAATTTATCCATTGGTCCATTATATCCCCGAATTACGGAACTCCATGAACGGCGGCATTCGGAAGAGCCTCCCGCAGTGCGGCGGCGCGAGGGCGAGACAGAAATTCAGCAGAATTTCATGTCGTGCTCTTCCGAATGTCCGCCGGAACAGAAGAGTTTCGTAATCCGGAGTTATGCCTTTTGGATATTGGAGCTTTTCGGATTATCATTGATTCCAATGGAAGACCTATCCTCCAAGATCGCGCTTATGAAAAAAGAGGCCGAGGAGCGCGATGCGCGCCGCGTTGCCGATGCCTCGAAATTGCCGTACCTCGATCTTTCGACCCTCGCCGTTGACCGCGATGCCTTTGCGGCGTTTCCGGAAGACGCTGCTCGCGCCGCTTCTGCGGTTCCGGTAAAATTGGCGCAAAAAAAACTTATAGTCGCTATCGCTGATCCTAATAACCCGGCCACAGTTGCGCTTCTTGCCGACCTTAAGTCTCGGGGCTTTTCGGTAGAAACGTTTGTTGTGTCAATCTCTGCGGTTACAAATTATCTCGCCAACTATTCTCTGAACGCCGCGCCGATCCAGCGCGAGATAGTTTCGAAATTAGGGCTCAGCAAAGAAAAACTCGCCGCTTTCCGCTCGGCCGCGTCCAATGCGCAGAAGGCAACCGCTTTCTTCGAAAAGTCGGTTGCGGGCAATGGTTCGATCTCCACGACCGATCTGCTCGAAGCGATCATGGGCTCGGCCCTCGCCGCCGACGCTTCTGATCTCCACTTCGAGACCGATCGCGACAAAGTCCTGCTCCGTTTCCGCGTCGACGGGCTTCTGCACGATATCCATCCTTTCACCCACGATTCGTATAGGCAGATATTGAACCGCATTAAACTGCTATCCAACCTAAAAATAAACATCACCGACATCCCGCAAGACGGCCGCTTTACCATCAAGGCTGGGGTGGTTGAGATCGAGATCAGGGTTTCGATAATTCCGTCTGAGTTCGGCGAGGCGATTGTTATGAGGGTTTTGAACCCCAAGGCCATTTCTCTCGGTTTCAGCGATCTCGGTCTGCGGGCCGACGATGCGGATATCGCCGGACGCGCCATAAAAAGGCCGAACGGCATGGTGCTCGTTACCGGCCCCACCGGCAGCGGAAAAACCACTACCCTTTATGCCTTTTTAAAGGCCGTGTCTACGGCGGAGTCCAAGACCATTACCATTGAAGACCCAATCGAGTACCACCTCGCCGGAGTCGAGCAAACTCAGGTTGATCCAAAAAGCGGCTACACGTTCGCTTCCGGTCTGCGTTCGATTTTAAGGCAAGATCCAGACATGATATTGGTCGGTGAGATCCGCGACGCTGAGACTGCCGAGATAGCCATCCACGCATCTCTCACCGGTCATTTGGTTTTCTCAACCCTCCACACCAACAACGCCGTCGGCGCCATCCCCCGCCTCATCGATATCGGCATCAAGCCGTCCATTCTTGGCCCGGCGCTCACCCTTATCATCGCCCAAAGGCTTGTCCGCCGCCTGTGCCCGGAGTGCCGCGTCCCCGCGCAGATAGATGCCGACACCAAGGCTAAGATAGATAAATTTTTGGACAAACTGCCTCCACGCGTTAAGCGTTATTCGGAAGAATTAAAAATGTTTTCTGCGAAAGGGTGCGAAAAATGCACCGGCGGGTTCAAAGGACGCCTGGGCATATTCGAATTTCTGGAACTCGGGCCCGAATACGAAGCGCTTATCAACAAAGACGCCAGTGAATTGGCCATACGTTCACTCGCCGTTTCCAAAGGATTCTTGGAGATGCAGTCAGACGGGATATTAAAAGCGCTCGCCGGTTACACCACGCTCGAAGAAGTCGAAAAAACCACCGGGCCATTGGAGTGGGCGGTTTAGTTTTAGTTTCTGTACGACAGCCAGTACAAATCTCATGATGAAAAAACAGGTCATCGTAATCCACGGAGGAGACACATTCTCCACATACGAAGAATTTATTTTGTTCCTAAAAGATTTCAAAATTGATTTAAATAGATTTCGTGGAAAGGACTGGAAAAGCACCCTACAAGACGCTTTAGGGGTCGAATATGACGTGCTTTGCCCGCAGATGCCCAATAAGCAAAATGCTAAATATTCAGAATGGAAATTATGGTTTGATAAGATCATCCCTCTTCTAAATGACAACATAATCTTGGTGGGCCATTCTGTAGGAGGAATATTTTTGGTTAAATATTTGGCTGAAGAAAATATTTCTAAAAAGATTAACGCAACATTTCTGATAGCCACTCCTTATGACATGGATGGAAATCGCAAAATATTCGAATTTGTATTACCTGAATCCTTAGAATTATTCGAAAAACAAGGAGGAAAGATATTTATCTATCAAAGCAAAGATGATCCAATTGTGTTCCGCTCCGAAGCAGAGAAATATCAAAGGGCCTTACCAAACGCAACAGTTATATTATTTGGTGATAGAGGGCACTTTACTCAAGAGGAGCTCCCAGAGCTAATAGCAGAGATTAAGCGCATATAAACTTCCCGCTTTATCCCACGGCCCAAGCAATACCCAGAAACCAAAAAAAAGGACATAAGTCTGCGGGTAATTCCCCGAAGGGAGCAGCTCCTCAGCAAGTCCGGTTCTCTCGGCGGTCAGAATAATTACTTGATTTGACAGCAACAGATAATTCATATAGTATGAAAGTATGAATAATACCAAGATTCAAAAAGTTACCGAGAGAGGGCAGATCACCCTGCCGGCCGAGTGGCGCAAGAATTATCCGTCTTCCAATATAATGGTCAGGCAGATAGGCGACAAACTAGAGATAGCCCCATTAAAGATAGACAATAATAACGAATATACGGTTTTTGATGCATTGCGAGATAATAAAGGAGCAGGGCTAAAGACGACAGACTTGATCAAGGTTCTGAAGAAAATCGATCGTTAGGCACATGAACGAAATAGAGAAACTTTTTCGCAAGATTTCCAAGAAAGATAGAGAAAGCCTGCTTGAAATCGTAGAGGAATTGCAGAGCAAAACCAGATCCTTGTATAGCAGTATTCAGAAAGTCTCAGGAACTGAATTTTACAGGCTAAAGAAAGGAAGATATAGGATTATTTTTCATTACGCAAGCGATGGCGTGATCATAGATTCTATAAGATTAAGAAACGAGCGAACCTACAAAGCGCTATAATAGATTTCGCTACCAACAGGCTTATCTCGCCGTGATAGTGAAGCGTCCTTGCTTCGTAGCACGGCTCCAACTTCATGCCATAATGCAATATCATATAATCGATTCATGCAATATAAAGCTCTCGTCTTTGATTTCTTCGGGGTTTTGTCTTCTGAGGTTGCGCCGGCCTGGTTTCAGGACCATGTAGCCGGAACAGATCTTGGCGCCTTGAAGGACTCGTACGTTTCCCCGGCAGACAAAGGGATGGTTTCCGCAGAGAAATTGTTCGATCAGCTCTCCGGCCTTTCCGGCGTTCCGGCCGCAAAGATCCCTGAGCAGTGGTTGGGGCTGGTGCGCATCAACGCAGAGCTTCTTTCGTTCATCAGAGAAAGTCTGGCAGGCAAATACAAGCTGGGCATCCTCACCAACGTCGTTTCAGCTTTTTTCCGCGAGGCGCTTCTGCGGCATCCTCTGATAAACGCATTCGACGCGATCGTTGTGTCGAGCGAGATAGGCCATGCAAAGCCCGAGCCGGAAGCATATACAGCAATCCTCAAGGCGCTCGCCGTCAAACCCCACGAGGCCCTGATGATCGATGACAATCCGGAGAATGTCGCGGGAGCGAAAGCGGCGGGCATGGGCGGCATCCTTTTCACCTCAACCGAGCAATTGAGAAGAGACCTGAGGCGTAATAGTGCGCCCGGCCAACTGTCTCTGACCCCGTAGAAACCAAAAAAGGACATAAGTCTGCGGGTAATTCCCCGAAGGGAGCAGCTCCTCAGCTTAAAAAGCCGAGAAGTTATGAAGCTCTTTGAGGAGCAACCAAGCCGGAGCTGAGTTGTCCTAAGCTGAAAAAGATTCGCTACCCACAGACTTATATCCTCTATACTGTGGATATGTTAACATGTGCATATATTCCTGTCAAGACCACGTAGATGCCCATTTTTACTGGCCCACAGCCCTATCTTATTGACAGGTTATCCACAGCGTTCTGAATATCGACCCAGGAATCAGCTGCACAAGCAGGCGGGTGTCAGACCGAATTTTCATATACACCGCGCATTTTTGGTGTTAAAATGCACCCAACTTACCATGGCTCCGGCTCCAAAAAACAATGCGCTCCCTAAACCCGACGAGCAGACTGTTGACTCTATTCTGCGTCCGTCCGGCTGGGACGATTACATCGGCCAGGACAACGTAAAGCGCAATCTGAAGATAATTCTCGATGCAGCTAGGATGCGCGGCGAGGCTGTCGACCACCTTTTGTTCTACGGACAGGCCGGATTAGGAAAGACCACGCTTGCGAATCTGGTGGCGAAAGAAATGAATCTGCCTATACGCATTACGACCGGCCCGGCGATAGAAAAAATGGGCGACTTGGCAGCGGTGCTCTCGAACCTTGAAGACAAGGATATTTTATTTATCGACGAGATACACCGATTGAACAAGATCGTCGAAGAGGTGCTCTACCCGGCCATGGAAAGCCGAAAACTCCATATCGTGATCGGCAAAGGGGCGGGCGCGCGGACTATTTCCCTCGATCTGCCGGCCTTTACCCTTATCGGGGCTACGACCAGGATGAATTTACTTTCGGAGCCGCTACGCTCGCGTTTCGGCGCCACTTTCCGCCTCGATTATTACAATCATCCCGACATTGAGGCGATACTCGCCCGTTCGGCAAAAATTCTTGGCGTGAAAGCCACCCCCGGCGCGATTGCCGTGCTTGCCCGCGCCAGCCGTTTTACCCCGCGCATCGCAAACCGCCTCCTGAAGCGCGCCCGCGATTACGTCGAGGTCCATAAATTGAAGGAAATAACCGAGGATGTTGCCCGAAAAACGCTCGAAGTCCTTGAAGTCGACCCGCTCGGTCTCGAGGTCCACGACCGGATGATACTCGAGACCATAATCGACAAATTTGGCGGCGGCCCGGTGGGCGTTAACACTATCGCCGCGAGCCTGAACGAAGACCGCGACGTGGTTGAGAACGTTTATGAGCCGTATCTGATGAAGCTTGGGCTTATCCGTCGCACATCCGCGGGCCGCGTGGCCGAACCGCTCGCCTTTGAACATTTGAAGCGCCCGCCAACTGGTGAGGCAGGCAAGCCCGGCAAAAGCCTGTTTTAACCCGAACCATGGCGATAAATAAGTTGCTTAAGTCCCCCCGAGAGACCGCGGCGCTGGCGAGAACCTTGGCCCAAGTTTTTATGTATCTTGGCCCGTCCCATAAGGGCGCAACCGTTGTGGGTCTGGTTGGCGACCTGGGCGCGGGCAAGACGTCGTTTACAAAAACCTTTTTAAGAACGTTTGGAGTAAAGACCCATGTTGTGAGCCCGACCTTCGTGATAATGAGGTCGTTTGCTCTGCCCGCGCGGAAGAGAAACGGGTTCAGGGCGGCCCACCACGTTGATGCCTACCGCATCGATGCACGGGCTTTGAAGCAGATGAATTTTGGCGAGTATTTAGCCGACTCGCGCAATATCATTCTCATCGAGTGGGCCGACCGGATAAAGAAAGCTTTGCCGAAATCAACTTTCTGGATTGAAATGGGACATGGCAGACACCACAAAGAAAGAATTTTCTCACTCAAGTTTAAAGATTAAAAATCAAAGCGCAAAATGATAATGCAAAGTCCAAAAACGGATCAGAATGATTTTAAATTTAATTTGTCATTTTGATCTTTGATGTTTACATTTTGAACTAATACATCCATGAAGACCTTATTCATAATCGACGCTAATTCTCTTATTCACCGTGCTTTCCACGCTCTGCCGCCTTTTACCACGCCTGACAAGCGCCCGATCGGCGCTCTATACGGAGTTGCGAACATCATCCTAAAGATAATTAAAGACAAGCGACCGGATTATATTGTGGCCGCATTTGACCGGCC
>MHIY01000026.1:0-210 GCA_001817755.1 Candidatus Colwellbacteria bacterium RIFCSPLOWO2_01_FULL_48_10
GAGCCGATCGATTCGCTGAGCGTTGGCGCTGAACTTAAGAAGATGAGCCAGCTGAAAGAAGTGGGCGGCTCGACGTATCTCACCGAGGTCATAAATTCGGTGCCGACGGCGTCGCATGTAGCCCACTACGCGAAAATAGTGAAAGAAAAAAGGATATTGCGTGAGCTTATCAGCGCTTCCGCCGACATCACCGAGTCTGCGATGCATTCC
>MHIY01000026.1:322-4250 GCA_001817755.1 Candidatus Colwellbacteria bacterium RIFCSPLOWO2_01_FULL_48_10
CGAAAATTATCGCGTTTGCTTTCTTATAAAAATCGTCCGGAACAAGGACATCCGCAATCGCAAAAATGGCATCTTTGTCTATCATCAAAGAACCCAGCACCGATTGCTCGGCCTCAAGGTCCTGGGGGGGAAGGCGTAAGTCTTTTGTTGAAGGCATAATTTCTAATTTAAAAGTTTAAATTTCAAATGAATGTCCTAATTTAAAATGTTTTAAACATTGAATCTTTTAAATTCAATGAAAATTTCAAATTGGAGAATTTAAAATTATTTCTTGCGGACGAATGAGCCTAGAGGCGTATCTTCCACTTTATATCCTAACGACTCTAGTTTTTTTCTCAAGGCGTCAGATTGAATAAACTGTTTATCGATCCTGAATCTGTCTTTGGCTATGATCATGCGCCTGACAGAGAACGGCAGACGGGTCGATCTCACCTCAAGGCCCAGGGCATTTAATAGCTTCTTTGCCATATTCCCAAGACGTTTTGCGTCTCCGGGCGTCATCTGCCAGGCAACGTTGTTACCAAGCGAGACCGCATGGAATATGGCCGCCAAGGCCTCCGGGGTATTGAAATCTTTTTCGAGTGCGGCATTAAATTTTTCTTCGGTCTCTTGCGGCAACTTTCCAACCCCTTCGCTTCCGGCCGTTCTGACGGATTTGCGGGCGACAAAATCCATCTTATCCACGAACTCCTCAATGCCCTGCAGAGACGCGAATGACTGCTCCAAAAGCGCATCGGTGTAATTCATGTTTGAGCGATAGTGGTGAAGTAAAACCATCATACGAAAAACACGGGCATCATGTTCGGCAAGAAAGTCTTTTATGGTCGTAAAATTGTTCAGGCTCTTGGACATTTTCTGCCCGTCGACAAAAAGCAATCCGGTGTGCATCCAAATTTTTACGAATGGCTCTTTGCCGGAGGCTGCTTCCTGCTGGGCGATCTCGGCCTCGTGGTGCGGGAACTTCAGGTCCACTCCCCCGCCGTGGATGTCGTACTGCGGGCCGAAGAACTTTTCGGTTATCGCGGTGTCCTCGATATGCCATCCGGGCCGGCCGGTGCCAAGCTCCGTCCTCCAGAAGGGTTCCTCGGCTTTTCCGCGTTGGTCCGCGTCCAAGTCCGCACTGGTCCGCGTCTGCCGCAGCTTCCACAGGCAAAAATCGCCTTTATTCTTTTTGTCGATTCCTTCGTCGATTCTTGAAACCGAGCTTTCAGCCTGCTCGGCAGAACGGCGCGAGAGCTTGCCGTAATCTTTGAATTTAGCGATATCAAAATAATAGCCATCCGAGGCGCGGTAGGCATACCCGCGGGCGGCAAGGGCTTTGACCTGACACACGATCTGCGGAATAAATTTCGTCGCGTAGGCGTATTTATCAACACTTGTCACGCCCAACGCCTTCATGTCAGCGAGATAGCTTTTGGCAAACTTCCCGGCCAGCGATTTCGGCGCAATCCCCAATTCGGCCGCGCGCTTAATTATCTTGTCATCAATGTCGGTTATGTTCTGGAGATAAAAGAGCTTCCAACCGCGCGACCGCAGATACCGTATGGCAGCGTCAAAAAAAACATACGTGCGCGCGTGGCCGATATGGGCTTCGTCGTAGACCGTCGGCCCGCAAACAAACATTTTTATCCTTTTGGCCTTGGATACAGATTCGGCGCGGCCAGACAGAGTGTCGAAGATGTGCATCTTAGATAGTGTATAGCGACTAGTGGCTAGTGGCTAGTGGCCCGGGCAAACAAATAACCGCCTAGGCGGTTATTTTTGTTATCTGCACTTCGGTAAATTCCTGGCGGTGGCCCTTCTTTTTCCGATAACGAGTCTTGGAGTGATATTTAAAAACTATGACCTTCCTGGCTCTGCCCTGGTCCAGAATTTTTGCTTCTACTGAAGCTCCCTTGATGTGGGGCTTGCCGATCTGATTCTTGGACTCGCCGTCGGAAACCAAAAGCACCTTGTCGAAGGAAACGACATCACCTTTGGGCTTAACTTTTTCTATCTTTAATTTATCGCCGACCGCAACTTTGTATTGCTTGCTGCCAGTTTCGATTATCGCGAACATGGATAGTATTAAAGACTATGAGCACATATATGTCAACCGCGGTTAGCAACTTCACCATATAGATATGACCGCAAAACTCGATAGCGACATAGCTCGTTAGCTCTTCGTTCCGCGAAGCGGAACTCGGATTTTAGTAAGAGACTGGCTTACTAAAAAGCTAAGAAGCTAAACGCTCTGGTAATCCAGAGCGCCAACAAGCTTGTAGGGCTATGTTGCTATCTAGCTTCTGCACTGACGAGCTATCACGCTATTCCAGCGCTTTCTCAATTATCTGTTTTACGGTCTCGTAAGGTAGGGCGCCAGAAATCGGATAACGGTCACCGTCTCTAGATATCACAATGCTGTAAGGAGTGCCCTCGGCTCCCGCTGATATAGCCTCGTCAGCCATATTGTTCACTTTCTCCTTATATTTGCCGCTCGCAAGACATGTATTGAATAGCGCAACATCCAAGCCTACGTATTTCGATATTGCGGGCAATTCCACCGCATCAAGGCCGTTGTTAGACGGGGTTACTTCAAAGAGCCGGTCAAGATATTCCCAGAACTTTACGTTCCCTCCAAGCTCAGCCGCGCATTCGGTCGCTTCGGCTTCTTTCGGCGCTTTGGGATGGATGTTGGTAAGCGGGAAATGCCTGTACGCCCAGACTACTCTGCCGGACTCACCGTACTCCGCGAATATACGATTCATCGTTTTGTGGAACACCTTGCAATACGGGCACTCGGTGTCAGAAAACTCTATTATCTGCACCGGCGCTTTTAGATCGCCTCTTATGTGGTCAGATTTAATGACTGGCTGCGCATCTTCCGGAGAAGGACCTTTCGCCTCGCGGCCGCCGGAGAACATTAATCCCGCGCCAATCAACCCTCCGGCCACAATTATCGCTAGCGCGATCACCAGCATGTTTTTATTCAGACCTTGCGACGCAGAAGCTGGAGCAACAGGAGGTTCCATAGCGGGAGTTGCAGACTGCTTCTGTATTTCTTGTGTTGAAGATATTTCGTTTTCCATAGTTTGAGACATTATAATAGCAAACAGGAAATAAAGATATCATTCGTGTGTGACCTTAGGCATCGTTTTTATCCTCTCTCTAATACCTCATCTCTTCAGCGCATCCTAACCACACGCACCCAATCCCGTGTTTATTAGGCTATAGCCTAATAAACACGGGATTGATAAAGATATCTCTTGGAACCGGTCGTTGCGTCTTACGAATGAAGTTAGGCGACGAGGTTAATTCATCGACACTACCATCGAGGTAGCTATAAGTATCAAAAGCGACACAATAATGGTCGTCGCAGAAAGCACATAAGACAAAAAGCGCTCGCGGTTATATATCTGGAAAACGAGCACTGAATTTATGGCGATCATTGCGGCCAATATCCCAAAAAGGGAAAAGATACTTACCGCCTCGCCCAGGACTGGCAATCCGCGGCCGTCAAAATTTATAATAAGTTTCCCGGCCTGCCCTTCGAAGGCAGAGACGCCGATGAAGACCGCGAGGATGAGCATGAGCACGCTGAAGCACACGGAGAAGACCAGGAAGGGGTTCTTGATAATATGCATATGGGACTATTTTACCCCGCTTTGTCTGAAAATCGAAAAGGAGCCTTTCTGAAGCGTCGGCGTGGCCAATGCGACATGGGGCTCCTGGGATAAGGAAGGAACAAAAGGGAAAGGTCAGGTGCGGACCTGGGAAGCGAAATCGGCATCGAGCCTGATCACTCCCACGCCGCCGACGGCAAGGTGTTTCCAGGCCGACCTGGGGATGGTTCTCTTGAGATCGTGCTCTTTCACCCTCTTGGGCGTGGCGATCGTCCACAGGCCATAGAACTCTCCGAGGATCAGGAAGGGGAAGACATTCCCCTCAC
>MHIY01000026.1:4260-5553 GCA_001817755.1 Candidatus Colwellbacteria bacterium RIFCSPLOWO2_01_FULL_48_10
GATGCCGTCACAGAGAGCATCTTCCTCGAAGTGCCTGGCAAAACTTCGGAAATGGCGCATGAACGTCTGCTTGACACGCTCCACCTCATCCAAGAGAACGGCGTAGCGTGCCCCGAGGTAGTAGCAATCGACCATTTCCATTCTCTCCCTAACCTTCTTGGATGGGTCATGGAGCTGGACGGCCAGATTCAGAGCATTCTCAAGAGAAAGGTCAAGGGGCTTGGCGTGTGTTTGTATGACTGCCATGATCTTTCCTCGTTGTAATTCCGGTCGGGTTTCCCCGGCCGGCGACAGATGGAGCTTCTCCATCTGGTGCTGGCGGTATTGTCTCATACTTGACGTTACTTATCAAGTGTGACATGCAAAATACAGATACTGTGGCTGGAACACAAAACGAGCCTCAACTTGTTGGGTTAGGCTCGTGTTCGATCATATATATGATTCCTATGTGAATCTGTAATTAAAAAGCAAATAGATATTATTAAGGAAAAGAAGGAAAAAGGGGTGAGTTTGGTAACTTAGATTGCCAAGCTCGCCAGATGAGGGATGTGGCCGCCTTGCTCATCGTGGTGCAGGTGGAACATTTCGCCACTGGATGTCACTTCACAGACCTGGCCGGTCCATGCGGTGTCCTCGACGAGCCCGTCATCATGGGCAACCACTCCGATCTCATCGGTGTGGCCGGCGGGGCATGGGAAGTAGCCCGGGTTGGCGACGAAACATCCCGGAGTGGTCCGGTGGCAGCTTGCCTCCGCAGCCGGAGCCACCGCGAACGTCATCAGGGCGACGACGGCAATCATCATGCACTTGGTCTTCAGGTTGGTTTTCATGTTGCGTTCCTTTGTCCATTTTGGGTTTCCCAGGATTTTGTTTGTTTAGAACAAAGTCCTGGGAGCGGTCGGGCTCCACTAACGTTAGTGGTGTTTTAGGAATGGGAAATCCAATCTGGGGGAAGAAGGGGGAAAAAGGATGAGGCTAACAGGCTAAACCGTTGCCGTGAACAGATGGTTCACGTGGTTGCCGTCTGTGTCATGATGTAGGTGGAACATTTCGCCACTGGATGTCACTTCACAGACCTGGCCGGTCCATGCGGTGTCCTCGATGAGTCCGTCATCATGGGCAGCCACTCCGATCTCATCGGCGTGGCCGGCGGGGCATGGGAAGTAGCCCGGGGTGAAGTAACATCCCGGTCCGCTACGGTGGCAGCTTGCCACTGCGCTCGGTGCCATCATCAATGCCATCAGGGCGGCGAGGATGGCGGTCGTCATGCCTACGGTCTTCAGCTTGGTTTTC
>MHIY01000027.1:0-4114 GCA_001817755.1 Candidatus Colwellbacteria bacterium RIFCSPLOWO2_01_FULL_48_10
AGGCTGATGCGGATCTTTTCATTTCAGAAAATTTAGTTTCAAATCTACTATCTATTCTATTCTTTTGCAAGCAGACATGTCAGGATAACTTGAAAAACAAGGTTACAAATAGTAGATTTGAGATTGCTAAAAAGTTACGCCCTCATAGCTCAATGGTAGAGCAGTTGCCTTTTAAGCAATTGACCATGGTTCGATTCCATGTGGGGGCACATAAGTAATTTAAAGTTTAAAGATCAAAGTTAAAAGTTAAGCGGCTCAGGTTAAATAAGAATCAGAAATTAGCACTAGTTTATGCCACTTGGAATTGAACAGAGGGTGCTATCTAGATCTCCTTCTCCAAATCTTCAATAAGTTTCCTCGCTTTCGCGTTCAGATGTTTTGGAGATTTTATGTCGAGCTTGACTACCAAATCGCCGCCTGAGGTCATGCCCTCGCCCTTAACCCGTATCTCATGGCCAAGGCCATGCCCGGCCGGTATGTGAAATGAAACTGGTTTTCCATCCAGTCCTTTCAATGTCATTTTGCGCCCGAGTAAAACATCGACAATGGTGGCAGGCACACTAACCAACAAATCGTTGCCCTGCCTTGTGAAGGCCTGATGAGGTTTCACCCTAACTCTCACATAAAGGTCGCCGGCCTCAAGCCCGTGCTCGCCAGCTTCGCCCATGCCCCTCACCTTGATTATCTGCCCGTCCTCCACGCCGGGACGGATGTCGAACTTTATGGATTGCTTGCCGTTTACCCTGCCAACGCCCGAACAACGGGCGCAGATCTTGTTTGGGATCTGTCCTCGACCATGACACTTCTTGCAAGTTACCACCTGCGAGAAATTGCCGAAAAAAGTCGACCGCTCCTCGCGGGTCTCGCCGCGGCCGCCGCAATGGGCGCACGGACCAAAACCCTCCTTGGCATCATGTCCGATGCCTTTGCATTCCTTGCACTGCACCACAGTGTCAAAGCTTGTCTCGATAGCCTTGCCCCGCTTCGCCTCATCCAAAGTTATCTCGGCCGCCATCTCCAAATCCCCTCCCCTCTTATAGGTTTTGCGCCGTCCGCGGCCGCCCATACCACCATCGAAGAACATGTCGAATATGTCCTTAAAGTCCCCGAAGTTCCCGCTCTCGCCGTCAAAGTTTACATTCCATTGCGAGGGATCGCCCTGAAAACCGCCGAAACCGGAGCCGGCGCCAAAACCGCCACCGTTGAAACCGGCCTTGCCAAATCGATCATATTGCTTCCGCTTCTCGGGATTGGAAAGCGCCTGGTAGGCCTCATTCACCTCTTTGAACTTTTTTTCGTCGCCGCCGCTCTTATCTGGATGGTATTTGTGCGCTAGCTTGTGAAAAGCCTTTTTTACCTCGTCGGCTGAGGCTTCGCGGTTTACGCCCAAGATCTTGTAATAATCCTCCATAGCTGTTTAGGTTAACGAAATTGTCTCCTGGCTTCTGACTTCATATTCGAGGGCAACCAGATTGGTCACTATAAGCGTTTCGTAGACTAGAAAAACAACTAGGGCGACCGGAATATAAAGTACGATCGCCAAGCTTTTGACGAGAAGCCACAAAACCAAAACAATTATCAAGCCACTGTAGAATTTATCGCTTGGGCTGAAGCCTCCGATCCAATCAGTCACAGACTTATATATCGCCCGTGCCGGTGAAAGGCTGAAATCTATCGGACCAAGCTTGTCCTCAAGCGATGCTTTAAGGACACCGGAGGCCGCGGTCACTGCCGCATCCTTCTGCGCCGCTGGGATAAGCGCAAACGCATCCTGAGATTCTAAACCCCTCCTCACTATAGCTGTAACGATGTCGTCGATAGTCTTGCCTCCAGAAAAATCAGGCGCCACGATCTTTACTGCCGGATTGATGACGGCCGCGTTCAACGCGTTCTCAAAATGGGTGAAGGCCTGGCCCGAAGGGCCGATAACGAAAATATATATCATCGCCGCAAACAGGCCGGCCCCGGAAATCACGTTCACCAGCGCAATACGCGTAACCTTCCAAAACGGGACCTTGATAGAATCTTTCAGTTTGCTCATCCCCGACATCTGGCCAGATAACAACGATAGAAACAGCAAGGCCCAAGCGAACACTAGAGATGACGACACCTCGGACTGCGCCACCACGACAGGCGAAGTCATCAATAGCGATTCTGCTGCTAAAGCTGGCAGTATCCTGTTCCAACCTTTGACAAAAATGACCTGAAGCGCAAAGAATGTCCAGAAAAGGACGATCGAAAAAATTCCATAGCCGACACTCGGATTAATGATGAAGTATCCCGCGAAACCAGCCGAAGTGACCGTAAGGATAATAAGCGCAAGTACCTTCATGGCCGACAGGCCGAATCTGGAAGTATTTTCCGCTTTCTTATCGGCGGGTTGGGGTGTTTGCTCCATTTCTTGATTATGGCCCGGTCCTATTCCTTTTTAGTTTCTTCCGACTGACCTTCTTGCTTGCCTTGCTCTCCTTCCTTGGCCTCTTCTTTACCGCCTTTATACATGGCCTCTCCTATCTTCTGAACAGTCCTGGAAAGATCTTCAATGGCAGCCTCAATGGCAGATTTTTCGCCTTCCGGCGCGATCTTTTTAAGCGCGTCTATCTTGGCGATTATTTCGGTCTTAACTTCCGCCGGAACTTTGTCACCAGCTTCGCGCATGGCCTTCTCGGAAGTGTAAATAAGATTCTCGGCCTTGTTTTTGGTCTCGATCAGCTCTTTCTTCTTCTTGTCTTCCTCGGCGTATTCAGCAGCCTCTTTCTTCAGCCGCTCGATCTCGTCCTTACTTAAAGACGTGGAAGCCTCGATTTTGACCGACTGAGTTTTCTGAGTGGCCTTGTCAATGGCTTTAACATTCAGTATGCCGTTCGCGTCGATGTCGAAAGCGACCTCGACTTGCGGAATGCCGCGCGGAGCCGGCGGTATGCCGTCCAAAATAAACCGGGCCAAGGTCTTGTTGTTAGCAGCCATTTCGCGCTCGCCCTGGAGCACGTGTATCTCAACCGATGTCTGATTTTCCGCCGCGGTCGAGAAAACCTGAGATTTGGAAGTCGGAATGGTCGTATTTTTGTCGATGAGCCTGGTAAAGACTCCGCCCAAGGTTTCAATACCGAGCGAAAGCGGGCTTACGTCCAGGAGAAGTATGTCGCGCACGTCGCCCTCCGGTTTGCGGCCTTCGTCCTTGGCCGAGAGTATCTCGCCCTGAACGGCGGCGCCGAGAGCCACCACTTCATCCGGATTTATGCCCAGGTGGGGCTCCTTTCCAAAAAGCTTTTTGACCGCTTCTTGTATGGCCGGCATCCTGGTCTGGCCGCCAACCATAATAATTTCATGAATGTCCTCAAGCTTCATGCCCGCTCCCTTCGGCGCAGGGCTCACGATGGTTTCCTTTACGAGCTTAATTGAGAGATCGATATAATCGCGTACTAATTCTTCGAGCTTGGCGCGGGTGAGCTTCAGCAAAAAATGCTTAGGCCCAGCTTCGGTTGATGTTATGTAAGGCAAATTTATCTCGGATTCCATCGAAGTCGAGAGCTCGTGCTTGCTTCTCTCCGCAGCCTCCTTAAGGCGCTGGATAGCGAGCGGGTCCTTCGAGATATCGATACCTTCGCTACGCTTGTATTCCGTAACAAGATATTCAATGATCTTTTTGTCAAAATCGTCTCCGCCCAAGTGGGTATCGCCCCCGGTAGAACGAACCTCAACGACATCGTTTGATATCTCAAGCACAGAAATATCGAATGTTCCTCCACCGAAGTCATATACAACTATCTTCTCGTCTTTCTTTTTGTTCAGCCCATAGGCAAGGGCGGCGGCAGTCGGCTCGTTTATAATACGCCTCACATTGAACCCGGCTATCTCTCCGGCGTTCTTGGTCGCCTGCCTCTGGGAATCGTCGAAATAAGCCGGCACAGTTATTACCGCGTCGCTTATCTTTTCTCCCAACCTGGTCTCAGCGTCGGACTTCAGCTTAGCAAGGACCATCGCAGAAATTTCTTCGGGCTTGTACCATTTTTCGCCGGCCTTTATTTCCACTCCGCCATCGGCAGACTCCTTTATTTCATAAGGCAAATATTTCCTGTCGCTCTGAACCACGGCATCCGAAAACTTGCGACCG
>MHIY01000027.1:4138-5627 GCA_001817755.1 Candidatus Colwellbacteria bacterium RIFCSPLOWO2_01_FULL_48_10
TCCCCGCCTTCCACGAAGGCTACAGCAGAGTAGGTTGTTCCCAAATCGATTCCAATTATTTTAGCCATGGTAGTTAGTTTAAAGTTTAAATATCAAAAATCAAAATGACAGATTAAAATCTAAAATCCGTAAGATGCCTAGACCTTTTAAAATTTTGCATTGTCATTTTGAACTTTGATCTTTTATTTTTGATTTAGCTTACGACTTTGACCTTTGCCGCATGTATCACTTTTCCGTGCATGGTGTAACCCGGCTCTACTTCTTCGGCGATCTGCCCAGACTTAATATTTTCCGTTTGCGGAATCGCAGCCACCGCCTCATGATACACCGGATTTAGCGTCTCTCCAACCGCAACCTTTATCCTTTCAACCCCGCGGCGCTTAAGAATGTCTTGCATCTGCGACCTCACCATATACAAACCCTTATCGGCTTGCCCGGCCTTCTCCAAAACGGAAAGAGCGAGGTCAAAACTTCCGATAACCGATATAACCTCCCTGACTATCCCCTCGTTCCCGTACCTGGCCATATCCTCAAGGCGCCTGGCATCGTCCTTCTGATAATTGATCAGGTCTGCCTTGGCGCGTTTCCAGCCGTTCAGGTACTCGTCCCGCTCAGCCTTCGCCTTTTCCAGCTCAGACTGGGCCGGAGCATCTCCTACCGCTTCGTTTTTTATATTTTCATCAGTCATTGCAACACAAATATAGTCATCACAGAAGACTTGTCAACCGGGCTAGTAGAAATTGGACATGATCGCCGAAGGCGATCGTTCTCCGGTTACGGAGCAGCCCAATTTTCACTGCCCGGTCAAATAATTTCGAAAAAAGAAAACCGCCCTGGTCGTGCTCGACCGGACGGTTATGGCGATTCCGAGTCTTCCTCGTATAACCGCCTGATCTCGATGTGTGGATACGATCTCTCCCCGAAATGATTGCGTATCAGGTCGGCGATCGCATCAGCTTCTCTGGGGGCCTCCGCAGATCTCTTGGGCTCTCCCTCGATCGAAGCGCGGAATTTGCCATCCTGCTTATTCACTATGATCGTTGTTATCTTTTCACCTCCAGGTACTAGAGACAGTAAATAACTAAACCTTCTTTCTGTAAAGGATTGCCCTTGCTTATATTGATGACCGTCAATATAAGCAATATCGAAAATCATGGGGAGGGTACGGACTTCAACGTTGTGACAACATTATCCCCTCCTCTCGAGCGAAGCGCCAAGCGTTTCCGCGTCGGCGAATTCGATCTCGCCTCCGGTCGGGATGCCGACACCAAGGCGGGTGATCTTTTCAGCCGATGACTTTAGTTCATCACTAATGGAAACAGCATTCAAATTGCCGACGGATGTTGGATTTACGGCCACAATTATCTCTTTAGCCTTCGCGCCCTGGCCGGGCAAGCCCGGCAATAACGCGATATAGCTCTTCAAGCTCTTCAGACGGAGTTTTTGGTCCGGCTCCAGAACGCTCTTTTTTCTAAGATCGCCGATAACC
>MHIY01000027.1:5666-6882 GCA_001817755.1 Candidatus Colwellbacteria bacterium RIFCSPLOWO2_01_FULL_48_10
CAACTATCGCGATAACGCTTCCGTCTCGTGATTTGTCGGAGCATATGCCACATAGGTCACCCTTGCCGTCGTGGATGTAAAAACACTGCCGACAAATTTTAATGTCTTTCAGACTCTCGATGGCCTTAATTGCCTGGTCCTCGACTCCCCCGCCCTTGTAAACCAGGTGAAAAGCCAGGCGTACCGCTTGGCGTGGGCCAATGCCCGGGAATTCTGCGAAGACCTCAGCAAATTTTCTAATACCATCGGGGATCTTCACCGGGTTAGTAGAAACTCGATTTGTTCTCGACTGGATTTTCTGTTGTCATAATTACTGTAAAAATAGTTTATCTAATGATACACATTTATATATTCCGAGTCGAAAACTTCAAAATCCCTATCGAGTTTTCACTACCCGGTTCATGGGTCTTAGAAATTATGGATTTCTCCTGTGTCCTGATGGATCTTGTCGACGTTCTGGAAACTTACCTTCTCTTTGTTGAAATAGAGATTGATGGTGCCGATGGGGCCGTTGCGGTGCTTGGCGATAATGATGTCAACCATATTTTGCTCTTCGGGCGAAAGTTCAGTCTTGTCACGATTCTTGGGGTGGATAAGGATGACCACGTCTGCGTCCTGCTCAATGGAGCCGGACTCGCGGAGGTCGGAGAGGCGGGGTGTCTTTACATCGCGCTGTTCGACTCCTCTTGAAAGCTGGGAAACTGCAATGATCGGCACGTTCAATTCCCTCGCCAGACCCTTAAGCCCGCGTGAGATTTCTGTTACCTGGGCCACGGTGCTGTCGAAATTCGACCGTGGCTGGATGAGCTGAAGGTAGTCAACGACAAGAAGTCCCAGAGAGCCGTGTTCGGCCTGAAGGCGCCGAGCCATGGAACGCATCTGAACGATGTTCGGCGACGGAGTGTCGTCGATGAAAAACGGCGCCTTGTTAAACTTATCGAAAGCCGATTGGATCATGCCGAATTCCATGTCGTCGCGGAGGCGGCCGGTGCGAAGCTTCCATAGGTCAACCTGCGCTTCGGCAGCGATAAGACGGTCGATTACCTGCTCACGGCTCATTTCGAGCGAGAAGAAACCGACGGTCTCCCCGTTGCGGACAGAGGCGTGGCGGGCGATATCAAGCGCAAGAGTGGTTTTTCCGTACGAGGGCCGCGCGCCGATAATTATGAGATCGGATTTCTGCAAACCCGAAAGCTTATTATCAAGCTCTGTAAAG
>MHIY01000028.1:0-179 GCA_001817755.1 Candidatus Colwellbacteria bacterium RIFCSPLOWO2_01_FULL_48_10
CCTCGCGACATAACGCCGGCAAAGCTTATCGTTCTTTATATTTACCTTTACGGACGACGCGCCGGCTGAAGGGGTTTTCTCGGGCGCGGACGCCTTCATCTCCAAGCCAACGATCGCCTTCACTTCGCGCGCCACTCCGCGATGCGATAAAAGGTAGTGATTACGGTCGGGAAGCGTTT
>MHIY01000028.1:267-2405 GCA_001817755.1 Candidatus Colwellbacteria bacterium RIFCSPLOWO2_01_FULL_48_10
AGCGGGCAACGGCGAATCGAAATATCTTTGGAGCCAGTTATATGATATTCGCATTATTTAATTTGATTAGCATTATTTGCGATTACTCCTAGAATTGATTGATGAGCCTAATGTCTCCCGAATAGAGATGGCGGATGTCGTCGATGCCGTAACGAAGCATTATTAGGCGATCGATTCCCCCGCCGAAGGCGAAGCCCTTCCACTCTTCCGGGTTCAGACCGGTAGCCTTAATGACGTTCGGGTGTATCAGTCCTGCTCCAAAAAGCTCAAGCCACCTGCCTGGTCCGCCGGCCAAAGGAGTCCACCAAACATCAACCTCCACGCCAGGCTCCACGAAACCGAAATAGCTTGGCCTAAAACGTACCTTAGCCTCCGGCCCGATAAACTCCCTAAAAAAATATTCGAAAGTTCCCTTCAACTCGGCCATGGAAACGCTTTTGTTAAGATAGACGCCGTCGAGCTGATAGAACTGAGCCTCATGCGTCGTGTCGGTCGCCTCGTTGCGGTAGACCTTCCCCGGAACAATTATTTTCAGCGGGCGCGGATTGTCCTTCATCTTCTCGATTACCCTCACCTGTACGGAAGTCGTGTGCGTGCGAAGCACCAATCGTTCTTGTTTTTGTCTGCGTTGGTCTGCGTTCAAGTCTGCGTCAGTCCGCGGTTTTATCCAAAAAGTGTCCTGCATGTCGCGCGCGGGGTGATCCGCCGGAATGTTGAGCGCATCGAAATTATAAAACTCCGTTTCCAATTCCGGCCCGGAGGCCACCGAAAAACCGATCCGCTCGAAGATCGAAGAAATATCGCGTATCGCCTGGGTCATGATATGGAGATGTCCTTTGTTCACGGGATAATTCTAAACAAAATAATGTCTTTTAACAAAAGTTTACAAATATCGGTTCTTTGTTTATCCTGAAGCCAGGTACTCTCAATGGGCGCAAAAAAAACGAAAGGTCCTGCCAAAAAGTCCTTTGTCATAAAGCTCGACGCAGACGAAGATCCGAAGTGCCCCACGTGCGGATCACCACCTTCAAAACGGGAGTATCGGGAAGAGAGAACCATGTGGTATTCGGGCAAAGTCCACTGCACAAGTTGTGGCGAATTCATACGCTACTACGACGGGATCGAGCTGGAAAAAACCTAAAACGCCGATAAGGCGTTTATTTTTGTTGCCATCCCTAACCTTGTTGCGGGGCCGGGAATTGAACCCGGTCCTGAAGCTTATGAGGCTCCCGAGGTAACCGTTCCTCCACCCCGCGACTGTCTATGGTATAGAGTTGAATAGGGGTTGTCAAAAACCGTGCTATATATTATCCAAGCAATAGCTAATATAGTGTATAGTGCGTATCGTTAATAAGTAATTGGAAGCAGAACCACGGAGAAAGCATGTAGATGCTGTGAATTCTTGCGTAGAAAACGAGGGCTTGGTATTCTAGTGTTCAGATAGCCGGTGTAGTTCAACGGTCAGAACGAGGGACTCATAAGCCTTAAACGGTGGTTCGACTCCACCCATCGGCACAAATTTAAACAAAAGAAAATGCCGGCGCGACTCCGTTGTAGAATCGTCCGGCAAAGGTTGTGCGGTTAGGTCGAATTTTCGGCTTCCAGTTCGAGCGCCAGCTGCTTGGCAAGGGTATCGAGGAAGGTCTTCAGCGGAAGCGTCCTGGTGGCCGCGTCTGCCGCAAGTGATACCTTGCAGCTCCACGGAAGAACACGGCGCAGGACCCCGAGCTGATGGCCGGCGTAGGGCTGGCTGGAGATCAGGAGAACCCGCTCTCCCTTCCAAACATCCCGACTCGGACTTCCCTGCATCCAGTCGATGAGCGTACTCTCGAAGGTCGCCTGCTCGTCGTCGGAACCATGTGGCTCAATGTGGGGAAGCCCGGGATAGTTCCTCGCGACGAACCTCACCATCTGGCGCTCGGTCTTCGGCATGACACTTTCCGCAGGAACGCTGATGCCATGCTTCGAGCAGAAGGCCGCGATGTCGTCCGTCTTGGGATCGAGTATGCGTCCGCCGCCGAGGACGACTAGAACATCCTGGTCGAGGTCGACACCCCGAGCACGCTGTGCCTGGAGACATTCGAGCCGTCGCATGAACAAGCCCAAGAGTGCTCCTCCTGCAATCGAGAGACGGTAGC
>MHIY01000028.1:2415-2567 GCA_001817755.1 Candidatus Colwellbacteria bacterium RIFCSPLOWO2_01_FULL_48_10
AGTAGCGTCGATCGCTTCGGTCTGACCGAGAGCCGTGAGAACGTCCCACGTCTCGTCGTTCGGAGCGTCGCCGCTGATCTGGAAGCGGTGCTGGACATCTCCCTTGCCTGTCTGGATCCAGGTCTTGAGGATCGCGGCAAAAAGGTCGGGTA
>MHIY01000028.1:2677-3536 GCA_001817755.1 Candidatus Colwellbacteria bacterium RIFCSPLOWO2_01_FULL_48_10
GCCAATATGTTTTGAATAGAACTGCCGAAAGCATAGAACAAAATAAGATTTTAGTCAAAAAAGAGCGCCTAGGGCTCTGAGAGGGTCAAAGCGCTGGCGCTGTGGACTTCGGCGGGCGAGAAGTTGCGAACCGTTTCTTCAGTTCTCCTTGGATATCCTTGATTTTCATCTCCAAATCGGTGCGCTCTAACTTATCCGTGTAACATGTGTCGCATGGATAAATCAGGCCGCGGGCAATGCACTGCTCCAAAGTCAAAGGGATCATCCGCCGCTGAGCACCCTTCTCGGTTCTTTTGTAGTGGACGTCCTTAAGCCTGCAATTGGCCTTCCTGCAATCGTCGATTCTGTGAAAATTGGTCGAGGATCTATTGCTACTTAGCGCAAACGGCATTCAGGATCTCCTGCAAACAACACAAGTTGTCAGCGAACCTCGGCCTTTATACGATATATCGCCCTATTCAGTCAAGCAGTCTTATACTATCCTTAAACCATGCTTTCCTCAGAAATCGGAAAAATCATAGGTCGCGGGCGGAATGTCTACGTTGTAGGCATCAAGGGTGCCGGCGTGGCCGGACTCGCGCAAATCCTCAAGGCTAAGGGATTCGAAATAACCGGCTCCGACACCAAAGATAGGTTCTTCACCGATGCCATACTGAAACGCGCCCGTATCCCCTACTTCGAAGGGTTTTCGAGGGATAATGTAGTAAACGCATTCTCGCGCCATAGGCCCATTCGCGCGAATGGGCCTATGAGGAAAATCAACTGGGCGCTCGTCTCGAACGCGTACTTGATGGACCCGGTCACGAATCCCGAGATCCTCGAGCTTCGCCGACAGAAGATACCGATCTTGAGCTATCCA
>MHIY01000028.1:3597-19956 GCA_001817755.1 Candidatus Colwellbacteria bacterium RIFCSPLOWO2_01_FULL_48_10
GCTCGCTTTCATACTCGACCATGCAGGATTAAATCCCAACGCGCTCATCGGCGGAGAGGTTCTTAACTGGAATTCGAACGCGATCGTGTCCGCACCATCCGTAGCTTCAGCGAAGGAGGGGCAAAAGAACATCTTTGTGCTCGAGGCTGACGAATATAAAGATGCCTTCCTGAACTACCGCCCCGACATCGCGGTCGTTCTGAACACCGACTGGGACCACCCCGACTATTTTAAAAGTCACGCAGATTATAAAAAATCTTTCAAAAAGTTCACGCAAAGCGTGAAGCCGGGCGGCAAGGTCTTTACTGCCAAAGACTTCGCCAAGACACCCGGGAAAATAGAAACACCCCTCATCGGCGAACATAACCAGTTTAATCTTCGGGCGGCCTGGATTGTCGCGCGCTACCTAGGCGTTCCGGAAAGAACGATTCGCGACGCTCTGAAAAAATTCAAAGGCACGCGGCGAAGGCTGGAAACCGTGGGCCGGCTAGGCACAAGCATCCTCATTGATGACTATGCTCACAACCCGCAAAAAGTTGCCGCCTCGCTCCAGGCCCTGAAAAAGCACTATCCCAAGAAAAAGATCATTGTCGTCTTCCAACCGCATACCTATTCCCGCACCGAAGCCTTCCTCGGTGACTTCGCGAAAGTGCTTCTCTTGGCCGACGAAACGCACCTCCTCGACATCTATGCCTCCGCCCGCGAGGTAAAGGGCACAGTGACAAGCGACGATATCGTCCTCGAGGTACAGCGCCTCGGCAAGAATGCCGTAAACCTCAGGACCGTTGAGAACGCGGCTGAATTTTTCAAAAAGAACCCGCCGAAGAACGCCGTCCTCGCCGCGATGGGCGCCGGCAACGTTGGCGACCTCGCGCATATCCTCGCTCGGGAAAAATAAAGCAGTCCTCGATGGGACTGCAAATTGGAAAAAGGTGGAGAAGGTCAGAGCGCTAGCCGAAAATGAGCTGGTTGATCTCGTTGAGCGCGTCTTGAGCGGCCTCGCGGATGAGGTCATCCTTGGCTTCGGTTGCCAAGGCATGAAGCGCCATGATGTGGTGGCGCTTGCCGTAGCCGCCGACGATCTCCTTGTTGCGAGCCATCTCCTGAAGCTTGTCGAAGTGGACCCAGCGAACGGCGCCAGAATCGATTGCTTCTGCTCCGACATGATCTGCCAGACTGTCAGGCAGGGGGTAAACGATGGTGAGATCGGGTCCAGTCTCTGCGTTGAAGAAGAGAGGAAGCCCTGGAACAGCAAGCCTCTCATCCTCTTCAACAATGACTCCGGCTTCCTCGTTGAGCTCGCGAAGAGCCTCACGGAAAACGTAGTAGTAGTCGGTCTTCTGGTCGCCGATCGGCTCGGCCGCTCCGCCGGGCAATTCCCACTGCCCGGTGTAGTCTCTGCCGGTGATCGAAGCCCTCTCGCCCTTCGTACGCTGTCGAAGGAGAATCGCATCCCCACCGACGAGACCGATGAAAGCTCCGATGTTCGGTTGGAGCTTGGGCCGCTTGTCGAGCTGTCCTGCCGGTACTTGTTCAGCCAAGTTTCTTCACCTCAAAGGTATGTCAAAGGACCTTCCGTCCAATGCCATGGTAAATTAACACAGGGCCTGATCTGTGTCCACTTGCTTCCGTATTCGATTACTAAAAAGCCAACGAGCTAGACCTGATTTGAGCGAAGAGCTAACGAGCTAATTCTTTCACAAACTTCTTGAACAAGTCCCCTTTTTCCTCAAAGTTCTTCCAGATAGAATAACTCGGTGAAGCGCACGAGAGCAGTACCGCCTTCCCCGGCGAGGTATGTTCGTATGCAAATCGTACAGCTTCCCGCATTTCTTTCGTCTCCAAAATTTTCAATTTTAAATTTTCAATTTTAAATTTTCGGAGCTCTTGGTCTATTTTCTCGCCAGAATCGGGAAAGAGGACAATATTTTTTATTTCAGAACTAACGAGCTTCTGCGCTAACGAGCTGAAGTCATACCCTCTATCTTTGCCTCCTAAGAATATCGTCTCGACGTTCGGGATGGCTTCCAGCGCCTGGATGGTCGACTCGGGCGTGGTCGAGATCGCATCATCGTAGAAGTCGATTCCATGAAAATTGCCCACAAACTCGAGACGGTGCGGCAATGAACGGAAATTCTTTACCGCTTTCACTATACTCTCATCCGACACATTCATCAGCTTCGCGACAGTACAGGCCGCTCTCACGTTATCAAAGTTGTGCTCGCCCTTCAGCGGAATAATGTCTTTTAAAAAAGGCAGAACCTCGACGAACGGCACTGATTTCGCAGCAGTCGTACTGGCTAATTCCAAAAGTTCCGGATAACGCGGGTTATAAACAAAATAATCCCGGCCGGTGGAATATTTTATGATATTTTTCTTGGCGGCCTTATAGGCTTCGAAACTTCCGTGATAATCCATGTGCTCTGGGAAAAGATTGAGTATCAACGATATATGAGGCGAGTGCGTTATGTCGTCCAGCTGATAGCTCGACAATTCGACAACATAAACGGTTTTGTCGCCGACCGGCTTACTAATCTCGTCGAGCATCGGTTTGCCGATGTTCCCGCACAACCGAGCATCGTACCCGCCCTCCTTAAGCATCGCGTGGATAAGGGTCGTGGTCGTACTTTTACCCTTCGTTCCGGTAATGCCTATTATCGGCTTCTGCGCGTTCGCAAAGAAAATGTTGGTAGCGGTCGTATGCGCCGCAGTTACAAGCTGTTTTGGGATGCCTGGCGACTTTATCACCAAATCGTACTCTTTCTGTTTCTCCAAGTAATCCGGTCCATCCTTCTGGTCAGCGATGCCGATCAAAGAATCAGGCGCGAATTTCTTCAAAAATTGGTGGGTCGCTTTGCCCTCGATGCCATAGCCCAATATCAAGATTTTCTTGTTTTTTAATTGTTCGATTTTCATGTTTCTGCGTTATCACACTTATGTCGCCATAGCGACATAAGTGTGATATTTGATTTCAGACTAATTTCACGGTTTTTGAAAATTCCGAGGGAATCAGATCTTTGCTCTTCGCAAAAAGCTTCTTCTCCATCTGTTTCAACTTGGCCGGAGAGATAACGATCTCATCAACAAACATTCGCATAACAAGATCCCTTGCGTATTCGCCTCCCTTGGCCGCCCGGGAAAGAGCATAGACCATCTCCTCCGGCGTACCGACACACTCAAAAGGCTTGAATTTGCGCAAGCCCAGGAGCTCACGATAGAGCGGCAAGAGGCTCTTGTCAGCAAACAGATTCTTGCCTGCCCCGCTTTGGCGGTGGCCGAATATTCCTAGAACTTCTTTTTTCGATAGGAACGCCGAGAGCATGGCAAAAACAAAGGCACATTTCGGACAGTGCCCGCACCAAAGCTCCCCTTTCTTGAGCCGGTCCTTAAAAACCTTGAAGTTAGCGTTACAGCTCGTAAAACTCTTGAAATATTTCCTGCCCAGCCGGCTGAACAGCTCAACAATCTTCACCTCATGAAACGGCCGCAACAGGGAAAACGAGGTAACTGACTTGGTTATCCAGCACCCAGTATAATCCTGCACCATCTTTTCGGCTTCCAGGGACTTGCTCCATTGATGATTTATGGTTTTGTCCAGATATTTTAGATTGCCATAATCCGCGCTCTTCTCATTCGAGAAAATAACGTAGCGATAGCCGTAGAGCAGAGCAGAAAGTTCCGCAATAAAGGCGATGAGCATCGAGATTGGGATATGGCCGTTCAAAACGCCCGGCTTTTTATTGAGCTCGATAAGTCTCGGATCGATATATCTCTTCACTATGATCGAACCTTTAGGCAGGAGCTTGTCCGCAACGTCCGCCAAGGCGCCGCTCGCCACAAAAAAGAAATCAAACTTTTTCTTCGCTCGTTTCATCAGCTCCGCCGAAACAAGAGAATCCTTCCCGCCGCCGAACAAAAGTAGCGACTTAGCTCGATAGCTCTTTAGCTCGATAGCTCTAGAGATAGAACCATTGGACCCATAGGGAAAATTGATAAGGCCACGTGGGTCGATCTTGTTGCGGTAGAAAAACTCTCCCAACCCTTTTGCATAGACCCTATTCCAAAAAACAGCCTGCCTTTTGTTCAGCGAACCGTTTTTGATCTCAATCTTCTTGGGACAATACGCCTTCCAATAGCTTATCCCTGATATAAGGTGAACCGCCTGAAGCGCCGGAGCCAGAACTTCAGCGGGGATATTATCCCACTTCAAATGAGGCGGAAAAACAAGCCTTTCGGTGAAGAGGATGTCTTCGCCGTCCTTGCTCAACCGATAATTAAGCTTAACCTCCTTGGTTTCGGGGTTGACATCGTAGCTTTCAAACGCAAAAGCTGTATTCTTAGGCAGTTTTTCCATTCGCCTTGAATTATAGCCCAATCCGCCCGAAAAGTAATTTTGAGAGAAAATAAAGGCCCGGAGAAAGCAGTAATGCTTTGTCCGGGCTAGAACGTTGAATGGGCCGGCCTTCAACGCGACTTCTTGTAACGGCCATGCCCCTCCCTCAACTCGCGCCGACCGTTCGCAGTGACGCGCATCTCATCCTTGTAGCCCTTGATGAAGCCGCGCTTGCGGAGAGTGCTGAGATGAGTTCCCATGTTCCTCCCGGGAACGCGGGCGAGGCTTGCGATCTCCTTCACTCCCCTTGCTCCGTTCTCGATCGCTCGCAAGACCTTCCGCCACTCGGGCATCCGAGGGCGTCCAAGCTGGCGTTTCGCGTGTCCTCTAGCTGTCTTTAGTGTTGACATAGTCCCCCTCCAAGATCACAGCACGTCGAAAACCACATAGAATCTATTTGGTTTTCAATGTGCGCGTGGAGACTTTTTAATATATCTGCATTGTTTAGTCAAATAGCAACGCCAGGGTGGCTTTGACACCTCTTCCAGTCAGTAGCTATAATGAAACGTTCCAAATGTGGCCGTGGTGTAGCCCGGTTAACACGCCTCCCTGTCACGGAGGAGACCGCCGGTTCAAATCCGGTCGGCCACGCGGCGTAATAAAACAAAGAACCTCAAGTTGAGGTTCTTTGTTTTAAACGCCGCTGTCGCGTTTGAATCTTTGATTCATTACGCGACGCATAATCCTATTACTAAACGTTGCTGGCACGTTAGTTTTGCGAAGCAAAATTTTACGTGCCGCATATTCCGTCCAAATTTGTTAGAATTATCAAATATTCCATTGCGTATATGTTCTTAGAAGTTTGAAGAATAGAAGTTTATATATTGGTTATACAGCTGATCTAAAAAAGAGATTCACTGAACACAATAATGGCTTAAGCCAAGCTACAAAACCTTTCCGGCCATACGAATTAATATTCTATGAAGCTTTTAGAAATAAAATTGATGCTAAAAATAGAGAAGAATATTTGAAAAGTGGTTATGGTAGGAAAAGTATAAAAACAATGTTGGATAAATTTCTCTGTGAATAAGCGACGTTCAACTCCCGGTCGACCGCAAAGGACTTAAAAACTCCTTTCGTTACTGTCTTAATTTCGGCAGAAGCACGAAGAATGATGTCCCCTTTCCGACTTCTGATCTAAACCATATCTTTCCATTAAGCAAATTAACGTAGGAACGGCTTATAAAAAGCCCCATGCCCGCGCCGGGTATTTTCGAGGTATCATAATTAGCTCCCCTAAAGAATTTAGTAAAAATAAGGGGATGTTGATTTTCAATGATTCCTATTCCCGTATCTTTGATTTCAAATAAAACCTGGGATCCATCTTCAGTCATCGCAATAAGCACTTCTCCATTCTCTTTATTATATTTTATTCCATTATCAACGAGTTCAGACAAAAACCTTTTAACAAGAATCTTATCGGTCTCGATCTTGCTATCGTCAATATTATTCACAAAAGAAAGCCTGATCTTCTCCTTATCGGCATTGGGCTTTAGTTCTCGCAATATTTCTCCTATGATCTCAGCCGCATCCACCGCCTCGTGGCGCGGCACTACAACATTCTGCTCGATCTCGGCTACGGCAAGGAGTTGATCGCTCATTTTACTGATACTTCTTGCCGAATCATGAGCATCCGTGAGCAATTCCTGTCTCTCTTTTTCATCTTTGGAATCAATAGCCACTTCAATGTCCCACAAAACCTTTGTCACCGGGGTTCTCATTTGGTGCGCCGCGTATTTGAAATCCGTTTTTAAACTCTGCGATTCCAGTTCCTTGGTCATATCACGAAATACGATAATCACTCCGATGACTTTTTTATTTTCGTCGAAAATTGGCGCGGCGCTATCGCCTATGGAAATTTCACTTTTATCTTTTCTAACAAGAATAGTATGGTTCTCCATTGATTTAGCCTTGCCATAGAGCATCGCCTCTTGAATAAAAATTATATTCTCAGACCGATCGCGTTCTCGTATAAAATGGATATGATCACGAAATGGTTTTCCCAATACTTCCCGCTTGCTCCAGCCGGAAATAGTCTCTGCCGCGCTATTCCACTCAATGATATTCCAGTTTATATCGATCGCTATCACTCCATCACTGATACTTTCGACTAATGTTACTATCTTATCCTTGGCCTTTTTGACATCGCTATACGAATTCATAATTTTATCCGCCATTAAGTTGAAAGATGTTGTCAAATCTCCGATCTCATCCTGTGCCTTAACTTCTGCTCTCTTTGCTAAATCACCATTAGCAATAACATCGGTAATTTTAGTAAGTTTCACAACGGGCTGAACGATAAGACGATTAAGTAAGTATAATATTGTGACCATTACCAATGAGATAATCGGTATTAATACCGAAACGATAATCCAAGCTGTTTTTTTAGCAGGGGCGAATGCGATAGCCGTGGGAGTTTCGGCGAATAAAACCCACCCGTTGCCCTTATAGCTAAGATAACCAGCCGATGTTGTCTGTGTAATTAATGCTTCGAAATGATTCTCTAACTCGATGGATACCTCAGAAGAATTTTTGGGATTCTGGATAACCTTGGTAACTTCCTCATTCTTATGGAAAAGATTTGGTTCAGTTTCCTGATTAGTGGCTATTAAAACCCCTTCGTGATTATACAGATCAAATTCCGTGGTGGATGACAGGTTCTTTAGTATTTCCGAGATAACCGGCCAGGCAATATGTCCGATAACAGCGCCAACAATAGGATTGCCAGATTTCTCCTGATCGCGAATCGGAGCGGCAAAAATCATTGTCGGCCTGTCCAATTCTCCATCAGCTGCGATAAAATCAGAATAATATACATGGCCGGCAAACGCCGCTTTAAGCGCGGCCAGGTTGCTTGGACTGTTTTCCACAAATCCTCTACCTGCTCTTTGCTGAGTATTAGAAACTACTATGACTTTATCCAAATTTACAATTTTTAATTGATCCCAAGGACCGCTCAAAAACGGCAGCTCTTTAATACGCCGTTCTATGACTCGCAAATCCGTCAACTCGCCGCCAAGAGTTCGCTCGATATGTTCTTCTTCACCGATATTCTGGATGCTCACATAATAACCAAATAGTAGCCGGTCTACTTTATCCATAGTTTGCCTCGATAGCTCTTCTTGGTTCGCCTGAATGATTACTTGAAGAGCGGATTTAGTAAATACAAATGTGGCAAAGGCCCCGCTAGCCAACATCAAAACAGCCCCCGCGATGATTGGGATGGATACTTTTTTTGATAATCGCATGTGCCTTGATTTGCCGAACCTTATTATTTATTGCAAAACTATCGTTATTTCAAAACTTTCCTGATAAAAAGCGGCTCGATCATCAAATCTGTATCGAAACTAAAGTCTTTACTATCTTTGCTGTGAATATCTTTAATAAATTCGCCGATCTGACGCATGTTGCCATAAAGGGATTGCAAACCTACTGCAAAAGTAAAGGCGTTCTTGTTATCGTCCAGGCTAAGAATTGTAACTCCATTGAGTTGCGCAGGAACTTGGTCAACGGACACACCAAGATACTTGGCTAAAATAATATTCGCCTCTTGCGGGCTATCCTTAAACAATTTAATCCCCTTGAAATATGCACCGACAATCGCCTGAATGGCATCAGAATGCTCATTAATAAAATCCAAACGAAATGTAAGCACGTCGGTGACTAAACCTGGCGCATCCGCTGAAGAGTAAATCTTGTTGCCGCCGATTTGGGCAAGAGCCTTGCTCATAAAAGGCTCGTAGGTTACCGCAACATCAGCAATTCCACTTGAAATCGCTTCAGCAGATTCCTCCGGATTCAGATTAATTGGGATAATATCATTTAAACCAAGTTGGTTTTGATCAAGCGCATAGCGCAGAAAAAATTCCTCCAGTGTCCCGTGTTCGAATGCCACTCGTTTACCCTTTATATCTTTAATCGCTTTTATATTACGGGAGGCGATAATGCCATCTGATCCGTTGCTATAATCAATCGCAGCAACGATTCTATGTTCTAAGCCGCCATAAGCTTCATTTATCGCCTCGAGCGTAATATTAGCCCTGCCCTGTATACTCCCCGCAACATAATCTTTAGAAAGTTCTTCAAATCCGGGATAAGCTTTCAACTCAATATCTAGACCAGCCTCCTTAAAATACTCCTTGCTATCGGCAATAAATAAGCCAGCATAACCAGGCCATGGCGCGTACCCGATTATTATTTTATCTTTATAAATAACTTTGGTATTGCTGTCGGCATTAAAAAATAGATAAGCTAACAATCCCAAGGATAGCGATATAAAAATAGAAACCAATATAAATATCTTCTTCATAAATGTTATGTCCATCAACTGTGAAAGTATAACTTATGGGTATGAAGAAAACATAAAGAAATTATTAAGTATTCTTGCTCTGTTTCGAACCACTCGATAAACTCGGAGGGAGCCGTCCCAATTGTTATTCCGACAAGCGAGAGAGCCAAATGGATACGCCAGTATCCATGTGGGCCGAGCGCAGTCGGAATAAGGGAAATCAAGCTTGTCCTGCCTGAATCTCGAACCAAAAAGTGCTGCCTTTGCTCTCCTCGCTTATAAAACCAATCTTGCCGCCCTGGCTCTCTTGATAGCGTTTGACTATGGAAAGGGATACGCCTGAGCCGTCAGGGCTCTGAATTTGGGCGTTGGAAGCGCGGAAAAAAATAGTGAATATCTTCGACTGATCCGCCTTGGGAACGCCTATGCCCGTGTCAGTTACTTCAAAACGGATCTTATCTCCATGCTTATTGAGCGAAGCTGAAATACGACCCCCATCTTTTGTATACACGATCGCGTTCTCGATCAGCTTCCTGAATACATAAATCAATTTGACCTCATCGCAGTTTATGAGCGGCAGTTTCTCCATGGGCGCGGAATACTCGAAAATCAGACCCTTACTCTTCATCTTGTCTCTTAGCTTCTCCACAACGCCATTAAGCAATTTTTCCAGAGAATTTGGCTTTTTATCAACCACGCCCTTGTCCTCAAGAACGTTAATCGCGGTTATCAGATCATTAATTCGATCATTGATCTTTAGACTCGCACTGCGGGCGTCTTTCAGCGCACTGACATCTAATTTACCATGATGGCCATCGGATTGATCAATCATATTCTCCAAGCTCCATAAAATTGTCGTAAGCGGTGTACGAAGTTGGTGCGAAATAACATGGACGAATTCAGAGCGAAGTTTGTTCAGCTCATCTATCTTCCTATCAGCCTCAACCTTCTCGGTAATATCTTCCACTAGTCCAGCCACGCGATAAGGTTCACCAAGATTATCTTTAACGCTAAAGTAGCGGGCCCGCACGAACCTCACCTCTCCATCCCTGCGCTTGATCCTATAACTTTCTTCACTGCCCGCGCCCACAGACTCCTGCAAAGCCATGTTAAAAGACCTCTGCATCTTTGGCTTGTCTTCCTCGACCACGAAATTCAGCCAGCCAGACGGATTGACATATAATGTCTCCGGCCGGTCGCCAAAGATATTTTCATAGGCCGGACTCATATACAACATCTCAAGCTTAAGCGGATCTAGAAGAAAAAATACCTCGTTAATATTCTCCGTAATCTGTCGGAAATTCTCTTCGCTTTGTTTTAAAAGCTTCTGCGCCTGCACGAGCTTGCGGCGCGCCGCGCCTTCCTTTATTGCACGTCTCACGACCGGCACCAGGCGTTCAAGGTTCTGTTTTAATACATAATCCGCCGCGCCTTTCCGTAAAAGCTCTGCAGCCGTATCCTCGCCGACACTACCCGAAACAAAGATGCACGGCACCTCCGGCAATTCTGCCTTAGCCAAATTCAGGCCCTGAAGACCGCTGTAATTAGGCAATGAGCAATCAAGTAAAATAAGGTCGGGGCTAAAGAAATCTAGCGCTTTCTTAAAATCATTCTCAGTATCGACTCGGCGCGCCGTAAATTTAATGCCAGCCTCTTTCAATACCCGCTCAGCGAGCTCCGCATCGGTCGCCCTGTCTTCGAGGATCAAGATACGAGCCTCCCTCTCTTCTCCAACGGCCATTCTGAATTTCTCAAACTCGTTTTTTAAAAGCGAATCAATCTTCTCTTTCTCTTTTCTAATTTCCACCATAATAATCGCCCGCTTTACAGCTGGAGATAATTTCTCAAGGTTATTCTTTAAAACGTAATCCAAAGCGCCCAGCCGGAGAGTCTCCACAGCCAGTTCTTGTCCGATTGAACCGGAAACAAAAATGGCCGGCGCATCCGGCAAAACCTTATGTGCGATTGCAAGCGCGTTTGGGCCGTCAAAATCCGGCAACTTGTAATCGAGAAGTATGATGTCTGGATTAAATTCCTTCAGCGAAACTCTAAAGTCTTTCTCGTTCGCTACAACCCTGGAATCGAAAACGATGCCGGCCTCCTTAAGCGCGCGATTCTCAAGTTCGGCGTCGGCTGGCGAATCCTCTAAAAACAATATTCTCGTTTTGACAGTCATCGGCCTTATTTTATCGGGGGCTTGTTCACGGCCAGCCAATAAAGACCCACGGAGCTCAGCGCCTTCACAAACTTATCAAAATCAACCGGCTTCACGATGTAACTATTAACACCCAGCCTATAACTTTCTTCCAGGTCGCTATTCTCCTGTGAAGACGTCACCACAACTACCGGAGTTGATTTAGTACGTTCATCGGCCTTTACCCTGGCTAAAACCTCGAGCCCGTCAATCTTCGGGAGCTTCAGGTCCAGCAGTATGACCTTGGGCGGGATCTGGATATTGCGGCTGACATATCTCCCCGTGCAAAAAATAAATTCCAGGGCTTCCTCGCCATCTTTTACCCAATAGATCTTGTTGGCAAAATTATTGGTTTTAAGCGCGCGCATTATCAGCTCGGCATCGTTGGGATTATCCTCGACCAACAGTACTTCGAACTCGTTATAATTTTGCATTTGTTTCATTCTTATCTATCCTAAATTATTTTAGGTAGCGCAAAATAGAAAGTTGCGCCCTCCCCGACCTTTCCTTCGGCCCACACTTCACCGTTATGCCTGGAAATAACGCGCTTCACGTTCGCCAAGCCCACGCCGGTGCCCTCAAACTCATCCACCGAGTGAAGCCGCTGAAACACCCCGAAAAGCTTGTCTCTATATTGCATATCAAAACCAGCCCCATTGTCTTTGATGAAATACGTAATGACATTAGCTGCCGCTTTACTACCAACCTCTATGACCGCCTTATCCTTCACGCGGGTAAATTTAATGGCATTGGAAATAAGATTTGTCCACACCACGCGCATCATGTCGGCGTCGGCCCTTGCTTCTGGAATATCCTGCACTGTAAATTCTATCTTCCTGTCCGGCAATGCCGATCTCTGCAATCCAAATATTTCTTTGACCATCGCACCCATATTGACGTATTCCTTTTTTATTTCGTTACGTCCCAGCCGGGAGAAAGAAAGAAGATCGTCTATCAGTTTCCCCATTTGGAGGGCGTTTGTCTGTATGATGCCGATAACCCGCCTGCCTTCGTCATCGAGCTTATTCGCGTATTCGTTCGACAAAACTTTTGCAAAACCATCAATGGCGCGGAGCGGCGCCCTAAGGTCGTGCGAAACGGAATAACTGAAAGCCTCCAGTTCTTTATTGCTCGATTCGACTTCCTCGGTTGTCTGCTTAACCCGAGTATAATCTCTGGCCCCCGCAAAAACTCCGAGTACGTTTCCTTTGTCGTCTTTATAAACGGAGGCGTTGTAAAGAACGTCGGTCAACTTGCCGGCGGCCGAACGGATAGTAAGAGGGTAATCGGTTACGAAACCCTGCTTGAAAACCTTCTCATAACCTTCGCGAGCCTTATCCGGCGCGGTGAAATAGTTGGAAAAGTCGGTACCAATAAGCTTATCTCTGGATACACCGGTAACCTTAACAGTTGCCTCATTAACGTCCGTAACCTTTCCTTCCGGGCTTATAGTTACCAACGGGTCGAGGGAAGCTTCGATCAAGCTGCGGGCATATTGCGAGGCTTTCTTTGTCGTCGTAACATCGCGCGCCGCCGCGAAAATTCCCCGCACCTGCCCGGCCGCATCCTTGTAAACAGAAGCGTTATACAAGACATCGATAACCTTGCCGGAGGCGTTATGGATGGCCAAAGGATAGTCTCTGACTGATCCCTCTTTGAAGACTTTCCTGTAACCGTCGCGGGCCTTTCTGGGCTCGGTAAAATAGTTCGAAAAATCGGTACCGATGAGCCATTCCCTGGAAACTCCCGTGATGACTTCCGTGGCGTGGTTGACATCCGTAATCTTGCCGTCAGGAGAAATGGTGACAAGAGGATCAAGCGAAGCCTCGATCAAGCTGCGCGCATAGGCGGACGTAAGATGGGCCTGCTCTTCAACTTTTTTCCTTTCTGTTATGTCGCGCGCCGCCGCGAAAACTCCCTGAACATTGCTCGAGGCGTCTTTATAAACCGTTGCGTTGTACAAAACATCAGTAATGGTCCCGTTCGAGTGACGTATGGCCAGCGGATAATCGCGCACAGCGCCCTCTTTGAAAACCTGCTGGTATCCCTGGCGCGCCTCCTCCGGATCAGTAAAGTAGTTTGAAAAATCGCTCCCGATGAGCTGTTGCCTCGGAACGCCGGTTATCTGGATGGTCGCTTCGTTCACGTCCGTAATCTTGCCTTCGGGGCTAATGGTAACCAGCGGGTCGAGGGAAGCTTCGATCAAACTGCGGGCATATTGCGAGGCCTGTTTTTGCGTCGTCACATCGCGCGCCGCCGCGAAAACTCCAAGCACATTCCCTTTGTCATCTTTATAAACGGAGGCGTTGTAAAGAACATCGATGGTCTTGCCTTCAGAATGACGAATCGTGAGCGGATAATCAGTAACTTTTTCCTTCGAAAAGACCAGCTGGTAACCTTCGCGAGCTTTTTCCGGCTCGGTGAAATAATTCGAGAAATCACTACCTATAAGCTCTTTGCGCGGAACTCCGGTAACTCCTACGGTCGCCTCGTTCACATCGGTTATCTTTCCTTCGGGACTGATGGTGACCAACGGGTCAAGGGAAGCCTCGATAAGCGACCGGGCATATTGGGCGGCGCGCTTTTGACCAGTTATGTCGCGGATGATCTTAGATATGCCTATGATCGTCCCCTTCTCATCCTTGATCGGAGAGATCCTCTCGGACGCATCTATAATGGCGCCATCTTTTGTCTTTCTCTGAGTCTCAAAGTGTTCGATCTGCTCGCCTTTCTTGATCTTTGACGCGATTTCGGCAAATTCTTCCGAACTCTCCACCGGATAGATGATGCTTATCTTTTTACTAATTGCTTCCGCGGGAGCATATCCGAACATTTTCTCCGCGCCGGTATTCCAACTGCTGATGTTACCATCGAGCGTCAAGCTCAAAATGGCGTCAGCGGACGATTGCACGATGGCGGCAAGAAGCGCCGATTTTTCTTCGACTTGCTTGGCGTACTTTTCAACGCGCTCCTGCCCGGCAAATGGACGAGAAATAACTGAAAGTCCGATAAGCTTGCCAGCACTGTCTTTTATGGGAGACGCGCTGATCGCAACATCGATGACAGATCCCTTCTTATCAATCCTCTGGGTCACGAACGGCTTTGCGTGTCCGCCTGCCTTGATAGTCGTAATTATCTTTGCCAGCTCTTCGGAACGGTTTTTGGGATAAACTGTAAGCACCGACTTGTTTATCATCTCTGCCGAATTATATCCATACAACTCTTCGGAACCCTTGTTCCAAAACAATACATTCCCGTCGAAAGACAAACCCTCTATCGCGTCATCAGAGGATTCAACTATAGATGCCGGCAAAACAATATTGGTCATTTCTTCTTTTACATTTTGAGAATCTGCCATATTGATATGTGAGATTAGGATCTTCGGTGATCATTAAAATGATAACCAATGAACGTAAAGGAAAAATGAAGAAGGCATAAAGAAACGCTCAATGAATAAAGCTGCTCTCTTCATGCCACAAATTACGAAACTCCTATGAATGGCGGCATTCGGAAGAGCCTCCCGGAGCGCGACGGCGGCGAGGGCGAGACAGAAATTCAGCAGGATTTCATGTCGTGCTCTTCCGAATGCCGCTAGAATAGAAGGGAAAGTCTATCTCTCATACAATCTGCCCATTCCGAGAATATCCGCTTCGCGCCACTTCCGGCCGATGAGCTGGAATCCTATTGGAAGTTTCCCTGCTCCGAGCAAAGTCGATAGGCCGCCTCTTCCTTTCACCGGAATCGAAATACCCGGGAGTCCGGCAAGATTCGCGGGAATGGTGAAAATGTCTGAGAGATACATCTGGAGGGGGTTCGCCGCCTTCTCACCTATCTTAAACGCAGGTGTGGGAGCGACCGGACCAAGGATGACATCTACGCCGGACGAGAAAACTTTGTCAAAGTCGGATTTTATGAGTGCCCGAACCTTTTGCGCCTGGCCGTAGTAGGCATCGTAGTGTCCGGCCGAAAGCACGTAGGTTCCCAAGATAATCCTCCGTTTCGGCTCAGGGCCGAAACCGGCACTCTTGTTGTCGTAGTAAAGGTCCAGAAGCTTGGCTGACTTTCCTCTCGTCCCATAACGGATGCCGTCAAACCTGGCGAGGTTCGTGCTAACCTCGGCTGGCTGAATAATATAGTAGACCGAAAGAGCATATTTACTGTGAGGTAATGATACTTCCTTGAATTTTACTCCCTTCGATTTGAACTCCGCGATCACCTCTTCCATGGCGGCAGCCACTTCCCCGTCCAACCCCTCGCCGAAATATTCGTCGGGAATGCCAACGGTCATCCCGGATATTTTTTTCAAATCCGGATTTAAAAGGTCATCGCCGTAAGACGGATCAAAGCTCGTGGCATCATATTTGTCCAAGCCGCGGATCACATCGAACACAATGGCGGCATCTTCAACCGTTCTAGTAAGCGGGCCTATCTGATCAAGCGAAGATGACATGGCAATAAGGCCGTAACGGGAAACCGCGCCATAGGTCGGTTTAAGTCCGACAACCCCGCAAAGGCTAGCGGGCTGGCGGATAGAACCTCCAGTATCGGAACCTAGTGAGGCCAAAGCCATATTCCCCGCAACCGCCGCCGCCGAACCGCCGGAGGAACCGCCGGGAACACGAGACAAGTCGTGAGGGTTACGGGTGATTTTAAAAGCCGAATTTTCGGTGGAACTGCCCATAGCGAACTCATCCAGGTTTGTTTTTCCGAGGAAGATGGCGCCGGCCTCCTTAAGCTTTCTGACCACAGTGCCGTCGTATGAGGCGATGTAGTCCTTCAATATCTTCGAACCGGCGGTCGTCCGCTTCCCCTCAAGGAGCATATTGTCTTTCAAAGCTATCGGCACTCCCGAAAGAAGCCCCAGCTTCTCGCCCTTAGCGGCCGCAAGGTCAGCGTTGTGGGCGGTCTCAAGAGCCTCATCGCGGTAAACGTCGAGATATGCGCTGATCTTCCCGTCGGACTCGTCTATCTCATCCAGAAAAAGCTTAGTAGTCTCATAAGCCGATATCTCGCGCTTCGCGAGGCTGTCCCGGAAAGACTTTATTGTAAGATTATTTGTTTTCATTTATTCAAAGACTTGCGGCACCTTCAATAAACCGCCTTTCGAATCCGGAAAGGCCTTCTTGAACGCGGAGGAATCGCGCGTCTCCACGTCAGCATCCGGGCGGAAAATATTCGTGAGGTCAGTCCCACCCATCATCGGCAAAACGTCGTCAGTATTGACCTTTTCCAGTTCCTTGAAATACCCGAGGATCTTATCCAGCTCCTTGGAAAACTTCTCGCTTTCCTCGTCAGTCAGTTTTATGCGCGCAAGCTTCGCGATGTGGTGAATATCAAGATCCATGGTTGAGATTATACAAGAAATCTTGTAATTGGTCAGTAACTATCTATGTCTAGTAAGACAAAGGGCAAGTTCAATAAGTAAGTGCACCACTCTGACATAATCAGAGTGCAATGAAATACAAGCAATTTTCAATCGAAGAA
>MHIY01000029.1:0-738 GCA_001817755.1 Candidatus Colwellbacteria bacterium RIFCSPLOWO2_01_FULL_48_10
AGGATCCGGAGAAGGTGCATGTTGTTGCCCATCTCCCCGGGTCGGTCCCCATACCTCGTGATCGCGTAGCCTTCCTTGGCCGCCGGCACCTCGTAGAACACAGGCCTCAGGTCCTTCTCGATAGCAGGTGCCATCAGGTGGCGGCTCCCGCCCTTCGGATTGAAGACCTTGACCGGCATCTCGTAGATGGTCGTGCCGGAAATCGGCTCGACCGGCTTCACGACTTTCCAGTCGCGGGCGGTCGGGTGGTTCTCCGGCCGGTGGCAGAAGCCGGTGAACAGCTTCGGATCGATCCCGATCCGGATCTTGAAGATCTCGGGTTGGGTCTCGTCATGGAGCTTGATCGGCCCCACGTAGCCGTCGCGGCGGACCGGGAGAGGGCTCCCCCGGGCGTTCAGAAGTTCGAGCTTGACTCCGGGGATGTTGGGGTTCTTGTAGTTCGTCATAAGGACACCTGGTCCGTTTCGGATTCTAGCTTTTGAGTTGTAAAGGATACTGTCGTCCCGCCTGGAGTAGCGGGATTTAGGTCTCCCCACTCCTCTAAGCGAGTGGCAGAATCTTAATATAAATATGCCTATTTGTCAAGGGCTCGCTCACGGGTAATATAAAGCAGTTGTCACATGATTAGCTAACATATAATCATGTATCAACTAAACCAAATACCGTCGGAGGCCCAAATCAGGAAGTGCTTGAGGAGAATATTGTTTGGCAAGAACATGTTTTGCCCCAAATGCCGTT
>MHIY01000029.1:772-18731 GCA_001817755.1 Candidatus Colwellbacteria bacterium RIFCSPLOWO2_01_FULL_48_10
GTACACCTGGCTTTCAAATATGAAGCTGCCCCTGCAACAATTCTGGCTTCTGCTGTGGGCGTGGAACGCGCAGATACCGGTCAGGCAGACGGCACGGCTGGCCAAAGTGTCCGTGCCGTCGGTGTATCTGTGGTTTGATACCTTCAGGACTCATCTGCCCCAAGAAACGCATGTATTGGAGCGCATAGTCCAGCTCGACGAGGCATATTTCAAAAACGCGGCGCTCATCATGGGCAAACAAAAGGGCACCAGAAAGCTGGCATTTGATGTTCTTCAAGATACCCATCCGCAAAGGCACCACGCAACCCATTTTCTTTTCAGGAAAGTCGCGGCAGGATCAGAGCTATGGACTGATGGAGCTGCAATCTACAAAGGCATTGAAAAATGGCACCCGGTAAGGCATAGCCGCGACATCCACAGAAAATTTGAGTTCGCGCACACCTCGGAGATTGAAGGAGTGTTTGGAAACTACCGCACTTTCGTGCGGAGAATGTATCATCATCACTGGTCGAAAAACCTCGAGAAATACGTGAGGGAATTCTCATTCAGATTTTCCTCCCCGGAAATGTTTGAAACCCCCAGGAATTATCTATCTAAATCGCTGAAGCTTGTGACAACTTGTTAATATTGCCCGGGTCAAGAAAAGCTAGTAAATAAGCGGTTTTTATGCAAAAATAGGAAGGTTTAAGCGTTGTTATAAGGAGAAAACTATGGTATTTTCCCATTATGGCCATATATACTGCGTTATTCGTAAAAGACATAGGAAGCCTGCTGAAAAGCTTCCCTCCCAAACACAGCCGACACTTTGGGCATCACTCGACCATAGCATTCAATCCGCCGACCATTGATGGCATCGAGATCGGACGCGAGGGCAAGCTTAAGATCATTGGTCAGGCCTATGACAGCAAGGGAGACGCGCTCCTCGTTGAAAGCCCCCGCTCAAAAAACGCATATCCGCACATTACCCTCTCTTGCTCACCGGACACTAAGCCCGTCTACTCAAACGAGATGATCGAAAAAGCCGTTCTCGAAAAAACTGTCGAATACTTTGCTGAACCGATCTGGATCGATGTTGTCGAAGGCTATTCCGACGGCAAGCAATACTTCACAACACCGGCGCGGCCTCAATGAGCGCTTTATCCTCTACCCCGCCTTTTTTCAAAATAAATCGAGCCAGATAGAAGGAAGCGGCGCCTAGAACGAGACCCGTGATTATATCCAGTGGCCAGTGGACTCCGGCTATAACCCTCGAGACACCCATAAGCGCGGCTCCAACTAAGAACCACCGCCCAACTCGATTATTGAGATAATAGGCCGCGAGAGCTAGAGGAGCCGCAAACATCATATGGCCGGACGGCAGAGAAGAATTGTTAACATGCGCGACAAGCGCGGTAACGTCCAGCAACGCGACGAATGGCCTTGGACTCGCATAAAAATATCTTACTATGGGAGACACAATGCCGGCTGAAATGATAAGCGCAAGCGTCGCTAGCACAGAATAATACCAGCGCCTTGGCCAATTATTCTCCGCAAATAAAATATAAATAAACCCAACCACCATTATGTAAAGCAGATACTTCGCAAAAAATACGAATATCCAATCTAAAAATGCGTTCTGATGGGCAAGACCGTGTAAAAATTCGAATAAGGCATGATTCATATGGATAAGTATATAGCCAATGGTCAATAGCTACTAGTAAAGGTACCATTGGGCAAGCCCAATGGCATTTACCTTTCTCCGACTTCGCTCGGCCCAAATGCATCTTCGTTCATTTGGCTCTCTCGCTTGTCGTAGTAAATCGAGATTTTTGCGATGAGATCCAAGGCGCGGAGAAAAGAATAAGGAGATGTAGGTTAGATCCTACTTCGACGAGATTCTAGAGGCTCCGCAACGCAGAAGCTCGCGCAAAAATCTCGATTTAACGACGGACGTACGGAAGTAGTCCCATAAATCTAGCCCGCTTTATGGCGTTACCGAGGGCACGCTGATGCTTGGCGCATGTCCCAGTGTGCATCGGGTCGATAATCTTCGCCTGGTTAGAAACGAATCTCTGAATAATCTCGATTTCCTTATAATCGACATCGGTCATGTTCTGCGAGCAAAAAAAACATTGTTCCTTCTTATATGCCATAGATTCGTGTGTGTTTTAGTGCGATTAATGTAACAAACAGTTAGGTAAATATCAAGCCTCTCCCCTTACCAATCTACGAATCTCTACCAATATACCAATGGATTCAATTCGTATATTCGTACTAATTGGTAATTCGTAAGGCTAGAACGGAAGATCTTCTGCCTTTATCTCGTCGGCGTTCAGATCGATAACCGGCATATTCGCGGCATCGTCTTTAGCCGGAGCATCCCCCTGCGGGCCTCTTGCGGCTCCGCCGGAACGCGGACCAAGCTGGATGCGCTCGGCCACGATCTCAGTGCGATAATTCTTCTTGCCATCTTGGCCTTCCCAGTCACGTGTCTGCAGTCGCCCCTCGATGAAAATCATGCTGCCCTTTTTCGAGTATTGATTCACCACCTCCCCTTGCCGACCAAAAGCGACGATGTTGTGAAACTGAACATCTTCTTTTTTCGCTCCGTTCTGATCCTTCCAAACGCGGTTGGTCGCGACGCCAAATGAAGCCACGGCAGTCCCCGACGGCAAGGTCTTAAGCTCCGGATCGCGGGTCAGGTTTCCGATTATGAGAACTTTGTTTAAATTCATTTTAGTGTTCGCGAATAATGCTAATTTTAGCTAATAACACGAATGAATTCAAATTCGCATTATTTGTCCTTATTCGCATTATTAGCGATTACTCCTCCAGTCAAAGACGCCAATTTCGCCTCCAGCGCCTCATTAGATGTTTCTTTGGCAACTGGCTTGCGAGCCCTAAACTGCCTTCCAGACGATTCCTGCCTTTCTTGCCTTTGCATCTTGGCGGGAGGAGATGCGATGATGAGATGCCTTAAGACCTTAGTGTCCAACCTCATGGCCTCGTTCAAAAGGTTTATCTGGCTTCCATCGAGGTTAAACCTGGCGTAGCCGAAGTAGGCCTGCGCGTGCTTCTTGATCGGATAGCTGAGGATTGTCGATACAACTGGGCTCTTGCTCTCGATCTCGGCCTTAACGGCGGCCAAGTGCTTCCACACAGTCTCTGAGTCCTCCTCCTTTTCCAGAAGGAAGGAAAGTTCGTAATTTTTCAGTGTTGTTTCAGTCATGATTTATCTGTGCGAGATTAACAAATTTTTTCTGGTATGTCCAATACTGTGCGTCTTTCTGGCTTTATGCCCCATCCGAAACATTGCGCTCTTCGCCAACGAGCGGTTCCGGCGGAACCTCTTCGCCCCTCGGAATCATCATCTTGCCTATCGGCAATTGTCGGCCAATGATAACGTTTTCCTTAAGCCCGCGCAGATAGTCTATTTTCCCTTCGCTTGCGGCCGTAATAAGCACCCGCGCCGTTTCCTGGAATGATGCGGCAGACAGGAACCCGTCGGCCGAAAGCGCGACACGGGTGAGCCCAAGTAGAAGCTCTTCACCCTTAGCAGGGGTCTTGCCCTTCTCTTTAATCGCCTTATTGGCCTCGAGGAACTTAGACCGGTCAACAACATCGCCCATGATGAAGTCAACATCGCCCGGGTTCACGATCAGGATGCGTCCGAACATCTGCCGGGTCATTATCTCAAGGTGCTTGTTGTTCACCGGGCTTCCTTCGGAAACGTAAATCCTCTGTATTTCCTGGATGATGTAGCGGTATGTCTCCTCCTTGCCGCGAAGTTCGTAGAGTTCGCGCAGATCAACGCTGCCCTCGGTCAGCTGATCGCCAACTTTAACTTTGTCGCCGACTTTAACGAGCATTATGCTGTTGCGCACGGCCGAATACTCCACAAATTCGTCTGAAACTCCTTTTTTACGCCTCTTACCGGGCTTGGCAACCGGCTTGTCTTTAGGAGTGATGAAAATGGTTTTCAGCAATCCCTTCTCTTCGATCTTGGCGACCGTTCCCTCAACCTCGGCCAAGAAGGCCCTGCCTTTGGGCGATCTAACCTCAAGCAATTCCTCAACTCTTGGCAAGCCATAAGTTATGTCACGTCCGGCAACACCTCCGGCGTGCCTAGTTCTCAAAGTAAGCTGAGTACCCGGTTCGCCGATTGACTGCGCGGCGACAATTCCAACCGCCTCGCCGATCCTCACTGGGATGTTGTGGCCCAGATCAAGCCCGTAACAGCGGGCACAAATTCCATAGAGCGTCTTACAGGTCATCGGAGACCTGACCTCCACCATTTCGACATCGGACTTGGCGATCTCTTCAGCCAAAGCCAGCGTGATGATCTCGTTCGCAGAGACGATAGTTTTGCCTGCCCGGCCAGGGCGTCCGGCTTTAACATCGTTCAAAACAGTCCTTGAGAACAATCGTGCGGCAAAGGCGTGGCCGAATTCCAGCCCGTCTTTGCGGTGTATCGCAATACCCTCTTTGGTTTTGCAGTCATCTTCTTTCACCACCACATCCTGCGCCACGTCGATGAGACGACGGGTAAGATATCCAGCATCCGCGGTCTTCAAAGCGGTGTCCACAAGTCCCTTGCGAGAGCCGTGCGTAGAAATGAAGTATTCCAATCCGCCGTGACCCTCTTTCAAAGAAGACCTGATCGGCAACTCAATGATCTCTCCAGTCGGATTCACCACTAAGCCCTTCATGCCCATCATCACGGTCGGCTGAGCCCAGCTGCCCCTCGCCTGCGAATCAATAATGTTGTAGACGGAACTTTTTGCGCTAATGGCTGTCGGAATGACTTTCGATATCTGCTTGTGGGCCTCGGTCCAAACCTCAATGACTCGGGCTTTTCTCTCGGCATCGGTCAAAAGACCGTCTGCGTACTGTTCGGCTATCAGATCAGCCTTCTTTTCGGTATCGGCCAAGATAATGTCGCGCTCTTTCGGAATAATGAGATCGTCCATGCCCCAGCTGATACCGGAACGGGTGGCGTATTTGAAACCGAGGAACTTGATGCCGTCCAAAACTTCTTTGGTTCTGGCCGCCCCATATTTTATTTCCAGCGCGGAAACTAATTTGACCAAACTCTTCTTGTTCATCGTCTCGTTCACAAAATCTGTATCTGACGGCAAGATCTCGTTAAAAAGCAGCCGGCCATAACTGGTCTTAACTTTGCCAACGCGTATTTCGGCGTTCAAAGCAATGTAATCATTCGCGTAGGCCAGAGTCGCCTCTTCCTTGGAAGAAAGCGTAAAGCCCTCACCGGTTGCGCCCGCTATGATCTTAGTTAGGTAGTAACAGCCCAAAACTATATCCGGCGTGGGTACCGCGATCGGATCGCCGGAAGCCGGTTTCAACAGAGTGTTGAAACCGGAACGCATGAGCGTCTTGGCCTCGTTCTGGGCCTCGTCGGAAAGCGGTACATGCACAGCCATCAAGTCGCCGTCAAAGTCCGCATTGAAAGCGGAACAAACCATTGGCGGTATCTGGATAACTAAATCTTCGGTGAGTATCGGCTTGAAAGCCTGGATGCTGAGGCGGTGCAAGGTCGGCTGACGGTTCAAAAGCACCACTCTATCTTTTATGACTTCTTCCAGAATTTCCCAAACTTCAGGCGGGGCTTCTTCGATGAGGCGGTTGGAATTCCTGATGTTGTGGGCCAGTCCGCGTTCAATGACCTTGCCGATGACAAACGGCCTAAAAAGCTCAAGAGCCATCCTTTTCGGAATGCCACATTCGTCGAGCTTCAAATGCGGGCCAACCACAATAACCGAACGTCCGGAGTAGTCAACACGCTTGCCGAGCAAGTTCTGCCTGAATCTGCCCTGTTTGCCTTTAAGCATATCTGCCAAGGAGCGAAGCTGTCGGCGAGCGCCGGAACCAGGCTTTGAAAGAGCGGCGGCCGGATTGTCGATCAGGGCATCAACGGCTTCCTGAAGCATGCGCTTTTCATTGACTACGATAACGTCAGGGGCTTTGAGTTCCAAAAGTTTTTTCAGACGGTTATTGCGGTTAATCACCCTACGGTAAAGATCATTTAAGTCAGATGTCGCGTACCTGCCACCGTCTAAAGCGACCATAGGACGCAAGTCTGGCGGAAGAACCGGCAAAACAGTCATCACCATCCATTCCGGCTTGATGCCATTCTTCATCATCGACTTCATGAGCTTCAGGCGACGGAGAAGCTTGTTCAATTTAAGATCATCGGTAACGCCATCAAGGCTCTCCTCGATGTTCTGCGCAGCCTTCTTCAGGTCGATAGATTCCAAGACTTTCCTGATGCCCTCGGCGCCGCTCTGGGCGGTAAAAACATTGCTGAATTTCTTAACCAAGGTGTAGTAATCCCCTTCTTCTAAGATCCTGCCTGGCGTAAGGCGCTTAAGGGCATCCTTCAGGCCAGCCACGGCTTCTTTCAAACTCGGATCTTTCCTGGTTTTAAACTCGCGGTCGATCTCTTCGATGGCGTTCTTTCGCTTTTCGTCGTTCACTGCGGTCACGACATAGGCAGCATAATAAGCCACCTTTTCTAGCTTCATCGAAGAAGCGTCCAGAATCAGTCCTATCTTAGTTTTCAGGAACCACGTGTGCACGACCGGGGCAGCCAACTTTATGTGGCCGGAGCGCTCGCGACGCACGATGGAACGCGTCACTTCGACGCCGCACTTGTCGCAAATAATACCCTTGTACCTGACCTTGCGGTATTTACCGCAGTAACATTCCCAATCTTTGGTGGGTCCGAAAATACGCTCTGAAAATAAGCCATCCTTCTCGGGACGCTGAGTGCGGTAGTTTATCGTTTCTGGTTTCAGCACCTCACCGTATGACCAGCCGAGGATGTCTTCGGGAGAAGCGATCTTTATCTTTAGAGCCTTGAAGTCTGTTGAATTTTTCATGGTATTAAACTTTTGAATTTTAAGTTTTTACTTTTTAGCTTCATCATTTTCGACCGGCTCGACCGACAGTCCTAACGCTTTCAACTCGTTTATCATTACGTTGAAAGATGCAGGGATGTTTGGCTTCTTGATGGCTTCGCCGCGGATTATCGATTCGTAAGCAGATGACCTTCCTAAAACGTCGTCGGACTTGATAGTCAGCATTTCTTGAAGAATGTGCGCTGCGCCGTAACCTTCGAGCGCCCACACCTCCATTTCACCAAATCTCTGGCCGCCCAACTGGGCTTTGCCGCGAAGAGGCTGCTGAGTGATAAGGGAGTAAGGGCCTATGGACCTCATGTTGATCTTGTCCACAACCAAGTGATTAAGCTTCAACATATAGATGACGCCAACCGTAACCTGACGGTCGAAAGGCGAACCTGTTTTACCGTCGTAGAGCGTTACCTGGCCGCTTTCGGGAAGTCCGGCGGCTTTTAGTTCCGCCTTGATCTGGATTTCAGATGCGCCGGAGAAAACCGGAGTAATGGCCCGGTAGCCAAGAGTTTTCGCAGCCCAGCCGAGGTGAGTTTCGAGTATCTGGCCGAGGTTCATACGAGAAACGACGCCGAGCGGGTTCAAAATGATATCAACCGGTGTGCCGTCGGCCAAGTGGGGCATATCTTCGATTGGGCGGACCACGGAAACGACGCCTTTGTTGCCGTGACGTCCGGCCATCTTGTCTCCAGCCTGGATGTTACGCAATTCGGCCACCTGAATCTTCAACTTTGAGATTATACCCGAGTCTAGTCTGTCGCCCTTGTCGCGCGAGAATATCTTGATACCAACAACGCGTCCGGCCTTGCCGTTCGGAAGCTCAAGCGAAGTGTCTTTAACGTCTCTCGCCTTCTCTCCGAATATGGCGCGGAGCAAGCGTTCTTCAGGCGTCAGTTCGGACTCGCCTTTGGGCGAAATCTTGCCAACCAATATGTCGCCGCCGCGGACCTCTGCGCCGATACGGACAATACCTTCTTCGTCAAGGTTCTTAAGTTTATCTTCCGATACGTTCGGAATGTCGGGCGTGGTTATTTCTGGACCCAGTTTGGTATCACGAACGTCGACTTCAAATTCTTCGATGTGTATGGAACTAAAAAGGTCGTCGCGCTGAACGCGCTCTGAAAGTATTATCGCGTCCTCGAAGTTAGAACCCTCGGAAGACATAAAAGCCACGAGCAAGTTCTGACCCAGAGCCAGAGTGCCGCCTTCCATCGACTGGCCGTCGGCGAGTACATCGCCCTTTTTAACCTTGTCGCCCTTCTGCACGACCGGCTTTTGGGAGATAGACATGTATTGGTTCGACATCTTGAACTTGTCGAGATCATAGCGCCTGGATTTGCCGTCGGTCGTCTTTAGCGCTATGTGCTTGCCGTCAACTTCGGTTACTGTGCCGTCTTTTTCGGCAACAACCAAGTGTCCAGAGTTTCGAGCCACAACATCTTCGACTCCGGTGCCGACATACGGTGCCGATGCTTTAACACACGGAACAGCCTGGCGTTGCATGTTCGAAGCCATCAGGGCTCGATTCGCATCATCATGCTCCAAGAAAGGAACAAGCGATGTCGCAACCGAAAGAAACTGATTCGGAGCGATGTCGATAAGATCAATCTCAGAGGCAGGGCAGATTCCCGGCGCGCCGTTTATTCTCGCGTCAACGTGTTCGGTCGTTATCCGGCCGGACTTGTCGATAGTCGAAGTTGAAACCGCGATCTTGCTCTTTTGCTCTTCAATCGCATCAAACCACACCACTTCGCCGGTCACTTTGCTGTTCTTAACCTTGACGTAGGGAGTGAGTATGAAGCCATGCTCATTCAGCTTCGCGTAGTTCGCGAGCTGGTTCACCAAGCCGATGTTCTGGCCTTCGGGAGACTGAATCGGACAAATGCGTCCGTAATATGAAACGTGAACGTCGCGAACTTCCATGCCCGCGCGCTCGCGGGTGAGACCGCCTGGGCCCATCGAAGTAACCCTCCTCTTGTGCTCGAGCTCGTCGAGGGGGTTCACCTGGCCCATGAACTGAGACATCTGCGAAGACGAAAAAAACTCCTTGACGATGGAGACAAGCGGCCGTGAATTGATGAGCTGAACCGGGGTAACGGCCTCGATGTCGGCGGTCGATATCCTGTCCTGGACATTCCTCCGCATTCTAGAAAATCCGACGCGAAGGCGGTTCTGCAAAAGCTCGCCGACGGCCCTGATGCGGCGGTTGCCAAGATGGTCGATGTCGTCCTCTTCGGCCTTGGGATCACCGTTAAGGCGGATGATCTCTTTCATTACACGGACAATATCGTCAAGTGTAAGCAGGCGGCTCCGCGAATCTTTTATGCCAAGACGCTGATTGAGTTTGAAACGTCCGACAGTCGAGAGGTCATAGCGGTCAGCAGCAGTAAACATGCTGTCGATAAGTTTCTTGGCATCTTCAGCGGTCGCGAGGTCGCCAGGGCGTACGCGGCGGTAAATCTCTAGATAAGAGTCCTCGAGCGTCTGGGCCGAGTCCTTGTTGAGGGTAGCTGTGATGTGCTCAGCAAATGTTTTCAATATGTCGGCGTTCGACATCCCGAAAACACGCAACAACGAAGTAGCCGCCACTTTCCTGTGCCGGTCAATCTTTACCGCAATCATACCGTTCGCGTCGGTCTCGAACTCGAGCCATGTGCCGCGGTTCGGGATAAGCTTGGCGCCAAAGAGCTTTTTACCTCTGTAGCTCGCAGCCGTAAAATACGCACCAGGCGATCTGATAAGTTGAGAAATAACAACGCGCTCGACGCCATTAATAATAAAAGTACCCCGCGGGGTCATCGCTGGAAAATCACCCATGTAGACTTCCTGGTCCTTGCTCTTGCCGGTGCGCTTATTGGCCAGCTTCACCTTGGCCCGCAACGGCGCCTCATACGTTATGCCTTTGGCCACGGACTCGAGTTCGGTATATTTTGGTTCGTCAAAATAATAATCTGAAAAATACAGTTCCAGGTCTTTGCCTGAATAATCTTTAATTGGCGAGATCTCGTTGCACAGCTCTTTCAATCCGTCCCGCACGAACCATTTGTAAGAATCGGTCTGGATGGCCAGGAGGTCCGGCTGATCCATAAGTGGCCCAGCGTACGTCGAGAAAATTTTTGTTGGTAGTTTCTGCATATTATTTTGGTTTATAAATTTTAATTTCTAAGTTTTGTTTCGGCGAAGCCCCGCTTAGAACTTACTGCTAGTCCTTATGACTTTTCTAGGTTTCCACTCCCTATCTCTTAAGGTATCGGTAAACGTTTTTGTTGTGCTCATCAAGATCGATCGAGAAAATAGTCCTGCCTTTCTTCGGCTCCGTCAGATAAAACCAATATGGCGACTCTTTTGGACTCATGGCCGCGATGATTGCATCCAATCCCGGGTTCGAGATAGGAGTCGGCGGCAAACCCTTGTACATATATGTGTTGTATGGGGAATCAACCGCAAAGTCATCCTTGGTAACGGGGTAGCATGGCTCAGGCTTCACATAACAGATAGCCGAATCAACCTGAATCGGGAATCTGTTGCGGAGACGCTTCCAAATTATGCCCGCGACAATCCGGCGGTCATCGCTTCCCGGCACCTCCTTTTCGATAAGAGACGCGACCTTAATGATGTCGTTAAGGTTTCTACTGGGAAGAATGCTTGACCTATCCTCCACGGCTTTAGCAAAGGAAGGCAATGCCTTTGTGTCAAAATTTTCGCCCATCCGCCTGGCAACGGCCACGGCCTTGGATCCGGCGAAAAACTCGTATGTGTCGGGGAAGAGATATCCTTCCAGATCGGTTGAAAGAGACTCGCCCGAGAGCACTCCCGCTTGTAATAATAATTCCGATATTTGGGGAATGCTGAGACCCTCGCGGATCACGACTCGTACCAAATCCGGCTTCGGCGGCGGCTGGGGGTGGAAAAGCAGACGCAGAAGAAAAAGAGCTGTCAGTAGCAAAAGACTAGCTGTTAGAATTAGGATGTCTCGCTTCATATTCGCATGCGCTATTCGTAAAGCGTACCCAATCTAAAAGCCCGATCGCCTTTTTGCAGTGTTCTGAATGATACCGATGAGGATGGCGGTTGTCAACAGATTCGAGCCGCCGTAACTTAAAAACGGAAAACTTACCCCAACCACCGGGAAGAGCCCCAGGTTCGAGCCGACATTGATGGTGAAATGAGCTAGAAGCATTATGGCCGTCCCTAGAGCCGCAAGCTTAGAAAAGTTATTGTCACTAGAAAGGCCGATGACTAATATCCGATAGACTAAAAAGGTAAAAACGGCGAGCAGCGCGGCGCCGCCCAGAAGCCCCCACTCTTCGGTAAAGGCGGCGAACGCAAAATCGTTGCCCTTCTCGGGCAGAAACCCCAACTGTGTCTGAGTCCCCTGCCGGAACCCCTTACCGAACAAGCCCGCCGAGCCAATCGCTATCTTCGACTGGATAACACTATAATTTACACCCAGAGGGTCATAGTCAGGATTGAAGAGGGCTATTATCCTGTCCTTCTGGTAATCCGCGAGACCGAAACTCCAGCCAGCGGCGGCCACGACGCAAAAAAGTAGAAACATGAATATCAAGCTACGAATAGGTATCTCGCTCACCAAGAGATACCCGAACCAGATCGCAAAAAGAATTAGCGTGGTTCCCAGGTCCGGCTGGATGAGCACTAACGCAGCGGGCAGAATAAAATAGACAAATGAGGCGATGACGATGCCGGTCCGTTTTATCGAAACGTGCTTTACGGCAAAAAAACTCGAGAACAATATAATAAGCGCGACCTTCACAAACTCCGACGGTTGAATTTGGAACCCGCCCTGGCCGGACAGGCCAAATATCAGCCAGCTTTTAGTATTCGCAACAACCGGCGCAAAAAAATAAGCCGCGACGAGTAGGAACAAAGCGGACAAGTAGATGCCTAATATAACCCACCGATAACTAAAAAAGGCTTTCAGGTTCAGCGCCGGCAGGATAAAAATAGCGGCCGCGGCAACAGCGACCCAGATAAGTTGTTTGTGAAACAAGACAGAGTCCGCCGAAAAAAGATTTGTGAGCCCGGCGAGCATCAAAAACCCCACCGCCCCCAATAACTGCAAATCGTAATGTTTCATAAAAACTAAATCCTAATGTCCAACAAATTCGATCATCTTTTGAGACTTGAACTTGGTCATTTGGATTTATGTATGATTTGGGATTTATCGCGCAATTTGTGCTTGAACGCGCGCATAGTTTTCGGCTGGCATAAAAATTTTGAACGGGGTTTTCGAAAACGGGCCGATATCCTCAACTTCAGTGGACGAAGCCTTGATGAGTTTACCGCTTGCGTCAAAACCTAGACCGATCACAGTCACCAATGCTGCGCGCGCAGGCGAATCGTTGTTAATGGCACCCTCTATAGTCAAAACACCCTTCATATCTATAAGCTTAACATCCGCAACAACAAGTCCTAGCCTGGGCGGCAATGCATCTTTTAGAATCCATTGAGCATCTCCGAGCGTGAGAGTCGCCGTTTCAACGTCTCTCTGGTCAATGTCAATGCCGGAAACAAAAAGATATTTCCTTTCGGCCGGGTAAAGAACCGTTTCCCCCGTTGCTCGCAAACGAATTCCCGATCGACCAGTCAATTCAAAAACATACTTAATGCTAGATGCGCCGTAATTCCGGCTGGGATTTGATATCTCCGCAACCACGCTTGAAATCGAACCGGAAAGCGAAAAAACGTTTGGCGTTCCAACCCCGGCTTTTAAATTTTTCAATTCGCACGGCACACATCCGTTCAGGCTCGTCTCTCCTGGAAGCGCCGGCCCACAATCCACCTTCGTCTCTGATTGATTTAGGACATTATCAAAACAACTTGGCGCCGGGTCAAAAGACCGCAAATAATACACCCCAACACCAATCGCGGCAAAAAAAACTACATACGCAAAACCGTACAGGAATTTCTTCAGTAAGCGCATATGTTTAGTATAAAGCGGCTAGTGGCTAGTGGCTAGTTATGCCAACCATTAGCAAGGACCGTCCTTGCTAATGAATTGCTATGGAGATTTCTCGGCTAATTCGATATCAAAATAATCCTCGGCAAAATTCTTGAACGACTTAGAATCTTTAAAATAATCAGGGAAAGCTTCTCTGGTGATTATATTTTTCTCTATTCTGTCTTCGCCAATATATTCCGGATAACTTGAGTATCTATATGATTTGAGAAATGCTCCCATTGTCGATGAAGTTTTATCCACTTCTTTCCAACTTGGAAAAACTATATCTAAAGGATTTAAATGAATATATCCAAAAAGATGCTTCATGTAGCGATCGTCCGTACCAATCAATTTTGCTTTAAAGAGTCCGCCGAATAAGGCTCCTTTTCGTTGGTATTTTATATTGAAGAACATTGAGTATCCAGTACCCAACTTCCTCATAAACTTGGTTATTCCCCCATCTACTTCCTGCCTCACTAATAAATGAAAATGATTTGTCATCAAGCACCATGCGCCGATAGAAACAAGAGACTCTCCTTTATCTAAGGCCAAAATCTCATCAAATTTCTTATGTAACCGATTAATCAGATTATCAAGACGATAAATCTCACTTGAATTTGATACATACAAAAGCATCATGAACCGCTCATAATCTCTCTTAAGTTTAAAAATAACTCGCTTATCTATCCCACGATTATATATATGATAGTATTCGCCAGTTACAAACGGATCTTTACGGAGCATAAACCTATTCTATCACATCCACTAGCAAGGACCGTCCTTGCTAACGCAAAATTCTGATTCCGCGAAAGCGGAATCATCCATCAGTCTCCAAAATCGGCGCAGAGGGCGCGGGTATTGGCTAATGATGTGGAGCAGTACACATTCGCATCAAAAATGATATCAGCTTCGCCGTGCATGCCGCCACTCCAAGAAGATGCGGCGGGTATTACGTTTGCTCCATTCGTACTATGAGGAGTAATAATATCAATTCCACCAGAGGTAGGAAAACTCCCGCTGCCACTAGTATTAAAACCACTATAACAATAAGTACTATCTGTTCCAGGTCCCACTGAAACTAAATATGTCTTATTAGTAGAATCAATATCTATAGCCGGCGTGAGAGTCGCATAAGTCCACGTTCCGTCCAACTGTGGCGATATTGAGAAACTAGCTAGGAGAACTGGCGAACCCGATACGGTGTAATCATATAAACGAAGTGGCCTTAATGCAGTTGATGGACAGCGTACGCCAATGTGAGTAATCTTGCCCTTAACACCGGTTTGTAATTTAAAACTATAACCGCCAGTAATGGTACCGCTCACTAATACTGGTGTATTTGGATCATTATCCTTGAGCGGATTTGAAACCCCGTAGCTGGTGCCGTCGGAACTGAAATGACTCAGACAAACCGCAGTTGAGGAGACTGTCTGGCAAAGCGCCGTTCCGGTGAGCGCGGTCGCATCGCCCACAGCCGGGAAGAGATCAACGCTCCCAGCGGTTCCAGCGGTCTTCTTTATACGCATGGCGCTCTGGGTGGCAGACAGCACCTCAAGCTTAGCCGGCGGGTTTGAAGAAGATCCAATGCCCACATTCCCGCCGTCGAAAACGGTGAAAACCCTGGTTAAATTATCATAGAAGGAAGCTATGTCGCCCGTTCCGTTTTGCGCTATTTCTATGCCGGCGGCGGTTCCGGAAGGAACATTGCCGTAAAAAGCCGACTTTGCGGTATCGGACCAAAAGCTGAAAGCGGATATTGCGCCGTGATGAAGCCCGCTCATGCCGACAGATATGGCGCTGGGAGTGCTAAGGGCATATAGAGAACCGGGGCAAGCGCCGGAACAAGTGATCGCGCTATTGGCATTGTTAGAGACTTGTACATCTCCGGCGACTTGGAACTTGCTCGTCGGGGAAGAAACGCCGATGCCGATGTTGCCATTGTCGGCAACGGACGAAGAAATCATATTCGATGGCGGCGACGAACGATTCACCAGTGTATTCGCAGTGCCGGAATTGCCGGTAAGTGCCGCCGTGCTTTGGACCGCACCGCCAGGAAACATTAGACCGATCGAACTCGAGGCGACCGTGCCGGCCACGACAAGCTTTTCAGAAAAACCGGCGGGATCCTCGCCGATGCCGGCCTTGCCAGAAACGATCAGCATATTGTCGCTATCCGCCGAATTTGTTTCAACCTCAAAAGTTACATCCGCCAAGCCGTGCATAACGGAATTACTTGCGACCGTGGGGAAATCTCCTCCGGCGGTATTGGTCCGACCCTCGTTTATGACCAGGTTCCCGGCCGGACTGGTAATCGGGGTGCTGAAACTGCCTCCGCAATAACTCTGTTGCGTACCGGGATTGAGACAAATGTCGCCTGTCGGACAAATATTATCTATTTCAAAATTTCGGACAGCCACAACGTAACTCGTTCCGGCAGTGACATTCACCGGCCCAGCCGAAATATCGGCATAAGCCCAAGACGAATCAGTGGTAATGACATCAACACTGGCCAAAGGCGCTCCGCCAGAATCATTATAAAGCGATACCGTGCGCTGTCCGGGATCGCACTTTGCCCCAAGCTGGGTTATGGAACCATTAACCAAGGGCGTAAAGCGGTAGCCGTTATTCAACTCATTACTGGCTAACACGCTGCTCGGCGGATTTAGTTCGGAAAGCGGATTGCTGGTTGTGGTCGTGGTGATGGCATTCGGCGACTTCAAATGAAGCTTCTCAAGCGGACTCGCGGTGCCGATGCCGACTTTGCGCGATGTATTGGTGGTGTAAATCTTATTGTTTCCAGGAACCTCGGTCCAGCCATTGGTCGAAGCCGGCGGAGTGGCACAGGTAAGAGCGCTGGCACCGAGCGACTTGAGCAGATCTCCGGAGTTGCAGCCAGCCGGGAAAACGATCAGGCGCGTCCACGGAACGGAACCGGCGGTAACAGTACCCGCATCGCTTATGGTAAAAGTGGGAGCCGTATCCGTAGTGTTCCTGATACTCAATGCGGCCATTCCGGCTATGGCTTTAATGGTAAATTTATCATTGTTGTTTGAAACTGAACTGTTTATGCCGACATTTTTAGCCGTCGCGTTAACATAAGTAGCATTATTGTTCACGTCGTTGTCTTGCCAGCCGCCCACGCTGCCATCGCTGCTCGTGGTATGCCAGGCTAAAGCGCCGGTAGCGCTGTTGTCCATGGTCAAAACGGAACTAGCCCCGCCTTGATCTCCTGGCCAGGCATAACTGAGATCATTGATCTTTACAATATCTCCGTCCGAGTTCACCTGGAAAGCATTCGGGCCGACCGAGAATAGCTGGGTCGGTGCGCTAGTACCAATGCCGACCTTGGCATTCCCGTTGCCGAGAACTATCAAGTTCGAATCCGCTGGAACAGCGCTCGCGCCTATGCCTGAGGCATTCGCAAGCAGGGCCGCTCCCCCCTTAGCCTCATAACCAACATAAGTCGCGCCTCCTGCGGAAGTAGAAGTATTCCCCGCGTTGTAGCCGACGGCGACGTTGTTATCCAGATTATTCCTTAACTTCAGGGCTGAGTAACCCGCAGCGGTATTGTTGCTGCCCATGACGTTCTGGCTATCTAAAATAAGATCGATGGCCGATGCTCCGACGGCAGTATTCGAAGAACCGGTCGAAGTTTGGCTTCTAAGAGCAGAGTATCCAACAGCGGCATCACGATTGCCGTCTGTTCCGATCAAAGCATATGAACCAATTGCAGTCGTATTCGTAAATTGTCCGGTAACGCCATTGCCAGTCAAGCCATTTAAGCCGACAAAATACCCGGCAAAAAAACTACCCAAAGAGGAGCTGCTGCCTGAGTGGATATACGGCTGACTTGCTGCCGGTGGAACCCTTAGCTTGATGAAAGCTCCATCCGACAAACCGATATTTCCCAGTACGTCGAGACGGCTCTCGGGGGTTATCGTTCCGATGCCGACATTATGATCGGTATCGGTGGCATAAACCTTGGTATTAAAAGGGTCCTCCGTCCACCCGCCAGCCGTACCGCCGGAACCGAGAACATACCATATAAACTTACCAGAACCGTCTTCGTTCATAAGAATAGAAGATGACCCGCCCTGAATCGCTGGCCAGGAATAAGGAACGCCCTTTATGGCTTTAATGTCTCCGGCCGAATCGACCTTAAAACCTCCCGAACTGCCAACAGAAAGGCTTGTGCTGGGTGAGGCATTTCCGATACCGACGTTTCCAGCCGGATTCAACAAAAATGGCCCGCCTGTCCCTAAAAGGGAACTTATGTCGCCATTCGCACCCGCACCAGCCATTCCTAAACCAGTCCGCACAGCATTGGAATTGCTAACCGATAGACCAGTTCCGCCATACAGAGAATCGAGCAAAGTCCCCCGCCACACACCCGCGGAAATGTCTCCCAAAGAATCTATGACAAGCGACCCTGCTGGCGCATCCGGATCGGCCTGGATATATCCCTGGCCACCTGGCGGATCTTCGGCCGGCGCGGCAAAAATCGTCGCAACCCAAAATACTGGCAGTACTGCCGAAGCTATAAAAAGGGTCTTTACTCCGGTGTGCCAGTTGCGCATCATTTTATGGATTCGGATTGAATATCCTCCATGGAGTGAAATTGACACCATCAGACACTTTATCGCCAGACCCCGACGGGTTACTTGAGTGAGTTGGCCCCCTTAACGAACCCCAATAATGGCTAGTTGCATTTATGGCAGCAGGAGTGTTGTTATACAGACCAAATAGAGTATTACCAATGAAACTATTCGAGTTCAAAGTAAGCATTCCGTTATTTAGATAAATACCGTATCCAGGGTGATTACATTTATCGGAACATCCAGTTGACCAGCGACAGTATTAGCATCTCTCTCCCACAGATAAAAAGCACCCAATAAGACCATTGATGCTATTACTAAAAAAATTATTTTTTTCATTTGTTTATTAATTACCAAAACCTGTACAAAGAGCCCGACCATTTGTCGTTGTTCCAGAGCAACCATTCGCCCCCCCACCAGACACAAGCGCACCTCCGGACGTCCAATATCCCAGGCAAACCCCGGAGCTCGTTGCTCCTGAAACAACCGTA
>MHIY01000029.1:18754-20852 GCA_001817755.1 Candidatus Colwellbacteria bacterium RIFCSPLOWO2_01_FULL_48_10
CCGTACCGGCGGTTTTGGTCAAACGGATAGCATCGTCTGTGTTGCTAACTACTTCTAACTTCGCAGCGGGAGTGAAAGTGGTGGTGCCAATTCCCACATTCCCGCCATCTTTGATAATAAAAGCTGTAGTCGAGCCGTCTTTGAAACGGGCTATGTCTCCCGTTCCGCTCTGGACTATCTCGAGTCCGGCGGCGGTGCTTCCAGACAGAACATTGCCATAGAAAGCGGCGTTCACCGAAGTGCCATAAGCGTTTGCAGTAACGGTTCCCAATCCGGCAACCGTAGTAGACGAAGTCGCTCCAGAAGTGGCGAAAATCGCCGGTGTTCCGGACAAAGGGGTTACAGAAACCGCGGATGAGCTGTTATTATTGACCAGCACGGTCCCGCCCTGCACATGGAGCTTGGCCGAAGGCGTAAATCCGCTTCCAATGCCGATCTTACCGGTGCCATCTTCAAAGATCTCAGAGTCGCCGAGGGTGGAAGAACCCGTCCACTTGGCCAGCCGATTAGCCATGCCGAAGCCGGAAAGGCCGTTCGCCGCGGTTGATTGGGTCGTGCCATCCGGAAATCTGAATCCGCCGGAAGTTGAATAAATAACGCCGTTGACAGTGAGTTTCTGCGCCGGCGTTGTAGTGCCGATGCCCACCATGCCCTCGATTATGGTGTTCCCGTCAACATGAAGCTTCGCCAACGGGGTTGTGATGCCAATGCCCACATCCCGCCCGGTATCGACAGTGTAAATCTTGTTATTCCCAGAATCATCCTCCCATCCGCCAGTCGTAATGGTCGCCGTGGCGCAGATAAGGTTCGTACCTACAGCCGTAACAAACAGGCCGGTATTGCAACCAGTAGGGAAGGTTGCTGGAGTTATTCTGGCCCACGGCATAAAACCAGCGGTAACCGTTCCGGTATCATCGATGGTAAGCACATCTGAACCGGAACTGTTCTGGATAGCCAGGGCGTTTCCAGCAGTTGACCTTCTTATGGTAAATAATGAGCTGGGCGAAGAAGTTGTTCCTATCGCAACCGGCCGCGTGGGATTAGTCGTGTGAACGGTGCCAGTCAAAGCATCGTCAGTCCACCCGCCGGTGCCGATTCCTCCGCCACCAGCGGCGTTGGGCAGCCAGTTTAGATGACCCGCGCCGTCATTTGTAAGAACGTATGTATTTTGCCCATGTGATCCTGGCCATGCATAATCAATGCCTTTTATTTTCACAACATCTCCGAACGAATTAACCTGGAAAGCGTTCGGGCCAACCGAGAGGAGCGCAGTCGGCGTTGTGGTACCGATACCGACATTCGTAGCTGTTACAACCTGTCCCAAAACTATCGAATTGGATGCGGAAACCTTTGCATTATAGCCAATCGCGGTTGCATTCGTAAGATTTGGAAGAGTCGTGTCGGCACCCGAGCCGATGAACGTATTTCCAGTTCCGGTAGTGTTCGTCAAACCGGCGTGGTATCCAACCGCGGTATTATTTCCGCCGCCAGTCGTATTTAATAAAGCGCTGTCGCCAATAGCCGTATTACTATTGCTAGATGCGTTAAGCGACAAAGCCGAGGCTCCCACGGCGGTATTACTCGAACCAACCGTGTTGGCTTTCAAAGCAGAATTGCCGAGGGCGGTATTGTTTTGTCCGGTGGTTATAGCAGAAAACGCCTGATAGCCAACGCCAGTGTTGCCCGTTGCCGTGGAAGCCGAACCAGACTGGTAGCCCGCGTAAAAACTTGAACCGTTACCCCGGGCAGAAATATAGTTTTGGCCGGCATATTTGAAATCGCCCTCAATGTTTATATTACCGACAATATCTAGTTTTTCGGCGGGAGCAGGCGTACCGATACCGACTTTGTTCCCGATGTTGGTAACATAAACCCTATTATTCGAAGCATCTTCAGTCCACCCGCCGGCGCTTATCCCGCCCAGGCCCGGAGCCCAGCTCAGATTGCCCCCGCCGTCGTTCGTAAGCACGCTGCCCGAACCGCCCTGCGCTCCCGGCCATAAATATGAGATGTTTTTTATGCGTATCAGGTCGCCGCTGGCATTAACCTGGAAAGGTATATTAGCCCCCGCGACTCCAACCGAAAGAGTCGCAGACGG
>MHIY01000029.1:20859-21247 GCA_001817755.1 Candidatus Colwellbacteria bacterium RIFCSPLOWO2_01_FULL_48_10
GCGCCCGTCCCGATACCCACGTTACCTGTCGGGGTAAGAAGCAGATTCCCGGGCGGAGAAAGAGAAGTTATGTCTGAGTTATTACCCGTGGCTGCGCCTTGCAAACAAGTGGTTCTGAGCGGCCCGATACCAGCCGTGGTATCCACAGAGCAGCCTGTCCCGCCAAACATTGTGCCTATTATGGTCCCTTTCCAAACACTGGGAGACATGATTTCGCCCAAAGAATTTATCTTAAGAGATGGTTGAGGAGCATCAGGATCGATCTGGATTATTCCTCCGCCACCAGCTGGAGGGTCTCCGCTCGGCGCGGCAAAAACAATTGCCGATGGAAAAATCCCAACCAAAAAGACGCCAACGGACACCAAACAACCAAAAAGTTTTCTGCTCA
>MHIY01000030.1:0-3810 GCA_001817755.1 Candidatus Colwellbacteria bacterium RIFCSPLOWO2_01_FULL_48_10
TCTAAAGTAGGCGCGACCCAGCTCTTCCATCGCAGACTCGGGAAGATTCAGCGCCTCGGCGAGATTTCTTATTTCTTGAGGATTCTCTTGGTTTTCAAATCCTGGACGCTCGGTCATCTTGTTTATTGCTTAGGTTCAGGAGCTGACTTAGGAAGGCTGTGTTTGGCCGCAGTTAGATTATTGATTTCGTCATAAAGTTCTTCCTTAGGCTTGATAGCGAAATTTGCAATGCCCAGCGATTTCGCCCGATCGGGTATTCTTCCTGCAAAGACATCCAAAAATGTTTTCGCGTCTTTGGCTATGCTTGTCCTTAAAAATTTGTCGTTCGATATAGCTTCTCTCAAGACATCTTTCATACTGCTGCTCCTTGGTTTAGTTCCTGTTTCAAGCTTCTTTGCATCCCTCATCCTCTTAATTCCGAACCAATTGCGCGGGTTAAACGGATTGATACGGCGCCAGAGACTGACCGTACGCCTGCCATCCACCTTAGCATCTATCCTGGTTTGGAATTCACCGAGCCTCTTGTTTAGTTCTTTTGCTCCCTCTTTGTTGCCTTGCTTTTTGAGATCGACTATCTGTTTTTTTATAAGTTTTATGAATTTTTTAGCCGCATCTTTACGAATCGTCGATTCCAGCGAAGCTACTTCGCTTACCCACTGGTCGATTTCTCCGCCCGCGCCGAACGATTTTGCGTACGCGACAGCCGCGTCTATCGGCTTCATGACTGCTTCTTGATGTGGAGCGGCGGGCGCATGTCTTTCACCGCTATGAGCCGGTCTCGGCGATGAAGCGGCAGGGGAATGAGTTTCGGCCGTGGCTGGCCTTGCTGGCGCATTTGACCCTTTCTCTCGCTCCGCAGAAGCTTGCGGATTCTCGGCAGGGGCATCAGGCACCTCCTCCCACTCCAATGCAGGCTCTGTGTTTACAAACGCGGCGTTAGGCTCTTTCTTGCCCAAAGCTATATCTTCGACTCGCTCGTAAAGCTGTTGTAGCGTTACCTGCTCGTCCGGTTCAAAGCCAAGGTATTCTTTCAATAATGCACCGGAATTGTCCCATGCGGCTTCGTCATTTTTTTCGAATAATTGCTCAAGATCGAATTTCATTTCTTCTCTTTGGAAGAATGCATCAAGGTCTTCTTTGCCCGCTCCAGCGTTATCGTTTATGCTTTTTAAACGATCGCTTAGCTCTTGCTTATTTTCAGTTTTGGCATAGCCATCCTTGGCAAACTGATCCAGAGTCGTCTGACCCTTTGCTTGTTCCGCGGCAACATCAATTTTTTTGATAAGCTTGACGGCTTCGTCTTGTCTCCCTTCACCCGTTTGTTTTTGTTCTGGCATATCGTATTTTCCCATGTGTTTATATTATATATTCTCCAACCTTTTATTTACAGCGCAACTCTAGCATAACTAATTCTATTTGTCAAATCGCATCGGTTGGCCGAACAAGCCGTTGCATTCTACGCTCCTAGCAGTTAGAATTCACCCATTCGCATTTTAGCGATTACTACCCGGCTAATCGGGTAGTGTAATTAGATAATTGAGCCAAATTTTTGACTAGTATATTAAGATTAAAATATCTACGAAAATAAACCCATCATTCTATGAATAGCATCAACAGCTGCGTCAATCAGTCGAAAATCAATCTAATTTCTACTACCCGATGTTCACACGAAGAATAGGCATTGACTTGGGAACCACCAACACCGTTGTATTCGCCCCCAAGAAGGGGTTTGTGATAAACGAACCCACGATAGTTGCGCTCAACTTGCCGGACAACTCGGTCTTGGCTGTCGGCAAGGAGGCTAAAGAAATGATCGGCCGTACCCCTGGAGACATCGCCGCCTATCGGCCACTGAAAGACGGTGTCGTAGCTGATTACTACATCACCCGCGCCATGTTGAAATATTTTATCAATCGCGCTATCGGCGACTTTAATGTTTTTAAGCCAGATGTCGTAATATCCGTTCCTGCGGGCATAACTGCCACGGAGCGCCGCGCTGTGATGAACGCCGCAGTCGAGGCCGGAGCGAAAAGGGCATATGTCGTCCGCGAACCGCTTTTAGCTGCGCTCGGCGCGGGCATTACCATCAACTCTTCTTCGGGCAACATGATCATAAACATCGGCGGAGGCACGTCTGAGGTTGCCGTAATCTCGCTGGGTGGAATAGTAAGCTGGTCCAGCTTGCGCGTGGCCGGCAACAAGTTTGACGAAGCCATCATCGGCTACGTTAAGAAAAAGTATTCTATTTCCATCGGCGAGCAAAGTGCCGAGGCCATCAAAATCGCTGTCGGTTCCGCGTTGCCTCTTAAAAATAAATTAGAATTCCAGTTCCGCGGCCGCAACCTCATCACCGGTCTGCCTAAAGACCTCGTGATTACTTCAAACGAAGTGGCCGAATGTCTCAATCCGCTTTTGATAGACATCGCTTCGTCTGTGCAGGCCGTTTTCAACGAAACTCCGCCCGAGCTCGTCGCCGACATAATGGAGAAGGGGATAATCCTCTCCGGCGGTTCGTCCCAGCTTCGCAACGCCGACGAATTTTTTAAGCGTTTTCTTGGAGTCCAAACATATATGGCCGAAGACCCAATACTCTGCGTAGCCAAGGGTTCCGGCATGGTTCTAGAACATCTCGATGTTTACAAGCGCGCCCTGCTTAACAAGAATTAGAATTCATAGTCACTGGTAGAAGAGAACTTCGTCTCTAATTCGCGCGAATTGGCGAATAGTTTTTGGTGATTAACATCTCCATTATCGATCGGCTTATTCGTACGAATAAGGGATGTACGGAATTTTGATAATGTGGTGTGTAAACCTAAGACAGGTTCCCTTGAGGATATTTTACTACGTTGTATAATTCGCGCCGTAGGAATTAGGGTAGCGAGCGGCACCAATCCTAGGCTCGCACTTTGAAAACCTATACATGGAGGAACAAAGATGTCTCTTGCTGTAGTCATGCTATCTGCGATGTGTCTGATCGGTTTTTGCAACAATTTCGCCAGACTCCTACGCTCGCAATCAACGCCTTTGTCGAAAGCAAATCAAGCTTGGACGATGGTTGGGTTGCTGGCTCCTGGCCTTGGCGTCGTGCTGGGGATTGCATCGCTTTTGCACCTTCTCCCTTTCTCCTAAGCGGCAACGCTCATTTCCAGCGCCAGTACAGCCTTTGTATTGGCGCTGTATATTTTCAAAAGTTCATTTCATCATATGGAAAAATAAGCTCTTTTTGCCTATACTAAACACTAATTACTAGTCGCTAACCACTTATTCTTATGTTGGGCCATCAAGCTTTAGAAAGAAAGTTTATCGAACTTGCGGCGACGGGCAAGCTGTCTCACGCCTATCTTTTTTTTGGCGACGCCCAAGTTGGGAAATTTACCTGCGCCCTGCGCCTAGCGCATCATTTTGAGTTCGGGAACGGCGATGTCGCCAAAGGCACTATGACCGAATGTTTGGTCATAAGGCCGGTGATAGAAGAAACCAAAGAATCAATCGGCATTAGCCAGGCTAGGGAACTTAAAAATTTCTTGTATCAGTTGCCCGCTAATTCTAAATTTCGCGTTGCTATAGTCGACGAAGCGCAGTATCTTACCGATCAGGCCCAGAACGCGATATTGAAGGTCGCCGAAGAGCCGCCGCCCCACGGAGTTCTGATATTAATAACGCCAAATCCGGATTCGCTCATCAAAACGCTTCAGTCGCGATTCCAAAAGATCTACTTTCCGCGCGTAAAGGAAGAAGAGATAGCCAAATGGCTGGTAAAGGAGCATAAACTTTCCGCAAAGGCGGCCAATGAAATCGCCGCGGGTTCAT
>MHIY01000030.1:3824-6790 GCA_001817755.1 Candidatus Colwellbacteria bacterium RIFCSPLOWO2_01_FULL_48_10
GCGACGAAGAAAGTTTGCGGATCAGGAACGAGGTCAAAAAATTCCTTGATGGAAAGACCAGCTGGAAAGAAGCGGCCAAGAATCTTTCTGACATCGACAACCGTAAAAACATATATCCGTTCCTGAAGTTCCTGATAGCCGAGCTTTCGGCCAATCCTGTTAAAAATTTTGAAATATTGAGCGCTGTGACCAAGCGCCTGAGCGTCATGCAGGAAACCTCCGCCAATAAGCGTCTCCAGCTGGAGGCAGCTTTATATCCAACAAGTGAGAAAATAGATAAAATATCACAACACTAACCATCGCCTGATCGGGCGATGGTTAGTGTTTATGGGTTGCCTATTACAACCGAGCTAGGAGAGCCCCGCTAAGCGTGAATCGTCATATCACACTCATGACGCTATAGCGTCATGAGTGTGATACTGTTTTTTGTTTGGGTAAGCACAAACGGGGTCGAGGTTGATGCGTGGAACAGGCCTGAACCAATTTAACCTAGCTATTGCGAGACACAACCTTTATTTGATATCATTGGAGAAAATTTAGAGGATAAAATAGAACCATGAGTAATCTAAGCGCATTTGAGCAAAAACTTAAAATCGTAACCGATGGCCTGCGAGAAGAGCTTTCCGGCATCAGGACCAACCGCCCGACGACGAAGCTCGTCGAAAACGTTACCGTAGACTATCTTGGCAGCATTTTGACCATAAGGCAGGTCGCTACCATCAACATCGAGCCGCCGCGCGATATCGTCATAACTCCGTGGGACAAAGGCGCTTTGCCCATGATAGAGAAAGCCCTCGGCGAAGCCGGGCTGGGACTGAGCATTTCTCCGCAGGGGACGATTATAAGATGCAAATTGCCGGAGATGACGCAGGAGAGGGTGGCGGAACTTGGGAAGCTTGTTAAATCTTCGGCCGAATCGTCGAAGATAAAGATCAGGATGATGCGCGACGAGGCTAATAAAGGCGTGAAGGACATGAAAGATGAAGACGAAAAATTCAGGACAAAAGAAAGTGTCCAGAAACAGGTCGACATTGCAAACAGAACGATAGAATCGTTGGTTGAGGCGAAATTGAAAGAATTCCAGGAATAATGCTTTTAACTGCCTTCATTTTCATCGCGGTCCTGGCAATACTCATACTCGGGCATGAACTTGGCCACTTTGTTGCGGCTAAAATATTTCGTTTGCGCGTCGATGAGTTCGCTTTCGGTTTCCCGCCCAAGATATTTTCTAAAAAGATGGGCGAGACCACGTATACCCTCAACGCTATTCCTTTCGGCGGTTTTGTTAAGATTCACGGCGAAAACGGCGCGGAGGAGGCCGAAGATAAGGATGCGTCGCGCGCTTTTCATCTGCAATCGGCTTGGAAGCGCGGCCTTGTTATGGTGGCTGGCGTAGTTATGAATTTCCTGATCGGGTGGTTCGCCTTCAGCGCGATATTCATGATGGGCATTCCTCATAAGCTTTACATAACGCAGGTTTTTCCGGGTAGTCCGGCGGCGGTGGCCGGGTTCGAGCCGGGGGATGCGATAGCCGGTTTTGAAACAACCGGAGATTTTATTTCATTCATTAACGCCAATGCTGGTAAGACGGTGTCAATAAACGGAAAGGAATTAGTTCCTAGAATAAACCCTCCCGTGAACGAAGGCAAAATGGGCATCGCTTTGACCGACGCATATGTTGCCCCACTCGGCCCGATCGAGAGCTTTAAGCAAAGTTTCGTGAAATCCTTCGAAACTTTAAAGAGCATACTGGCCGCGCTCGGCGAGATAGTTAAAAGCGCTTTTACCGGCGGGGAAGCGTTGAAAGAGGTTGCCGGTCCGGTCGGCATTTTTAAAATAGTCGGTTCGGCCAGCGAGCTTGGCTTTGTGTACCTTCTTCAGCTGCTGGCTTTGCTTTCGCTGAACCTCACCATATTCAATCTTCTGCCTATTCCGGCGTTGGACGGCGGACGACTCCTTTTTGTGCTCATAGAAAAAATTGCCGGGCGCAAACTGAACGCCAAATACGAAAATTTCGCCAATCTGGCTGGTTTTTGCTTCTTAATGCTCCTGGTGCTTGCGGTTACAGTGAGTGATATATTTAAATTAACGGGATGAATCGGGCAGTGAAAACTCGATATGGATTTTAAAAGTTTTCGTTGCTCCACACCCACAACATCTAGTCATCTATTTCAATAAATAAGATATAATCCAACTATGCAAAATCCGGTCGAAAACAAATCGAGTTTCTACTAGCCCGATGAAGCAATCACAGCTTTTCGTAAAAACTTCAAGGAATGCGCCCGCCGATGAGGAAGCGAAGAACGCCAAGCTTCTTATAAGGGCCGGTTTCATCAATAAAGAAATGGCCGGAGTGTATTCGTATCTTCCTTTAGGGCTCATGGTTTTGAGGAATATAGAAAACATCGTGCGCGAGGAAATGAATGCGATCGGCGGCAATGAGGTAAGCCTTTCCATACTTCACCCGAAAGAAAATTGGGATAAAACAGGACGATGGGGAACCATGGATGTTCTTTTTAAGCTCCAGAGCCAGACCAAGAAGATGTATGCCTTAGGGCCCACGCACGAGGAGATTATTGCCCCCCTAGCCCAGAAGTTTATTTCCTCGTACCGCGACCTGCCTGCTTACTATTACCAGATACAGACAAAGTTCAGAGATGAGCTTAGGGCCAAGTCCGGTATATTGCGCGGCCGCGAATTCTTGATGAAAGACTTTTACAGCTTCCACCGCAATCAGGAAGACCTGGATTCTTATTATGCGGTTGCGCAAAAGGCATACGCACGGGTTTTCGATCGGCTTGGCCTTAAGGCTGTCCTAACCGAGGCGTCCGGTGGAACATTTTCCAAATATTCCCACGAATATCAGGTTTTACATCCGGTCGGCGAAGACATTATCTTTCATTGCGATTCTTGCGATTTTGCCCAGAATAAAGAGATAGTCGAAGTTGCGTCTAGCGATGCCTGTC
>MHIY01000031.1:0-4496 GCA_001817755.1 Candidatus Colwellbacteria bacterium RIFCSPLOWO2_01_FULL_48_10
CTCCAATCGAATGCCATGGCATTCGATTGGAGAGTAAAGAAAAACCGCCGGTTAAAGCGGAGTGTTACGCCGAGATTCCGAAAAAAGGATTCAACGGCGTGATTTGGGAAAGATCGGGTGGTACATATTCCGTGGTCCCATTAGGACAGAATCGTCCGCCAGCCAATCTTGCCGTCTCTTTCCAGGAAAATTCCTTTCCGGGAGTTTCGACAGCGCATCCAAAATCGCATTCTGGACAGCGAACGTGCGTTCTGCATACATCCTCCATTGCATCCTGGGTGACCACGATCGGATGCCATAGCTCCTGAACAGGAGCAAAAGATCCCTTGGGACATCCGCGCCTCATCGCGAAATCTCTCATTGCGAGAACGTTAGAAGAAGGAAGCCTGTTTGCTGGGTTCTGAGAACCCACGAATCGGCATGCGGGTTTCTCGAGCTTGCAGTTCGCGCACTCTATGATCCCGAATCTTGGCTCGCAGTCTTTGCAGTGACGAGACGTAAGAACCGGAGAGTGATACCTGAATGCGGCTGTTAACCACATCCAAACGCCCACAAACCATGACCCGATCGCCGAAAGTAGTTCTATTTTCAAGCTACATACCTCTGTGATTTTATACCACACCTAATCTTTAGAATCTAGCCTAGATTCTAGATACTAGTCCCTAGATACTTCCTCTTGAACTATGAATTCAAAAGGTCTATATCATCTTGGAACTTCTCGGCGGAGTTCACCACTTTGGCGCCATAGCCCCAGACGTGGTTACGCCAGCGGCTGCCGGCATAGTACCTGGCCGCCGCACATCTTTCTTGAAAGAGCCCGGAATATCCATCGCAAACTTTGAGCAGATCTTTGATGTAGAGCGAGGTCGCAACCACTGCGTCCGCATTCCTCCAGGGCGAAGGCGGATTTACACCCGCAACTTGAGCAATCCTTGCCTTAAAAAAATTCCAGGTCGAAGGAATAAACTGCGCCGGACCCATCGCTCCGCCATAGGCGCCATCCGAGTTAGCGCAGGAGACCTTTATAATTCCATTGTCCAGATCGCGCTGGAGACCCAGTTCGGCGATGATCTGTAGGAATACGGGTATGTCGCGGGTCGGGTGCATCGCGGTCTTGTAGTCGCAGCGGCCTACGTTTTTGCCGAGGTTCGACTCGCGGTCCAAGATCGCCAGGATAAAAGCGGCGCGTACGCCAGTCGCGCTCTCGGCGAGCTTGGCGAACTCATAAGCCTTGTCGAAGGTGAGCTCTCCCCCGCCCAAGAATTGGAATATCCTACTCCGTATTTCAGCGGCCTTTTTCCTAGTCTCAACCAGATATTTTTGGTATTCCGATTCTTTGCCCTTCGTAATCGTAAGCAGTTTGTCTTTCTCAGACTTGGTACTCAAAATTGATGCCCTCTGCCCATCTTGATAGCTCTTTAGAGTCGCGGCATCCGCCCGCTTCAGGCTCAGTTGTTCTTTCTGATCAATCAGCTCATCGTGGGATGACACCAAGCTTTCCAAAACATCCCGTAAACTGCTCTGCAAAAGAGTCAGACTGTTTATGTTACTAAAAAAATCCGAAAGTCTGCGGTTCTGCAGCATAATCTCCAAGTATTGCTCCTTGTCGCTCTCATATATGTTGCGCAGGGTTTTCGTCAAGGTCGTTTTCTTGGACTCGATGTCGCTCTGGACGACTTTAATCTTGTTCGAAGTGTCGCGAATCTCCCCGTCGAGTTTGCCGAGCGAAATATTAACCGCTTTTATCTGCAGGTTAAGCTTGTTGACCTTCGTATTCAATATGTTTATCTCACCCTTAAGTGAAGCGCCCTTCTTGCTGTAGTCGGCAATTGTTTTCTCGTAATCGTCTATCTGGGCCTCGTACTCTCGCAACTCTCTTTCCAGAGCTTCCCGCTCATCGGGAATGGTTACAGTTTCGGCCAAAATCTCTGGCGTTATGATCGGCGCAAAAACTTTCCCGCTCAAAAAGAGTAGAGCTGACAAGGCAGCCCCAATTATCAGCGCGCCACCGAACAAATTACCAGCCACCGGCCGGACACGCAAAAATGAAAGGTTTATGCGCTTCGGTAAAGCCGAAAACGGATCAATAAACCTGTTCTTTCTTATATCAACTAGTGTTTTGGGCTTCAAAATCATTAACTCTAGCTTATTATACATTTATATCTGTTTCCACCAGATCAAAGCGAGGCTGCATAACTTTCGAAGAACGTCGCGTAGGCTGGTTTGGATCGGCCCCCGTCCTGGCGGGGCAAACCAGCCGAGCGTGAAGAAAAACCCACCGCAGGAGTGGATTTATTCTGTTTCTTCGAAAGTTATGCAGCCAAGTCCTTATTTCTTCCCTTCCTTACCACCTGCTTGAGGCGCGGCGGCAACCTTAGCAGCGTCTCGGGCAGCTTTCTTTTCTTCGCCTTCAACTTTTATGTCTTCGATCTTAACTTCGGCAACTGGAGTAACCTCTTCAACCACAGGTTCGGAAATTGAGACAATGACGGTCGATGGATTAGTAACAATCTTGTACTTATCGGAAGCGGCCAGATCGCGAACGTAGATGCTCTGGTTAAGTTCCGTAAGTTTAGAGAGGTCGATAACGATATGCTGAGGAATGTTGGCGGGGAGACATACAATTTCCAATGCATCCATAGCTTTGGTTAAAATTCCGCCGAAAGCCTTAACGGCCGGAGCCTCGCCCATAAATTCGAAAGGAATAGCGAGCTCGAGCTCGGCGTTCATGTCGACTTCATAGAAATCAACTGACTGGAAGTCTTGGGTGATTGGGTGAAACTGGATGTCGTGGATAATAACCGGCTTCTTCTGGCCATCGACAACAAGGTTTATTATTTCGCTTTCGCCGGCAGTCTTATATGCGGCGGCCAGGTCTTTTACCGGGACGGTAAGGTGTATGTTAGCCACGCCATGGCCGTAAAGCTCGGCCGGAATCATGCCCTTGCCGCGCAAAAACACCACTTTGCCGCTGCCCAACTCATTCCTTTTTTGTACTTGAAGATCCATATATTTGTATAAATCAAACCCTATAAACGTAGGGACATACTATTACAAGCCACATATATTATCAAGCGCCGCCGAAATCACAATGTCCAATATCCAAATCTCAATTTCAAATCAATGATTAAAATCCCAATGGATAATTAGGCATTAAATCATTCAGATTTGGTTTGACATTTGAGCTTTGGAATTTAAAATTTTTGCTAGACGCTAGCAATTTTGACATAAAATCTGCTCCCCTTCCCTTCTCCGTCCGACTCCGCCCAGGTTGTGCCGCCGTGGCCCTCGACAATCGTCTTCGCGATAAATAGTCCTAAACCAGTGCCTAATATCTTTACCGCATTCTGCTTATCACGGCTAAATTGTTGGAAAAGCATTGGGATCAATTCTTGCGACATACCAAGACCCGAGTCTTTCACAGATATGATTACGTGTTTATGGTCCGCCGGATCTGAATCTATAGAAACCTTAACCCATCCGGAGGGGGTGTATTTTATCGCATTCTCGGTATAGTTCTGGATGACTTGGCGGAATTTCTGGGTATCGGCTTTGACCTTCGCGCCAGGCACCGTTGTTGTAAGCGTTAACTCCAAATGCTTCGCATCCGCCAAAGTCTTCAACTCGTCCACAATATCACCTACGAATTTATTAATGTCTATTTCCTCAAGATGGTATTCCATTTTGCCCTCTTCTATCTTCCGGAGGTCCAAGAAATCGCTTACCAAACTGATCATCTTATCGGCCGAAGATTTTATTTTCAACGCTGTGTCCTTAACTCCATCCGGCACCGGGCCATAAATGCCGTCGTAGATCAGCGAGGCGTAACCCTTCACGACCGACATGGGGGTTCTGACTTGATGGGAGGCGAAAGAAAGAAACTCGGACTTCAATTTGTCGAGTTCTTTCAACTTCTCGTTCGCGGCCTTGACCTGTTGGTAAAGGTTCGCGCGGTCGAGGGCAACAGCGATAACGTTGATAAAGCTCTCGATCGATTCTTTTTCGAACTTGCTCAAAGCCTCATAGTCGCGGTTAAGGCATATGATAAGCACACCGATCGCCCCATCTTCAATGATAAGAGGGTAAACAAGTGAGTTGCGTATCTTGGCCGACTGCTCGATCTTCTCGAGCAAACTCACCGGGAAAACATCTTTCCATATCTTACATATTCCTTCGGAGGTCGCCATCATCTTACCGCCAACCGCAAGCTTAAAGATCTCATTGTTCAGAGGGTTGGGAATCTTCACTGAATCAAAAGGCGCCTCGGACAAAAACGAAGCTATCTTTTCGGATTTGGCGAATTTCAGCGGCGTAAGCTCAGTTTTCCCAACGTCCACGGTCATGATGCCCACCATCTCGAAATTCAAATCTTCCCTTATCGCCGCCGTGATCTTTTCGGCAATCGCGCCCGGATCAAGCGTCAGAATGCTTATCTGATAAAGCTTTCTAAGGAGCGAAAGAGTCTTGTTGCGGACAGAAAGCTCAACATTCTGCTT
>MHIY01000031.1:4523-7063 GCA_001817755.1 Candidatus Colwellbacteria bacterium RIFCSPLOWO2_01_FULL_48_10
GGCGGCGCCTTTATCAATTTCTCATCTTTCGGCTGGGACTGTTTAGGCATGGAATTATTGTAACATTAAAGCTTAAAGCCGGACTATTCGCCTATTCCCTGACCGGGCAGGCGCGCGAATCAGAGATGGTGAGCGGTCGATTGTTGCATCTAGCGCCAAGAATTTAAAAAACTTATACTGGATATATGATCTACTACGTAACCGGCAGCCAGCATAAATTCGAAGGCGCAAAATCGCACCTCGCAGACCATGGAATAAAAATCAGGCAGAAAGTCATGCCAATCATCGAAATCCAAAGCGATTCGACAACAGAGATCGCCGTGGATAAAGCAAAAAATGCTTTTGCGGTACTGAAACAGCCTCTATTCGTAAACGACTCCGGCTGGGCCATACCAGCCCTAAATGGCTTCCCAGGCGCCTTCATGGCATTCGTGAATAAATGGTTTACGGCTGAAGACTTTATCGCTCTCATGAAGGGCAAGAAAAACCGCGAGGTCGTCTTGAAACAGGTGGTCGTCTATATCGATCGAAAGACTATAAAGGTATTCGAGCAAAGCATTGTCGGCAAAATCCTAACTAAAGCCAGCAGGGTAAGTGGCCGCCCTTCGGAGATGATTTCTTCTTTCTCAGACGGCAAAACAAGCGAAACCGAGTTAAGAACAAAAGGTGTCAGGGCATTCGAGGCCGAAGCAGAGCTCTGGCACAAGCTCGCAAATTGGCTAAAAAAGAATCGTCGGTCTTAGGATTTCCGCATTCGCCAATTCGCGCGAATGAGCGAATCACAACGCCGAATGTTATTGATATATCGAATGGTCGCCAACAGCGACCATAAGAATGATTTCCTTATCAAATATCTTAAATATTACTCTGTGGGCATAATTTATACGGAAAGCATAATATCCGTCCAACTCACCGGTAAGCTTGTGAGTTTTTAGGCGTGGGTCAAGATAGTCGTTCTTAAAAATCTCAAGTCTTTCTTTTACTAAGATTTTTATATCAGCCGGTAATTTATTGTAAAGTCGCCAGAACCTAGCCGAATAACCAATCTTCATATCTAAAATTTGGCTCTATCTAAGTCTTTTACCGACTTAAGGACTTTAAACTTCCCCTGCTTGTATTCTTTCTCGCTCTGTCGAATGTCTTTAAGTATCTCTTGGTCTTTCCATAATCTCAAAAGATGCCGGATAAACTCGCTTGTGGAGGCATAATTGCCTTCCTTAACCGCGGATTCCATTTGCTGACGCAACTTCTCAGGCATAGATATATTTACTATTGCTCTTCTCATGTTTTTGTCTGTTTTATTTTATTTCGCTTGCCCGTCCGTAGCTTTATGCGAAGGAGGGTTATTTTTGACTTTCATTGATTGTAACAACTTGTGTTACAGCAGTCAAGGAGGGGTTGATGGTATTAAAATCAACCTTTTGGGGTGAATTACTAACGAGCAAAACGCGTTAGCGCTTATGGGCTATCGAGCTACCTCAAACTTGCCGGCACTTCGGCGGGAAGCATGTCAGCGAGAAATGGAGCGGCGGCATCGTGACAAACTTCGCGCGAGGCGCGACCGAAAAGGTGTTCATATTGGGCGACAAGGCGGTTCAAGATATCAGTTTTTTCGCCGTTGAAGGCAACCTCACCGGTGGACTGGTTTACGATATTCAAACCGGCAACTTTTCGCGCCTCGTCCCAAGCCAAGGGGCCGATGATAAGCTCCTGTTCTTTAATAATCCTTATGGCAATTTGGGCGAAGATTTCCATAGGTTTATGATTTGGTTTCCTCTAGTCTATTTAGCGAAATAATGCCGAACGACATAATAAGCAGAGAGGTCATATACATAAGATCAACTGGACCGCCGTTGTAATAAGTCTCCGTACCTACGCGGTACAGAAAGGTGTAGTCTGTTATATATTGGGCGACTAACGCAAGGACGATAAGAAGAATTCTTGAACGCATTACTCCGCCTAATACCCCAACAGATAGGCTGTATGTAAGGATGCCTATGGAGATTGCAATGGCTTCAAAGCCTGGGTACCCGAAGTCCAAGAAAGTCCTTAATGGATTAGATAGATCAACTTCCACGTGTTGCAAGAACAATGTGTAAGCAATGACTATCATAAGAACCGGTATGGCGATGGCCTGCAATTTGCCCATCATACTCTTCAGACCGACCCTCACTCCCGATGCTTTTGCAAAATTATACATAGCCAATGCATAGAAAGGCACGATCAAAAAATATCCAAAATCCGCTATTGATGGATAAGGAATCTCAACTTGTTTAATGACCACGAAGTAGCTCCACGCCCATTGGCCGAATACCTCCGCAAGCAAACCAAGGGAAAGGAATATTACTCCCCTACCTATAAGACTCTTCATCCCTCCCCATTTTTTTGAAACTACCACTAGACCAAAAATACCTCCAGAAAGGGAAATGAGAGGATAAAGGGCGCCGAAAAGATTATTTATGAAACCCTCCTGCGAACCCGAAAGGTAAATATTGATCCAGAAAACAAACAGCGCCACGTATACAAATAAAAGTACTCTG
>MHIY01000031.1:7074-9516 GCA_001817755.1 Candidatus Colwellbacteria bacterium RIFCSPLOWO2_01_FULL_48_10
TCTTATTAACAATCTAATCAAATCCATGATAATTAAATTATATCAACATTAAACTCGGTAAAGCCCAGCCCCATGTTGTAGCTTATGTTCAGTTTTATTTTACCACCCTTTTTGACCTTCTTTCTATCCACAGGCACGATGACGGGCATATTCATATCAGAAGTGTCGCCATAACGCCGACCGCCGAGATATATATTCGATTTAAGTTCAACCGCATTAACAATGCCACTTTTCTCAACCATTATCTCAATTTCTTCGTTGATTATGGTTGATTTGATGGATTTTAGGTCTACCGAGGCATAGCTTGTAAAACTGCTTAAACCATTAACCACTCGACTGACCGCTCCGTAATTCCTTGCCTGGACGACAATGGGTATATTAAAACCATAGAAATCGAAGTCGTAATCCACTACCCTCAATAAACAGTCCATTTTGTCCGGCAGCAGGATGGTTTTATCAATTATCACTCCATTTTTTCTCATTGCTATCACGGCCTGAGCCTGCTGTTCCGCAACCATTCCGGTATCGAGCATCTCCATGGTAACAACGTCGGCATGGAGTCCCCGTGGCAATTTGAAATCACGAACGTCTTGATTGACGACGGTTATCCTGTTTTGCATTTTATTGACACTCACGTCTTGCTTCGCAAGCTTCGCGATTTCCGGATCTTTCTCAACTGCGTATACTTTGGCACCACGCTTTGCCGCCAACAAAGCAATAATTCCAGTGCCTGTCCCGGCATCAACTACAACATCTCCCGGCTTAACAGTTTTGTTTATAGCTCTCTCAAAAAAAGAAACCCTCCTTGCGTCCAACAAACACTCCCCAACCATCAGATAATTACTGATTGAGTGGTTTTTCAAATAGCCAGATATATTTTTAGCAGAAGAAGGCATGTACTGAATTCTACCCCGATATCATAAATGTGGGAAATCAGAAATCGTATGCTTTTAGATTGGGTAGAATCGACTTCTTCGGTTTCAGGACTGACCCCATTTTCTATTTTTTTCTAGCAATAATATCAAAAACGTGCCAATGCTTTGGAGACCCATCTGCTGTTTTACCATTAAATTCTTTTTCATCAAATAAAACAACATCCATGTCGTCAAGCATTGATTGCGCCTTTTCTTTTGTAACAAAAGTTAGCTTTGTATTAAGATGCAATCCGTCACGATTGCCGAAAAATTGACCGCAAAAAATTCCATCTTTAACGAGAGATTTTTTTACAGATGCGAATACGTCAGAAAACATATCGGGTTGGACAAAAGGCAACGAATATATCGCAACAGCGATATCATACTCATTTTGAGGAAAATCAAAATCAGCGAAATCGGTGAGAAAAAATTTCAGGCGGTTTGACTTCGTGTTCCGCACGGCGTCACCAACGACTTTCTCTTTATCAATAATCGTTGTTTCAAAACCCTGAGAAAGCAGATATTTGGTATCTTTCAACGTACCTCCACCACCAATATCTATTGCCTTATTTTTGGCTTTCACATACTCCATGGCCTTAACGAGCAATGAAGCCGGTGGATAATTTTTAGTATTCTCAAAATAATTCGCCCAATCAATTGATTTGTTTTTCATGTAGATTATTCTAATAATAACGGTTTAAAAAATGGGCAGCATCCATCGTGATGGTGTGCTGCCCTGGGTTGATGATCCTGCGTCTTGCAGGTTACGATGTGCAACCTGTGCAGGCTGCACATTTCGCGGCGTAAAGATTTTCGGCAATGTACTTGATTCGTTCTTGACGTGTCATTTATATCACCTCCTTTCTCTTTCTGGAATCCTTACATACTGTATGAAAGCCCTGACCTGTAAGCGCTTGCTCAACGGATCAAGCTGATCGCGACCATGAAGCATAACGAAGTTATCGAACCAGATCGCCTGACCAGACTTGAGCTTAAAAAACAGATGTCTTTTCTCCCTCCGACGAATCGAAATGACCTGGTTGAAACGTCTGACAGCGACGGCTTGAGAATTCTCAAGCTTGTCCAAATTTGCGATGGCAAACGCTGGCAACCAGTAAACGTGAGGTGGCTGACTTTCCTCTATGATCAGCAGTGGGAGCCGGTCTTCACTGCGAGGCAAGGGTATCTGAACACTTTTCAGTACCTCAACCTCTAGCGGAGAAAGCTCTTCCAGTATATCACGAGTATCGATCAGGAGGTTCTCTCCACCACCCAGATTATCCGCCTCTTCACAGAACAAGCCCACAACGTTCACTAGCGGATGATCTGTATGAAACGGTACTTCATCTGGGAGATGGGAGTATCCCGTGTATTTCTCTACCTGCTCTCTGGGTTTCAGGAAGATTTCCCTGGTTTGAGTAACCTTGCCAAGTTGGTTACAAATTGCCAAGTAGTTTTCCCTATCGCCGACATCAGCGACAGCGTACCCATTTAGATCGAGACGGTTACGAATATTCAATGCACTAGG
>MHIY01000031.1:9738-15577 GCA_001817755.1 Candidatus Colwellbacteria bacterium RIFCSPLOWO2_01_FULL_48_10
AATCCATACAGAACTGCTCATAGTCTCGCGTATGGAGGACGAAGGTATGCCAATATTCATCGACAACCGCCATCCCCAAATGAATGACCAGAATGCGCGGGATGCCTTCGAGATTTTGCAAACGGTCTTGCTTCAGTCTGGCGTTGAGCCACAACCACCTGTATGCCTCTCGGGCAATTTCTTGTGCCTCGGGCAACGAGGATTCATACAATACTCTGAACTTGTTAAGTACGCTGTCGTTCTTATAGTTTAGGGTTTCTTCAAGACTACGCATGTTCACTCCTCCTTTCTTCGCTTGCTCACAAATTTTCAAAGAACTTCATTCTGCCTGGATCGGCAGAAATGGGTTCTCTGCCAATCCGAAGCTAACTTCATTGTTTCAATTTGGTAATCTGTCGTCAATGGTTGACAACAATATAAGAAGTGCTAGATTTATATAGGGAATAAGAGTTATTAACAGCTGACAGATTTATGGAACAGCAAATTTTGAAGAAATTAATAGATTTTGGCTTGAGCGATAAGGAAGCAAATATCTATATTTCTCTCCTGGAATTAGAGATTGCTTCGGTAAGCAACATCGCAAAACATTCCAACATCAACCGCAGTTCTGCTTATGTGGTCTTGGAGTCTCTAAAAAAGAAGGGGTTGGTCGGGGTTTCGGATGATAAAAAGATTCAAAGGTACGTTGCCTCCTCACCAGATATACTTCTCCGGTCGGCAAAGGAATCCGCGGAAAAACAAGAAAAAATCAAAGAAGCCATTGAATCCGTTATTCCCGAACTGAAATCTTTATATAAGGATATCAAGCACAAACCAATCGTAAAAGTATTTGAAGGACAAGAGGCTACGAAAGAAGCTTATTACAATATCTCACTTTTGAAGACCGATCCAAATGTAAAAGAAATAAGGGTTTACGAAAATCCGGAAGGTTATATAAATGTTTTGCCGAAAGATTGGTTAGACACAGATTACAAAGAAAGAATGAGATTGGGCCTATTTATGCATTCAATCTATCCAAAAACTCTAGAATCAACTGAAGTTATTAAAAGATATAGAGCTATGGGGTCCAAGGATGAGCTCATTCAAATTCCTCAAAATAAATTTGCATCTTCCTCTAAATTCGCCAATTTAACAATTTGTGGAGACGAAGTCTGGTTTGATTCTCTTAAGGACAACTATTGCATCAATATTAAAAAGCAGGAGATTGCCGATACTCTGAGAAATCTCTTCGATCTTGGTTTAGAAGCTGCAAGAAATCTAAAAAGAAAAGACCGCTAGCCAGGTTCTAACCTAACTAGCGGCGGGAAGGCGGAACTGAAGGCCGCTTCCGAGTTGGAGAATGAGAGGTAAAGAGCACTCTCTGTGGGAACACCAGCAACAGGAATATGAACCCGTTAAAAAAGTGCATGTAACTGAGGTAGATGGCCGTGGGAACGTCCCAGTTGAGGTAGAGTCCCCTTGAAGGGATCCATACAACGGTTCCAGCGATATTGATCACGCTCCCCAGGAACCAAAATCCCCAAGCGAATCTACTCTCCGTCCATGGCCTGTGATATGACTTCCAGATGGTTGGAATAACTCCAATGAAATCCACCAGGACGCATATAACGAATGCCAGGAATGATGAACCCGTGATCCACCACACTATAGCCGCTACGAGCGCTCCCGCCACACAAACCGAATCAAGTACACTCCACCCCTTCTCCCCCTTGAAGAGAGACAAGATGGCGACAACGAACGGTCCGGCGATGTACGCGATGGGTACCCAAAGCGTGTCTCCTCCTCCGGAGGCCTTGTAGCTCGCCCAGAGCATTACTCCGACAAGCGTCAGGATCCACCAGGTGGACTTGCTTGGCTCCGTTTTCCCTTTGATCGTCGAAAAAATATAGGGAATGTAACCGGCCAGAGAGACGACTCCGGCCGTGATTCCCATCACTTGGCTGAAGTAGGTCAATCTTTTCACCTCGGTATTGAGTTGTCCGTGTACGCATCGCATTTCTGCGACGCGCGCCTATGATACCACGCTATTTTAAAACAGTCAAACTCTTTTTTCTTCGAGTATATGCGCACGATGCCGGCGGTGGCGCGGTCGAAGGATGAGCTCGGTCACTATGCCGATCATTATGAAAAGATATATCGGATACGATGCATGCGCGAAGTCCCATTTTTCAACAGCCAAGAGGTTCAGTCCGCCAGCGGATAAGGATATAACCCATGCGAGGCGATCTTCGGACTCGGGGTGATAATACGTTTTTCTGATCGTAGGCAGAGCGGCCAAGGCATCGATCGTGATAGTCATCGCAAGCGCAATGAGCGGAGAACCGGTAAGCCACCAAACGACGAGACAAAGGGCGCAGGAGAAGATTATGTATCGGTCGAACTTAGTCCATCCGCCGACGCCGTAGCGAATGGAAAGCAATGAGACAGTTATGGTCGCTGCCACATACGCAACGAGCATCCAAATGGTTTCCCGCGCTCCTGAGGAGTAAAAACTCGCAAGACCTATCGCGGTCACCAGGGCCCAGATGGACCAACTGGCGCGTTCGGGTTTGGTCTTGCCTTTCACTATGGAATATATGTAGGGCACAAACTCGATTATGGTAAGAACTCCGGCGAGGATGCCGACATAGCGGCGGAAATCCGGCGAATCTATCATTGCGAGAAGCGACTCGCCAATGGTTCCGTTTTGATACACGAAATAGGCCAGTATCACCCAGAAACTAGTCACGCTCCAGGTGAAAAAGATGCCGAGGATTGGGTGTCCATTCTTGCCGCGAGCGATGGAACTCAGATGAAGGAAAGAAGCGATGAGAGAAAAGATCGCAGAGGCCAGCAAGAGCGGTGCTATGAATGTCATAAGGAATTATTTAATTGTAGTAAAAACTATTCATACTCCCTAGCTATCGCGTAAAGATATGGCAAGCGACGAAAAAACCGAGAATCCTCCCGCAATCACCAAAAGCGCTGTTATGAAAGACATTCCAAGAATTGTAGCAGAAGTTGCGCGGTGTGGACTACTATAGACTGCCTATTTATTATCAATAAATTCCTCGATACTTATCTCCGCGTCTCTAATGATCTTATGTATAAGCGATTGGTCTATGGCTTTATAGTCCGGCACGGTTACCGATTTCCTGTCCGGAGCAGACAACCGCATATGGCTCCCTCTTTGCCTCACAACTTTGTAGCCGAATTTAGCCAGAACATTGACCAATTTGCGCCCCGATATTGGAGACAGCCTGACCATCTAGACGTTTATAGTATGCAAACTTATTTCCTGTGGCTTATATCCGCTAAGCACGGCTTTTGCTTCCTTTTCTTCCAGAATCATCTTAATAACCTCACGAATATTTGTTAATGCCTCATCAATTGTTTTGCCCTGTGTGTAACATCCTTCAAAAAGCGGGCACTCGACAACATAGAAGCCGTTCTCGCCTTTTTCAACAAGCAGTGGTATTTGATGTTTATTGTGCTGATTGATAGCCATAATTTGATTTTATTCTAAAACAAATTGGCGAAATTATCAATTTTTATGCGTGGTGAGCGATGAGAAAATCGAGAACCCGCCCGCAATCACCAAAAGCGCTGCTATGAGTGCAGAAGCTATTTATACCCTTTCGCCTGGAGGTTGAATAATTTGGCATAGGTGCCATTTAGTTTTATTAATTCTTCGTGAGTGCCGTTTTCTTTAATGGCACCGTTTTCTATTATGACAATTTTGTCTGCTTGGCGGACAGTTGAGAATCTATGAGAAATAAGAATGACGCTACGATTGTCTGGTAGATTCTCTAACTTCTCGAAAATCTTAGCCTCAGCTTCGGCGTCGATCGCTGAAGTGGGCTCATCCAAGATCAAAACATTTGGATCGCGATAGAAAGTGCGTGCAAGCGCCAGCTTCTGCCATTGCCCCACTGAAGGTTCGACGCCCTCTGTGAATTCTCTGCCGAGCATCTGATCATAGTTTTTCTCCCATTCTTCTATGAAGATATCAGCCTCGGCGGCTTTGGCGGATGCTTTGACTTTCTCGAGATCAGTCTCTGAACCCGTCCGACCGAGGGCAATTGTGTCCTTAACTAAGAAGTGGTATCGGGCATAATCTTGGAATATGATTCCCAACTGATAATACCAGCTCTCCAAATCGATGTTTTTCAGGTCATGGCCATCGATTGTTATCCGGCCTTCGGTTGGGTCATAAAAACGACATAAAAGTTTCACAAAGGTTGTTTTTCCAGCGCCGTTAATGCCAACAATGGCTATCTTTTCGCCAGCAGCTATTTTTAATGAGAAATTGCTGATAACAGCATTTTCTGTCGCGGGATATTTAAAAGTAACGTTCTCGAAAACTATTTCCGGAGTTTTATGCTTATCAAGCACTATTCCTTTCTCCTGATGCTTGATTATTTTTGGCAAATCGAGAAGTTTGAACATATCGGTTACAAACAAGCTGTCCTCGTATTGAAGCGCCAGATTTTGGAATAAGCTCGCAAGGGATTGCCTGAAACTTCCTATCGACGCAAGAATGAATGTCAGGGTTCCGATAAGCAAGTTGCCGTGGACGACCTGGAAAACAAACCAAAAAATAGCAAAGCTAATAACTGCCTGAGAAACGAATCCTGAGAGTAATTTATAGATAAGTTTTTTGTTTTCATTTTTAATTGAAGCGTTTTGAAATGTTACCAACAGATGCTTAACCATAGCGAAGAAATGTTGGATATTCTGAAATATTCTTATTTCTTGGATAAGGTTAAGTTTTCTGAAATATTCATTTAAATCCCAAAATCTACGGCGGTCCTCTGCTTTGGCGCTCCATATACCCCAATTCACTTTTCCGTAATAGACCTCGACAAGAAGCTCAGGAACGGTGCCCAAAAAGATAATCAGGAAGATCCACCACGAGGAGAGATATAATATCACTGAGGCAATGGCAACCTCAATAAAGTTCTGTATCAAAAAATATTGTCGGTGGGCGAATTCCCTTGAACGCCATTGGGCCTGTTCAGTCACTTTGCCGATAAGATCATTGATCTTAGGATTTTCGTGAGAGGCAAAATCCATATCAGCCTGTTTCTTCATAACCATGAGAATTATTTTCCTATCTAAAAGCAGCAGCAAAACCTTAGAAATATATCCCTGAAGAATGAAGAAGATCGAAGGTAAAAGACTGGCCAAAATCATCATGCCGATAATCAAAAATATTTTAGACTCAGTTATATTTTTAATATCAACCAGATTGTTGATTAAAAGCGCTATCGAACCGGATTGTATAAAAGGCGCAACAGAAACGGTCAAAAACGCAAAAACCAGGAATATAGACATACCCTTGTTTTCGGACCATATAAGCTTACTTACCCTAAAGCTGTTTCGGATTAATTCTCCGAAAACAGAAAAGGAAAGTTTAGATTTTTTCTCTATATTATTCATACAAATTGCGCCGGCGGGATGACGGCTTGTCTAATATAACCCAAAAACCAAGAAAGGGTTACTCTCACCCATCTGATTGGTAAACCGCGGGCACGAGGGCGCAAACGGGTTTGTCGCCACACTTCGCGCCGGCAACTTCGTATTTTATTCCGACAAGCGAGGATGGGAAATCAAAACTAGCAACACTTTTATCCAATAATTTTCTTGACCTCGCCAACAACCAGATCTGGCCTAACATCAGTTTGCGTGCGAGCGGCCATACCCTTCACCTGGACTACGCCGCGCTCGAGCTCCTTGGGGCCAATGATGACGACAACGGGATATTCGCGGCTGACGGCATAGGCCAGCTGGCCCTTGAACGTGCTTTCCTTGCCTAGGTATAGCTCTGTTTTAATACCGGCGGAGCGTAAAGATGCGG
>MHIY01000031.1:15599-20198 GCA_001817755.1 Candidatus Colwellbacteria bacterium RIFCSPLOWO2_01_FULL_48_10
GCAGGACTCGTCGAAATTCAAAACTAGAACATCAGCAGCAACTTTTTGCTTTTTTATCTTTCCAAGTTTCTCCAGGGCGGTGAAGAGACGATCAAGACCAACCGAAGCCCCTACCGACGGAACAACCTCCTTGCTGAATCTAGAAACTAAATAATCATAACGTCCACCGGAACAAATACTCCCTATTTCTGGTAAATCGGTTAGAATTGTCTCAAAAACCATCCCATCATAATAATCTAGGCCACGAGCGATAGAGAAATCTATCTTGTATCTGTTTTCTGGAACACCCAGGTTTTCTATTTTTTCACCTATAAGCTTTCTGTAGGATTCGTTATTATTTTTTGTGGGATCCGAAAGTGTCTCTCTTATTCTATCTATAGTTCTAGAATCAATACCAAGAGAGCCCATCTCTGCTCCAACCCCCTTCCAGCCAATCTTATCAAGCTTATCGATCACTCTAGTTATATTTTTTTGCTTTTCATTTTCAATCCCGACTTCAGTTAAAATCGAACTCAGTGTACCGATGTTGCCAATCTTAATTACAAAGTTCTCAATATTTAAAGATGTAAGTACTGCGTAAACTAATGCGATTATCTCTGCGTCGGCTAATAAACTTGATGATCCAACGATATCCGCATCGCACTGCATGAATTCTTTGTATCGGCCCGTCTGCGAGCTTTCGGCGCGGAAAACTTTGCCGATCTGATATCGTTTGAAAGGCCGGCCAAGGCTGGAGTTCGCGGCAACGACCCGCGCGAGCGGCACGGTCAGGTCAAAGCGAAGCGCCAGGTCAGACACTTCATCTTTCTTATCCTTTTTGTTGCTCGCAATCCTAAATATCTGCTTGTTGAATTCGGCATCGCCAGCAGTCAAAATCTCTTCTCTCTCGATTGAGGGCGTATCAAGCGGGCCAAAACCGAAACGCTCGAATACCGCGCGGATCGTGTCCATCATTCTTTGCCGCGGAATCATTTCTTCAGGGAGATAATCCCTGAACCCCGATGCTAGTTCGGGTTTTATTACCTTTTTCATAACAGCTTAATAATAAGGGGTATTCTTCCAGTAGAAAAGGGAGGCTGATTTCTTTACTAAGAAAACCGTCTCACGGGACGAGCGGGCAGGTTTCGAGCACTAGCGAGAAGAGCGAGTCCGAGAGCGAGCGCAAATTCCTCGCTGGGGAATTTGATAGCGTGTTTTTGTGTAAAGAAATTAGCCAAGTATTTCCTTCACGATCTCTGCTAACTTCTCCATGTCCTTGGATTTGTCGAGGAACTTCACCGCACCGAGCTCTTTTGCGAACTTCTCGTTGTCGGATGAGACTCCAGGCCAGGGTATGACCATGTTGGTCAAGAACGCGAGCTTGATGTCTCTCAGTTCTGGGTCTTTTTTGAGATCGAGCATGGCTTCGGTACCGTTAACACCGGGCATGCGGATGTCCATGAGTATCAGATCGGGCTTCAGTTCTCTGGCTTTCTTGAAGGCGAGCTCCGCGTTTCCCGCCGTTTCCACCGCAAACCCCGCAGCCCCGAGGCGGGCTTTCCCGATCTCCAAAAGATCGGGCTCGTCGTCAACTATAAGTATGAGCGGCGGTTGATGTAGCATGGCTTTTTATTTCCCGCACGATGTGGTTCATGTCGTCGGTTTTGCGAAGATAACAGAGAGCGCCGACCTCGGTCGCAAACTTTTTATCGACTTCCGCCAGTTTTTCCTGTGGCTCGCCATAGCTCGTGAGAAATACAACTTTCTTGTCTTTGTTCGAGGGATCATTCTTTATCCGCATCAGGGTTTCCACGCCGTTTATCCCAGGCATCTCCAGGTCCAGCACGATCAAATCTGGATTTATCTGCTTAAGTTTGGCTATGCCCTCTTCGCCGCCGCTGGCCTGAACGGTGTCAAAACCAGCCGCGCCAAGGCGGACAGACATAATGTCGCGGAAATCTTGGGAATCATCGATCAGAAGTATCAGTGGTTTCGAATTAGCCATTAGAGCAATAATACCAAAAAATGCGATGGCCCACAACGAGTGCGGGCCAGGGCAAACAAGGAACAAATGGAAAGGACTGGAAGAAGGAGGAAAAGGCGCCAATCAAAATGGCAGGGCCGGCCACGTCAGAAGATCAGATCCTGATCCGTACCGACGCAAAGCGATCAACGATGCACGATAGCCTGTTTCCGCAACTGGATCCACCCTGCGGTCCACCTTTCCGCCAACGCAAGCGCTTCTGTGACACGGGCACAACCATCACCTCCGGCAAAGAGAATAGCAGATATTTCAGGAATTAAAAAGTTTCAGGCGGGCCAAAACCACTTTTTTGACCGAATCGGAGGCAGATTTGAGTATTTTATAAGGAGTGGTCTCATCGGGATTTGCCTTCATAAATTCGGCGATGCCGTTTTTCCAGGCGACGCGTATTTCGGTATTTATATGGATCATCGATATTCCGGCCTTTATACCGGCCACGAAGTCTTCGTCTTTGGTGCCTGAGCCGCCATGAAGCACGAGCGGTACACCGCATGCCTCGCGCACCGCGGCGATACGTGGGATGTCGAGGCGCGGTTCTGGAGCATTCTTTAACATGCCATGTATGTTCCCGACAGCCGGCGCAAGAAGATCAATACCGGTAGCTTTCACAAACTCAGCCGCCTCTTCGGGGGTCGTAAGATGTAAGCCAGCGCCTTCGGGAATTTTATCTAACAGCTTCGAAGACGTGCCGATATAACCCAGCTCGGCCTCGACGAGGATTGCTGGGTTCACCGACCTCGCGTATTCGACGACTTGTTTGGTTTGTCTCACGTTTTCTTCGAACGAAAGTTTCGCTCCGTCGAAGATGATCGAGTCGTAACCGGCGGCGACAACCTCTTTGATCTTTTCGAACGAATAGGTATGGTCGGCGTTCAAGAATACCGGGATGCCGTATTCCTCTGTGGCCGCCGAAACCAAAGCGCGAACCTTTTTGATGCCGATGAACTCGCGCTCGCCCTCGGAAACGCCAATGAATATCGGGAGGCCGAGCTCCTTGGCTGATTCGCAAATCGCGTTCAGCGCCGCCATGTCAGAAATGTTGAAGTGACCGATGGCAACCCCACGATTTTCGGCGTCCTTTATATAATCAATTGGTTTCTGCATATTAAGATTGTGTAGACTGGGACAAAATTTAAAACTTAAATCTCAAAACTAAAAATTTTGATTTTCTAATTTTTGTATTCATACTTTTTCGTTTTTACTTTTAAGTTTTGCGTTTAGATGAGTTCTGGCTTGTAATTCGCCGGGGCGTTGCGCAAAAATCCTTCGAGCTTCTCGCGAGTGAGCAAGCCGGCCTGCGCGCCGATTTCCTGGACAACCGACATCGAATTCACCGGCGCCCAGCGCAGAGCATCCGTTATCGGAAGACTCAGAGCCAAGGCGACAATCAGAGTGGAAGAAAAAGCGTCGCCTGCGCCCGTGCGTTCGAATGGAGGCTTGGGATCGGGATAGATCGGCATCTTCCACATTTTTTCGTCTTCGTAAACATAAGCGCCAAGGGGGCCATCGGTGATAACCGCTATCTCCGGGCCAAGCGCGCGGATGCCCCGCAAAAGAACCTTGATATCGCTAGGCGGAAGCGAAAGGATGCGCTCGGCCTCTTCTTTATTGCAGATAAAAACTTTGGTACGCGCGTAGATGCCGGCTAGGCGCTTTACGCCGAGCTTCATTTGAAAGGTGCCGGGCTGGAAAGCAAGGTTTACCTGCTTATTCGCGTTCAGGTATTTCTCGATCTCATCGTGGAAAGAAGCGGCGTTTTCGCTGAGCGAAGAGAGATAAATCCAACCCGGCGGCTCCATCTCCGGCAGGGCATAGACATAGTTTTCGTGCTTGATGAGGATGGTGCGGTCGTCTTCGTACCACAAAACATAGTGGTAGTTGGTCTTGCGGTCCTGGTGAGCCTTAACATATTCGGTCGCAATCCCCTCTTTGGCTAATGCCGCGAGACATTCCTTGCCTTGTTCATCAGCGCCGATGTTTGTAACTAAAGCGGTCTTCAGGCCAAGGCGGGCAGCAGAGACGGCGGCGTTCGGGCTGTTGCCGACCGCGGGAACCACAGTAACAGACTCATAGGGCACCTTGTCGCCGAAGCTGAGACATATCTTGCAATGCTCGCGGTTAATGTCACAACTCACCGAGGCATCTTTCAGACGGATAAATGCGTCGCTAGTTATATCACCGATGGCTACGAAATCGTATTTCATTTGGAATTCATTCAATCATACACTCCAGCCGCGTTCTTGGCTATTTTTACAATATCACAAGGCATTATGAAGGTTTCTCGAGGTAGAGCCTCATGTGTATTTACGGAGTGGGCTCTGCTCGCCTGCCCTAGCACCGGTCGCAACAAAATAAGAGCGCACCTTCATACCCCCGCTTTCATTAATGAAAGCGGGGTTGAATGAACACCCCAGCCCTTATGGGCGGGGAACTCTCGCGGGATTAGAAAAGAAAAGCCCCAACGAGAGATTGTGATCAACTCGGCGGGGATTAGCACTAGACCTAGAGCGTGTGTTCCAGTAGAACTGTAATCGTTCTCCGACCAGGACGAAGCTCAATGTGCCCGCCTTTACGGA
>MHIY01000032.1:0-3379 GCA_001817755.1 Candidatus Colwellbacteria bacterium RIFCSPLOWO2_01_FULL_48_10
GCATCAAATTCCTGGTTTGGGAAATCCATATTTTCAAGATCCATAACCCGATAATCAATATTTGGCTGGATCGCTCTTGCGCCATCAATCATTTTCTTCGAGAAATCAATTCCGGTGACCCTAAAACCATGTTCATAAAAGAAACGAGAATCTCTGCCTCCTCCGGAACCAATATCTAAAATATGTGCCTTGGGAGGTAGGTCTGTAAACTTATCGAGCGCCATTTTTACATCGGAGGATTCATCAACGACACCTTTATCACGCTCCATATATTCTTTGGAGACACTATTATATGCTTCTTTAGTAATTGATTTGTAATCGTTGTTCGTCATTTTTAATTGCTGTGATATACGGTCTTGGAATTTATATTACCAATCAGTATAAGGGTTTTTGGGCTCAAAAATTAGATCCTTAAGCAATGTCTTCAAGTATTTTCATGGCTCTAGGCAAGTTTCTGATATTGAATTTTCCATGATCTACATGGTGTAAGCAGTGTCTTATGTGTCCAACGAATGTTTCAGGTTTTCCACGATCATTTTTACATTTGAATCGCGACAGTCCCTTGGTTTCTATAAGAAAAATCTCGAATTCATTAGAGTTGGCTGATTTGGATTTTTTTCTAGTCTGCTCATAGAGGAATCTAAATCTTTCTTCGGGGGAAGGTGGGTATATCAACTTTTGGAAGAATTTACTACTCGCCGCTAATTTTTTGAGTAAAATTTCGTGGCGGAGGTTCACGTATTTTATCTTGTCAGCTCCCTGTGTAACCGCAGATTGATAACTTATCAATGCGGGATCGCGATCATCTGGATCTTTTTCGAATTCCTTTTGCAGATCCTTGGTAAATTTTCGGAAAAACTTACCGATTTCCCTTTCTTTGCCTAGAATGTTGCCACGAGTAGAGATGTCTGAAACTAAATTAAATACGGAAACGATATTCGGCCTATTCCGTAAAGCAGTTTCCTTTTCCCCCAGAAAGGCTTTTTCTAAGAATTTGATTACAATATATATCTTTCTTGCTTCAGGACTCCTCTCGTTGAATTCTGCGTACTCGCGGAAAAATTTCTCCAGATTCTTCAGTTTAAGATCCTCTTTCGCCCCCTTAATAGTGAGTAGGCAGAGCTGAGCACAAACTGCATAATGCGAATATCGCGTATTAGCCAGTCCTACGGTAGTTTTAAGGAGTTTTCTGTTTACAAGCCGCCGTTTGATGAACTCGGTCATTTTACCTGGATAAGCGAATATTTTTTCTCCAAAGTTCAATGGAGTTCCGCCTTGTAATCTCTTATACAATTCAACTGCTTCTTCGGGCTTAGCCTCGGTTATTACTTCAACAGCAAATTCATATTCGTCAAAAGCATCTTGTACGTCTCTAGGTAATTTCGAATATTTTTTGCCGGAAAGTTTTTCTGACTTAGATCCCAACGGTAGATCGTCGGCCATAAAACTAAACAAACTTGTTAGCCTTTGCTTGCCATCCAGGCAAGCAAAAGTATCTTTTCCGGTCTGCCATAGAAACAACTTCGGCGTTCCCCAGCCTCGTACAAGCGAATCAATAAAGTATTGTTTCTTTCCTGGATTCCATACCTGTCCCCGCTGGAAAAATGGATCAAGATCAATTGAATTCTTGTATTTATTTAGCCATCTAGACTTCTTAAACTCTACTCCTGTTTTCATGCTGCGGGACCTGGGCTCGAACCAAGATTTTCGCTTTCAGAGAGCGACGTCCTACCATTAGACGATCCCGCAATGATGATAATTCTACTATAACGCCTCTAAAATACTCAACTTTTCCTTGGAGCCGCTATAACTTTTTAAGTATTTCTCTCGTTCCCGTGCCTCTAATCTAGTTTGATATTTTTCTTTGTAAACTAATTTAAACGACATTCTATGTTTAGTAGATTTTACATATCCTGAATTATGATACTTCAATCTTTTATCGACGTCTGACGTTAATCCCACATAATGATTACTATCTTTTAGACTTTCTAAAATATAAATGAAGTACATAATTCAACGTCCTACCATTAGCCTGCCCGGCCAGGGACGATCCCACAATGTGTGGAAACATAATACCGAACTTCTCTCAAATTTCAAAGCCGGCGAATTCACCCCTCTCATGGGCTTATTCGCACGAATATGCCCATCGATAAATTATCAATTCCCTCCCATCGCTCCATCGTCTTATTCGTACGAATAAGACGATGGCTAAACGAAAGAATACTAGAGAAGAGAAATAACGTTTTTGGCCATCAATGTTTGTTTTGACGTTAGAGAATAGTATGCCGAGACACTTCTTTGGTTGCGCTCGATAACATCTGCGCTCAAAAGCACCGCCAGATGACGCGACGTGGATTTAAAGGAGAGTTTTATTTTGCCTGCAATCTCCCCGACCGATGCCTCATCATGCTCCTTGAGATATTTTATGATCTCAAGCCGCCGACGATTTGCTAACGATTTCAAAACTTTTTCGTATTCTCGCATATCTCTATCTGTTGATTATACCACTAGTATTCCCATGGGCATATTCGTGCGAATAAGACAATCGATAACTCAATAACTTTGTGACGCATCACGAACGGTTTCTATTCTGACAAGCGAGGAACAAAGGTTCAACCCCGTAAAGCTTCGCCACGGAGCGAGTACCTTTATTCTGATTTGCAGTTATCGCAACCAGAGCAGACGCTCTCGGGATAATCTTCGCCAAAATAGCTAAGAAGCATTTTGCGGCGGCACTGGTAACTGGTGCAAAAATAAGCCATGGCTTCAAGCTTTTCGCTCGCGATCCGCGCCAGCGCGCGATTCTCGAATTTCCTTATGAAAAAGTCGTGCTTTATTTTGTCGCGTGGGCTGAAAAAAAGTATGCAGTCGGCTGGTTTTCCGTCTCGTCCGGCGCGGCCGGTTTCTTGATAATATGATTCGAGGTTCTTAGGCAGGTCATAATGCATAACGAACCTGATGTCTGGTTTGTCTATGCCCATGCCGAAGGCCACGGTCGCGGTGATGATATCTGTATCCCCTTTCATAAAGCTTTCCTGATTCGCGCTCCGTTCCTTGGGGGTGAGTCCGGCGTGATACGCCAGTGCACGCACCCCGTCGGCCACCAACTGCGCCGCCATCTTGTCGGCGGTTGCCCGGCTATGGCAGTAGATTATGCCCGCTTGGCCACGATGATCTTCGATATAGTTAAGCATGTGATAATAGGCCTCTTGTTTAGGCCGCACTATGTAATTGAGGTTTTTGCGGTCGAAGCTGCCGCAGAAAGTCTCAAAATCGGTAAATTTTAATTGGGCGATTATGTCTTGTCTTACCTTTCTGGTGGCGCTGGCGGTAAGGGCCACGACTGGTGTCTTGGGAAGAATGTCGCGGATAACATGTA
>MHIY01000032.1:3396-4046 GCA_001817755.1 Candidatus Colwellbacteria bacterium RIFCSPLOWO2_01_FULL_48_10
AGCGATACGCCCAGCCGCTTAACGAAATCTATAAACTCTGGTTTCATGAGTCGTTCGGGAGCAACGTAGAGCAATTTTATTTTTCTGCTTTCAAGATCTTCTTTTATTCGCCGTTCGTCTTTAATGCCTAGGCTGCTGTTTAGGTATGCTCCGGGGATCCCGGCCTTTTGCAGTGCAGACACCTGGTCTTTCATAAGGGCTATGAGCGGCGAGATAACAAGGGTAAGCCCCGGCAGAGCCATGGCGGGCAGTTGATAGCAAAGCGACTTCCCTCCTCCGGTGGGTAAGAGCGCCAAAGTGTCGCGCCCAGCGAGAACATTGCATATGATCTCTTCCTGAAGAGGCAGAAACTTATCAAAACCAAAATGTTTTTTTAGAAGCTTATCCACAGAGATGGTGTTATTTGATTGGATGTCTTGCAGCTTCTTTTCGATAAGAGCAATAAGTGCAGGCAGGATTCATCTCCGGCCTCTTTTCGAGCATAAGGCACTCGCGGGCTTTGACTATCGTTGGTTCGTCCCACGCATCGTTGCCCTTGTGGGCGAATATCTGGACGGTGAATTCCAGTTTGCCGTCAAAGGCCGAGCGGTCTTTCTGACCGTTCGCGTAAACGAAATAGGCCGTGTCGGAAACGCTGAATCCCTTGCGGC
>MHIY01000032.1:4091-7177 GCA_001817755.1 Candidatus Colwellbacteria bacterium RIFCSPLOWO2_01_FULL_48_10
CTGCCCCGGTTATTATTAGATTGGTGGGCTGATGATGATATTGGATGCCGACAAAATTCGCACGCCATTTTTCCATATCCTCATGGGTAAACGGCACAGCATCGATGCCGTACTTTTCCATGAGCGGATGAGCTGAGCTTTTTGCGCGATGTATATCGAACTCTTTCTTCATAAGCGCGTCTACCGCGTTGTTAAGCGTAAATGGGAACATAGGTGGGCGGCTAATTCCCAATCGGCGGTCAAGGTAAAAGCATAGCGCACACTCGTTAAAAAGTTCCAGCTTTGAACGACTTAACTTGAAAGGCTCCCTGGAAGCCGGATCAAAGATATTTCTTGTGCGAATACCAAAAGTTTCTGACATAAATGTCATTGTATTCTTTATGTATAGGAAACGCAAAAACCCGCTTTTCAGCGGGTTTTTGGGCAGGCAACTCATAAGCCGGATTCTGTTCCAATTTCATTCGAGCCGGGGCGAGATTTGAAATTGAGAACCTCGCCACAGCTCGTGAGAGCGGCGGCGGGTCTGTCCGCCTGCGCCTTGCGGCTTCGGCGAGACACTCAATTTTGTAACCTCGCTCTGTTCGGACAAAATTGTTGCAACAATTTGTCTGGGCTTCGCATTACTGCGAGGCTCTGGCGGCACTCTCCAGTCTTGCGACTAGAGCACGGCCTTGCACCCGGTAAGGATTTGGAAGCGTTTCACCTCAACCTTTTTATCCCTATAGTTGAGTTAAGCCGTCTAGCTTGGGAACTGGGCTTTCTTTGGCTTTCGCCTCAGACGTCTCTGTTCGCACCTCGCGCGTTGCCGCGTATGGCCGTTAGCCATTACCTTTGCCAATTTCATTCGAGCGGAAGGGAGATTTGAAATTGAGCATCCTGAGCGAAGTCGAAGGATATTCCCTCGATAAACTCGGGATGCTCGATTTTCTAGTTTCGCTTTGCTCAGAGAAAATCGGCAGGTGTCCGGACTTTCCTCTCAAACACCGATTATCAAAAGAACTCTCGTTGCTGAAGGTGATCGGTGTCTGAGCTATTGCTCGATTGCCTACGTGGATATTTGTACCATAAATATCATAGTTTAGTCAATCCTACTTTTTATACTTTTCGTACCTCTACATTTAGGGTAATCGGAACATCCATAGAATCTACCAAATTCTCCTTTCTTCTCAACCATGCCCTTGTGACACCTAGGGCAAGATTCGTCTGTATTGGCTGGAGTTTTATATTTGTTAATAGGCTCCCTTATTCCCGCTTCAATAAGCGGTTTAGTTGATTGTTCATCAGCTTCAGAATTAAGTTCTCTTCTAATCCACTGCACTTCATACTTATATTTGCTTAGTAATAGAAGAGCCTCGTCTAACAAAACTTTTAGGTGAGGCTTATCTTTATGTGGTAAATATTTACCCTTCTTCCAGCCCCACTTTTTAGCAATCATATTGCAAACCAAATTACTATCACCATAAATCTTGATTTCTCTTTCTTTTAATCCTAAATTAGAAATATTTTTAATACCTTCGATTAGACCATGATATTCAGCCACATTGTTTGTCATCCCCTCTCCTGTTCCAATCAATATGCCACCCCTGGAAAGGACCTCGCTGTCTTTTTTAATAACCCAACCACACGCAGCAGATCCGCCCGGATTAGGCCAACAAGCCCCATCAAAATAGATATTCAACATATGGATTATGATTCTATAATTTTCCAAGACGCTTTCTGATGCATCGGGATAGAGAAGCCCGCCGCCCGCCTGTGGCCGCCTCCTCCGAACTTCTGGGCCATCTTGGAAACGTCGACATTATTATTTCCAGAACGAAGCGATACCTTTCTGCGGCCTCCTTGCTCTGAATAAACTATTCCGACTTGGGCACCCAGCTTTATCAACTCATTGCCTATCTCCGAATTAAATACCCCGGCATTTACAACCAGCGCCTTATATCCCGAAAAAACGGCTTTATCGGCCTTGGAGACGAATTCAGCAACCAGCGACATCTTATAGTCTAAAATTGCTTTCCCGGCGCGGATATATTTTGCCGCGGCTTTAGTGTTTTCCAGATCGCGGGCAATCTTATCCCAAACTTTGAAATTATAAGGCTGTGATTCCAGCATGCAGATTATCTCTTTTGTTTTAGGAAGCTTAAATTTCCAAAGGTCAACATCTTCAATATGCAATAGAAGCTTAGGAATCTTTTTGCGTGGATGAAAGTATTGCCAGGCGAGCGCGGCGCCCGAGCGGTTTATGGCGTAAAGATGGTCTGGCACGCTTTTAACCACATCCCTAGCACTTACGTGATGATCGATCATGGCGAGCGATCTGGCATCTCGTAGAACCTTCTCTATGACCAATTTTGAATAGCTGAAGTCAATGATATATACATTGCGCCCGGCCAAGTTTTTAGCGATCGGATCGCCGTGTTTTGCGCCAATGTATTCGGCTTTATGGCCAAACTTTTTCCAGGCCGCCCAACCTCCGCCAAAACCATCCGGGCAATCCTTGTGGTAAATGATTATGATTTTATGAGTCATGAATAAATTCTAAATCCGAATATCGAAATTCGAAACAATATCTAAATAAGAAATTTTCAAACGGGTTCTGTTTATGATTTTGGACATTGGGATTTGCTTAGCCTGCCCGGCCAGGGGATTTGGTGCTTAGTGTTTGGGATTTCTCTTTTTGAGCGCCTGCAGGGCGGGTAGTTTCTTGCCAGCCAGAAAGTCGAGCATCGCTCCCCCGCCTGTCGACAAAAGGCTTATCTTTTTTTCCAATTTTAAGGCCGTTATGATTTCTGTTGTTTCGCCTCCACCCACTATCGAAAATGCGTTTGAGCTTGCGATCGCCCTAGCTATCGCATACGATCCCTTCTCGAAGCCTTTCTTCTCAAAGAACCCCATTGGCCCGCCCCAAATAATGGTTTTAGCATTTCTGATTATTCCAGAAAACTTTTTTATGGTTTCCGGACCGATATCGAAGATGCTTCCGTTTTCGCCTTCCAGGTCTTCGGGGATAACTATTTTATCATTCGTCGTCATTTTTTTGGCCGCAGCCATCATGTTGGATTCGTAGATAGAATCGTCTATGTCCCAGC
>MHIY01000032.1:7188-10660 GCA_001817755.1 Candidatus Colwellbacteria bacterium RIFCSPLOWO2_01_FULL_48_10
GACCCCCATTTTATCGCTAATCTTTGCGCCGCCCACAATGAGCACAAATGGATGTTTCGGTCGATTAATCGCTTTAATCAGAAGATCCAATTCTCTTTTAAGATTCGGGCCGATTTGGTGCTTAATGTATTTTGCGATGCCGACGTTTGAGGCATTCTCGCGATGGGCCGTTGCAAAATCATCGTTCACGAAAACATCTCCCAAACTTGCGAGCTGTTTTGCAAGCCCAGAATCGTTCCTTATTTCTCCCGGCAAAAACCGAATATTCTCGAGCATAAAGACGCTCCCTGGAGCTGATTTGCCTATTTCGGCTTTTATTTTACGAAAGCCGAAATGCCCGAAGAATTTTATCGATTTCCCAAGTTTTTTCTGGAGCAACTTATGCATCCGTTTTAAACTAAGATTCTTATCAAAACCTTCCGGCCGGCCACGGTGGCTTATGATCACAAGCCTGTTTTGCCCGGAAGATAATTTTTTTATGCTCTCAAATGCGCTTTTGAACCTGACCGAACTACCATATTTCTCGGTTGCATTGATGTCCAAATTCACTCTTAGAATATAAGTTGTCATGTTTACGCCATTACTGTGTAGTTTCGACGATCTTTTTAAATTCATCGGATCTCAACGATGCTCCGCCTACCAATGCGCCGCCTATCTCCGAGCGTGACAGGAAGCTCTTAGCGTTCGAAGCGTTCAGGGAGCCACCGTATAAAACATTAACTGATAACTTATAACTATTAACCATTAACTGTTTGATGAAAGAGGCCATCTCGGCGGCGGATTCGGGGGTGTCGGTAGTGCCCGTGCCGATGGCCCAGATGGGCTCGTAAGCAACGTATAACTCATAACTCATAACTTTTAACGATTGACTAAGTCCAGAGAAAACTGATTCGAGCTGTTCTTTGACGAATTTTTTGGCGGCTTCGAAGCCATTCTTGCGGACTTCGGCGGATTCTCCGACGCAGAGGACAGCCTTTAATCCAGCATTGAGGGTTGCAACAAGCTCTTTCTGTATTTCCTCATCCGTCTCGCCTGCCTTGCGCCGTTCCGAGTGGCCGACGATCACATACTCAACCTTTAGGTCGATTAGCTGGCGCGGAGCGATCTCGCCGGTGTGGGGGCCGACATCATTGGGCGAAACATCCTGGGCGCCGAGAGATGCATTTTTTAGGACATCGCTGATCGCTTCCAGATAGATGAACGGCGGAACAATGACCACGCCCTTCCAGTCGATCTCCTTGGCCAGGCGGATAGCTTCAGCGTGAGTAGAAGGGTTGCTTTTCCAGTTAGCGACTATTAATTTCATGAAATTATATTTCTCCCGACCTTCTGTCGGGATCCTCGATTCAAAATCAAATCGGAGATTTGAATTGAATCGGGACAATTGGCGACAATAAGCTTCGGCATTAGCAGAAGAATTGTAACAAACTACAGGCAATTATCCAGAAAATAGAGGTGCGTAAATGTATCGACAATTCTTACATCACATTAATCACCTCAGCAACTTCCCGACTTGCCCATTCGTAGCTTTTAGCGAAGAAGGGTCGGGAAGTTGTTGAGGTGATTGACGCGAGCCGATAAATCGTGGTATATACTCGATAAGTAGGAGAGGATAGTAAGTGGTATCACCTACGCCGTCCTTTCCGAAACCAATAGGAGGAATCTACAACTTATGTCGAACAACACATCAGGCAATGACAGCCTCATCGGCTTCGCGCGCACGCATGGACCCGTTGTTCGGGTGCTAATTGGAATCGTGATGTTAATCATCGCGGTTTTCATGGCCTTTGTGACCTACTCGGTTCTCAAAACCTCGCTCATCGCTGGGATCATCTCTGCTGTCGTCATGACACTGGCACTTGTGATCTCTCTGGGTTCCGAAACCAACAGGCTTCGAACGTGGATCCTTAAAAAGATCAAGCTCGTTGGTATTATCCCGACGATCATGATTTTCCTTTCCGTTTCAGCCATAGTGCTGGCTCTTGCCGCGCAGATCAAGGGTGATGATACCTCTATGGTTATATTGTCATTGATTGGGATTCTATCTGCGGTGATCGCGCACGTGACGTTCAATCCAGATCCGCAGCCAGACTCGCCATCTATTTGAGCAGAAGACAATCTGCTCTCCCCCGGATAGACAAAGTCCTTGCCAGGATGCATCTGTCTGGGGCTTTCTTTTTTGTATTAAATTAATTCGCAGCCGTAGAGCTCGGTGCAATTCGATTGCGGTAATACCAGTCGAATACGTCGTTGGCTATTGGAAGGGCGTTCAGGCTCCCTTCTTTGGCGTCTTCAACAAGGACCAATATCGCGATTTCCGGCGTTACATTTTCGCCTACCGGCCCGTAACCTACAACAAGCGCGTTTGTTTTTGTGTTTAAAGAAACCTGAGCACTTCCGGTCTTCATGGCAATATGGAACGGCAGACTAGCCAAGCTATGAGCCGTACCATAGTCTTTATAAACTGCATCCTCCATGCCCTTCTCGACTTCGGTCATTTCTGATGCCAGGTCAGATGCGTCAAACAAAATCTGCGCCGGTAAATCAATGTTCAGATGGGGAACATAAGCCTGACCATGGTTTGCAAGCGCAACAATCGCATTCAAAAGTTGCAACGGGGTTAAAAGTACGTCGCCTTGCCCGATTGATATGTTATAGGTGTCTCCTATCCTCCACGGCGTACTGGATCTTTTTTCTTTCTCATCGGGATTCGGCAAGAATCCGAAGGATTCCCCGCCTATGTCGATACCTGTTTTAACCCCAAAATTAAATCTTCGCCAGTATTCCCCAAGCCGCGCGACGCCAAGGCCAGATGTATCATACGAACCTCTGGCCGTCTCGGCTTCGTTGGGCGGCAAACCTCCGCCCACAGCATAAAAGAATACGTTGCTCGAACGAGCCAGAGCAGAACGGACATCAACCCAGCCATGCGGTTTCCAGTCGACAAAACGGCTGGGCGCGTCGGGATTGTATGGATTTGGAACCTCGATATAGCCGCGCGAGAAAATTTGCGTTGTTTCATCGATAACGCCTTCCTTTAACGCCGCGACCGCGTGAAACGGTTTTATGGTTGAACCGGGGTTGTACATACCAGAGATAGCGCGGTTGAAAAGAGGCTGGTTGGGAAGGTGAAGATACGACCCAACTTTGTTGGCGTTGAATGCCGGCATGCTGATCATGGAAAGCACTTCCCCATTGCGTGGATCAATAGCAATGCCGACACCCGCTTTTTGACCTTTGGGCGCCATACTAGCTAGCATCCTTCCATAAAAATATTCCTGAAACTCAAGATCAATGGTCGTTGTAAGACTCTGTCCCATTTGCGGGTCGCTGGCCTGGCTGAAATCTTTGGCCTCTAGGATAGCGTTACGATAGGTTATTTTTTTGCCGTTGACGCCTCTTAGGGTATTGTCGTAATGCGCCTCAAGACCGGCTCGGCCGATAGTATCAATAAGACTGATGTCCGAGTTCC
>MHIY01000033.1:0-13867 GCA_001817755.1 Candidatus Colwellbacteria bacterium RIFCSPLOWO2_01_FULL_48_10
CCAGTTCCGTTCACGGTCAGGGTAAAGGCGCTATCTCCCGCCGTTTTGGAAGTTGGCGAGATAGAAGTGGTCGTCGGCACGGGGTTGTTCACCGTTAGGACTTGGGCGTTGGACGTCCCGCCTCCGGGAGTTCCGTTGGTCACGGTGATATTGAAAGTTCCGCTAGTCGTAAGATCAGACGCGAGGATGGAGGCGGTCAGTTGGGTAGTCGAGACAAAGGTTGTGGTGCGGGCCAGTCCGGCAAAGTTAACAACCGAGGTTGGAATAAAATTCGTGCCGTTCACGGTTAACGTGAAGGTCGCATCGCCTGCGTTTTTGGAAGTTGGCGAAACCGAGGTTGTGGTCGGAACCGGATTTGCTATGGTAACCGTCGGAGATGAGAGAATATTGGTCAGAGTCCCGTCGTCTGAAGACCGAGATTGAGTGGTAAATGTATAGACACCGCTTGTGGAGGGAGCGGTAACACCGCTCGTTCCGCCGCCGGAGCCGTACGTAACGGTAATAGTCTGCCCAACTGTGAGCGCAAGGGAATTGATGCTGATCGTGTTGCCGGTAAATGTCGGCACTACGCCGGAACTGCCGCCGATCTGAAAATTATCCACCCACGCAGTGGTATTGGCCATTGCAGACAGGTTGGCGATCTTCAGCCCGAAGCTGGCCACGGACGTTCTCGTACCGCTCAAAGCAAAATCGACATGGGTCCACGTATTCGCCGGTATGGCCTTGCCCAAAGAAGGGGTTGCGATCGGGCTCGCAATATTGGTGTTATTGTCATAGGCAAACTGCAGATCGCCGTTGTTGATGGGAGAGTTGGTCCTTATCCAGAACCCGACCCTCGTGTGAGAAGACCAATCTTGAGCAGTTATATTGTGATACCAAGTGCCGTTGTTACTATCGGAACTGTTCACGCACTTCACCGAACCGGTCCCTTCGTGTTTGACAACTGTATCTATAGAAAACGCGCCGCTACAGGCTTTTGGATTAGTGGTTCGGTGATTCCAGCCGGTCAGACTGTCGGCGGAATCGAGTACTATGCCCACGGTGCCGGTAGTTGAAACGGTTGTGTAGCCGGCGATTCCCGCAACGCCCTGCGGGGCGCTCCAACCGGAGGGAACAGTGATAGAAATCCCTCCGCTGTCCATCGTTTCGGTTGCGGTATAAGTGAAGGTGTATGTCCCGCCGGTGGAACCAACAGTAGTGGTTATGGGGCTGACAATATTGGTCCCGGAACCATCGGCCGCAAGAACTATCTGCGCCGCAACAAGAAATACAAAAAAAGAGACTGGAATCAGCTTTTTGAATAGGTTAGTCATTAGGTTAATTGTACTCTATTTGACAATCGATACCTCGAAATTGACTTCCAAGCGAGCATTTAAATTAAAGATTGGAAATGCGAAGTTATTTTTATGGCCCATCGTGGACGTCAGAACCTTTTAATGTTTAGATAGTGAGTATGGATATAAAAATAATCCTCACTATCATTGCTACAGTTATTGGAGTTGCGGCCTTCTTCCCATATTTGAGGGACACTATTTTACTCAAAACCAAACCCCACGCTTACACTTGGCTTATTTGGGCTCTGACACAAGGAACAGCGGTCGTTGGTATATGGTATGGCGGTGGCGGTTGGGGTGCGCTGAATCTAACAGTAGGAACGATTTTTGTTATCGGTGTTTTTCTATTTTCCTTGAGATATGGGACCAGAAATATAACCAAAGGCGATACCGCCATTTTGATCACTGCCTTATCCGCAATAATTATTTGGTGGCAATTAGATAAACCGCTTGTTTCTGTAATCATGATTTCAGCAATAGATGTTATCGGATACATCCCTAGTTTTAGGAAATCATATATGGAACCTTGGAGTGAGACGCTTACAACTTGGATGGCTTTTACTATTTCAAATTTATTGGCGATACTGTCATTAAGCGAATACAACTTGCTTACCACAACATATTTGGTTGCTATAATATTAGCCAATATCGCATTATTTTCTTTCTGTTCTTATAGAAGAAAATATATCCCAAGGCCTCAATCAATCTAAACGCTCTTTCTCAACGCCTATTTCCAAAGACTGAATTTCTTGGTCAGAATCTTTATCTCGTCCTTGTCGCCGAAGATTCCAATCCCTAAATACTCTACGTCTTTATCTTCTTTGGCGGAAAGAATTGTCTGTATCTCAGTGTCATCAGTCGCGTCAATCATTTCCCTGATGAAAGCCATAGATTCCATGCCTGAGCCCCTCACCTCCTTCATGCAGTCGGCCATCTGTTCCGGCTTGGCGGAGAGAACAACAATCGCATATTGGGTGTTCCGAGGATACTGTACACCATCCTTAGTTATGAAAAATTCCCCCGTGCCGAAGCCTACGCCCACTTTATTGCCGAAATAAGCGCTCACGTGGGCGACCGTATTCAAAACCTGCCAGTGCGGCAAGTCATTCCTGACAATTATCGAAATCTTTCGGTTAAAATCTTGGGGCATTGTCTTTTATCCTATTTCAGTAACGCTTTCTAATCCACCATTTCTTAATTGGCGGGATAGACAAAGTTGATAATAGATAACCGATCGTTGGGATGAGCGCATTTAAAAAATAGTTTTCGATGCCGATAAACAATAAAGCAACTGATGCAGTAAGATATGTAATAGTCGCGATTAGAAAAACTCTAAGCACACTCGTTTCCCAGGCCTTATCCGCCTCAACACGTTTGTTGCGTTCTTTGACTGCTAATAACTCTTCTTCGATTTTCTGTAAGCGTTCTTCCATATGCTAATTTAATTCACCAATAATCCAATCAAAATATTTCTTATTGGAACTAACGGGAATCTTAACTATACACGGAACAGTATATGAGTGGATTTTCTCTGTCTCGCGAACAACCTTATTGTAATTTTTGTTAATCGTCTTGGCGATCAAGACAAATTCTTTCTCATCGGCGATCTTACCCTTCCAATGATACATGCTTTCAATTGGTCCAAGAATATTTGCGCAGGCAATCAGCTTTCTTTTGAGTAAATACAAGGCAATCTTTTTAGCCTCAGCTTTAGTTCGATTAGTTATGTAGATATAAATAAAATTGGTCATTTTATAAATCCTTCATGACCTCCCGGAGCTCGTCGCGGATCATGCTCATTTCGAGCTTCATATCTACACGGGAATCTGGAGCTTCTTTGTCAAAACATTCGTTGCATAACTCAATATATTTCTTGTCGTCTGGGTCTTGAGATTGTAATAAATGAGAAGCTCCTTCGCCTTGAATGTTATACCAATAAAGATATTCATCCTCACCTCGTTTCTCGTAGAAGATACTTTCCACGAACATCTTCTCGGCCTTAAAGGCTTCCTTCTGTCTCGGTACTGATTCTCGAATGTGTTTGACTAATTCTTGAACTTTCTCACTTTTCCCTCTTTTCATTTTGAACCTGGTGAGTTCTACCATTAATCTCTGTGGCTGAGTTTTATCAGGAGCATAGCCATTTTCTATTACTGATTTTAATTTATCTAGGTGAGCTTGGGCAAAAGGACCTGATAAGTCGCTATTGTCGTCCATCCATACTAAAAAGGTAAGCTTAGTTCTGTTTTCTCCGAGTGGTGTGAAAGTGTAGCGAACGTGACATGGGTTATTCTTCTTTTTTATCTCGAACAGTTTGTGCGGTTCGAATTTAACCATCTCATATTCATTGAGTTCGGAGAAATCAGGTTTACCCGGCACAACCCTTCGATTTCGATAAAGCGTACCCAGTTTTACTGGCCAAGTATTTGTTTCTTCCATTATTATCGAATCAATCCACTTATGGGTGTTTTGAGGATTGATGGCGAACTCAAACACCTCCGCCGCGGGCCGATCTATCTCGATCGAAAGTTCGTTTTGTTTCATATACAATAATTATATCAGAACCTGACGCTATTAGATTGCTGGGTTGGTCTTCTGTGTGCTTTTCTTTTCCCACTTGGTCTTACATTAAATACCATCTATCATATTCACATGCGCCTGCACAGATTTATACGGCTGATCGACCTATCCCCCGGCAAGATGCGACTCGACGACGAGGAATTGTTTAACCAGGTTAAAAATGTTTTTCGGCTGGAGCCTGGTGATAAAATAATCCTCGCTAACGGCAAGGGTAGCGAAGGAACGGCGGAAATAAGATCATTTTATAAACATGGCATCGAACTGGAGATTTTAAACATCGACGAAAAATCATCGGCCAGCAAAAAAACCGTCCTATATCTCGCGATCATCAAAAAAGACAATTTCGAACTCGCGGTCCAAAAAGCGGTCGAATGCGGAATCGGAAAAATCGTCCCGATGATCACCGACCGGATAGTCAAGCTCAACCTGAACATGGACCGCCTTAAAAAAATTTCCATCGAAGCGGCCGAGCAGTCCGGACGGGCCGATATCCCGGAGATATCGGAACCCATTAAATTCAGCGAAGCGCTAGGAGCGGCCCGCGGGACGAACCTATTCTTCGATATGGGCGGAGAGCCCATCGCAAACATTATGGATAAAAACCAAACCGAGATTGGGGCGTGGATAGGCCCCGAAGGGGGCTGGAGCGAGAGCGAACTCGTAATGGCGAAGCAAAAAGGATTTAAGACGGCTTCGCTCGGCGCAACAACCTTCCGCGCAGAAACCGCGGCGATAGTGGGGGCGTATTTAATATCAAACTGAGTTGGGGGGCCGCTCGCTAGCTTCTGTCACGTATCGTTGTGTTATATCAAATCAATTCCGGGGAGGCTGATTCATTATGACCGCTATGGCGGTCATAATGAATCAGAAAATACCCCAATTTCGGTGCCGCTGACTGTAAATAAGTTACGCGACGGAATTAGCCAGAGTGCTTTTGGTATAATTAATGCGTCGAAAAAAACTAAATATAAAAAATGATAGTCGAAATTAATTATTGGGCGGTTTTGGTGGCTGCGGTTGCGAGCATGGTTATCGGTTTCTTGTGGTACGGACCCATATTCGGAAAGCTGTGGATACGCCTTTCTGGCTTCACCGCCGAACAGATAAGCGCGGGTAAGACCAAAAGCATGGGCGGAACATACATGATCTCGTTCTTCGGGTCGCTCGCGATGAGCTATGTGCTCGCGCACGCGCTCATCTTTGCAAGCGAATATCTGCAGATATTCGGCCTAACCGCCGGACTCACCGCAGCCTTCTGGAATTGGTTCGGATTTGTAATGCCGGTAACGCTCAGCAACGTGCTGTGGGAAGGGAAATCTTGGAAACTGTGGGTCTTGGGCAACGGCTATTATCTGGTCTCGCTGTCAGTGATGGGAATGATATTGTCGGTTTGGAACTAACGACTGACGAATTAATCAGCTCAATCTCACCTCAACAACTGTCCGACCCTTCTTCGCTAAAAGCTACGAACGGGCAAGTCGAAAAGTTGTTGAGTGGTTCTGGCTCAAATTCAGCGTTTTGGTATAATACCGATAATGTTTGGAGATAACTTTTTCTGGAATTTCATGGCGCCTCTGCAGGATTTCGCAGATTGGGGATTCTTGGGACTGCGGTTAGCATTAGGCGCGATATTTATCTCGCACGGGCTCTCAAAGCACGGCATGTGGAAAGTGGCGCCATCGGAACAGATGTCGCGGGGAATGTTGAACACATTAAGATTTCTTTCGGTCGCTGAACCGGTTGGCGCTCTATGCGTCATGTTCGGTCTCTTTACCCAGATTGCCGCCGCCGGACTCGCCCTCGTGATGATCGGCGCAACTTATTTTAAGATGTTCAAGTGGAAAACCGGCTTCGTGGCCCAAAACAGGCTGGGCTGGGAATTCGACCTTATACTTTTCGCTGCCTCGATGGCACTCTTTTTAAACGGTGCCGGCGGCATCTCCCTTGACCGCTTACTATTCTTTTAGTCCTGTTTTGGAGCCGATTTTTCGGCCAGCTCAGCAGACTTTATGACCTTCTTTTTTGTGAATTGCGAGATGACAACAATGACCGCGAGCAGGAGCAATATAAAACCACCTCTTGAGATCCAAACCGAGACCGAGCTCCACGCATAGCCGAAGAAATAGCCGATAAGCGTATAAAAAGCACTCCACGAAAACGCGCTCAACACATTCCAAAAAAGAAATTTGCGCCAGTGCATTTTGAAAACTCCGGCCACAAATGGAATAAAAGGCCGGACAACGGCGATAAACCGCCCGATGAAAACGCTCTTGTCACCGTGCCGCTGGAAATAATCTTCACCCAGCCTGACATAGTCCGTCCTCTTAAAAAATCGGCCGAACTTTTCCGCTATCCACTCGCCGCGCTTCGCGCCGAGATAGAAACTGATATAATCTCCGACGCAGGCGCCCAACACAGTCGAGACGATCAAGTACGGCAAGCTCAAAAAACCTTGCACGGAGATGAACCCGAGGAAAACAACAACCAGCGTGCCGGGTATCAGAAGGCCAATGAAAACAACCGATTCGAAAGCGGAGATTAGGAAAACCGCCAAGTAAGCAAACGTGCCTAAGGCTTCCAAATGAGGAATAAGCGAATTGAGAAATTCCATATAACGTATCTGATTGGTATTATATAACACATGGATAATCACAAAGGAAATCTAAGGTGGGCAAATATCTGCTTCCGGAGCGAGTGCTTCAGCGTGCAGATGGCGGAGACGATGTTCCAAAAAATGAGAGGCCTGAAATTCGTGGACGACTTGAGGCGGAATGAAGGCATGATATTTATGTTCCGCAGCGAGCGCAGGCGTGCCTTCTGGATGAAAGACGTATTTGTTCCGCTCGACCTCATCTGGTTGGACGAAAAATTCCGGGTAGTAGAAATAACAAGCGACCAGAAACCCTGCCAGGGACTGTTCTGCCCGATCATAATCTCAAAAAACAAGGCGCAGCATGTCGTCGAGTTGAATGGCGGAACAGCCGACAGGATCGGCATCCGCGTCGGAGAACTGGCGGTAGTTACTCTTCCGTCTTAGCAACCGTCTTTTCGTCGATTATCTTATTAAGCATCTTCCGTACCGCTTCAAGGCTCTTGTCGTCGAGGATGGATATAGCCATTGCTTTCGGATTTAATTTTTTAAGTTTTTTGAGCTTGTCCGCAACATCTTCAGCGGAAACGGCATCGCTCTTGCTGAGAAATAGGTATTCGGGCTTGTCGGCGAGTTCGGTGTTGTATTCTCCAAGCTCTTTCTTGATGACTTTGTAATCTTTTATCGGATCTTCAGACTCGGCCGAAATAAAGTGAAACAATATCCTGGTCCGCTCGACGTGGCGCAGGAATTTTATGCCCAATCCCCGCCCCCGCGAGGCGCCTTCTATCAGCCCAGGAAGGTCGGCGAGTATCAGATCGTAGTAAACGCCGAGGTTCGGTTCGAGAGTCGTAAAGGGATAGTTAGCCACCTTACTCTGAGCGCGGGTGAGTTCGTTCAACAGACTCGACTTGCCGACATTCGGAAAACCCACGAAACCCACGTCCGCGATAAGCTTCAGCTCCAAGCGGACATTGAAAGATTCTCCCGGCTTCCCATATTCAAATTCAGTGGGGCTGGTGTTGATCGGCGAACGGAAATGAAAGTTGCCCCGTCCGCCGCGGCCGCCTTTTGCGGCGAGGATGCGCTCGCCAATTTTTACTATCTCTTTATCTTCGGCGCTGTCCAGGTTGTGGACCACTGTACCCACCGGAACTTTCAGGACCAGGTCTTCCGCATCCGGACCGTCGCAATACTGGCCCTTGCCGTCTTTGCCGCTGCCAGCCGAGAGCTCTTTCTTAAAGCGGAATTGGTTAAGGGCGCTCAAATTCGAAACTCCTTCGAAATAAATGCTTCCGCCGCGACCGCCGGAAGCGCCCGCGGGGCCAATGGCCATCTTATTTTTGTCGAAGGCGACTTTGCCCGTACCGCCGTTGCCGGCCGACACCCTGATTGTTACATCATCGATAAGCATAGTAGTACTTGTACAATAGGCCATCAATGACTAATATTCAATCAGGACGTTGATATTATGGTTCGAAAAGAAGACCTACCGCCAGGGCTCGCCGAAAAACTCAAGAAAACAGGGCAGAAGCCGGAAAACTTTGTCTCGCTCGTGGCGCCATACCGCCCCGGCGATGAGAACATTGTTCTGGAAGGCGAAGACGCCAAGCGTTTCGTGGAGATGCGGAAGCACAACGAGACCTGCCGCGGCGCGAATGCAAGCCCGCCCTGCGAGCCGTGCGCGCGGAGGAATGAAGGCCTTTTCCGCGCTTTGGACAATTTCGGCGAGCCAACCAAGGGCGACTTCGAATGCCCCCAGTGCGAGGCCTGCCGCGACAGCGAGCCGCGCCTGAACTGGCACATCAAGATGGCGCATCAGGAACCGCCGGCCGACTTCGACTAGCGGAATCGCAGAGCAACAATTAAGTTGCTCTTTTCTTTTTTCCGGCGAATGGATAAAATATTCATTATGAAAAATTACATATCTTATGCAGTGACGGCGCTGGTCGTAGTCGGCACGATAATCGGCTACAATAGATATGCAAATACAAACACCCAAACAGCTGATACAAATATGGAAAATAACATTAAAGGATATACAGCCGTTCTCCACACAACCGCGGGCGACATCACTATCGAATTCAATAAAGACCAGACACCGAAGACTGTAAAAAACTTCGTGGACCTCGCAAAGGGCAACAAATACAACAACACCATTTTCCACCGCGCGATTAAGGGCTTTATGATCCAGGGGGGCGACGTGGAAAATCTCAACGGCATGGGCGGACCCGGCTACAAGTTTGCCGACGAACCTTTCACCGGGGAATACCTCCGCGGCACGGTCGCGATGGCGAACTCCGGCCCGAACACTAACGGCAGTCAGTTCTTCATAATGCACGCAGACTATCCCCTGCCTAAGAACTACGTGATCTTCGGCAAAGTAACTTCTGGCCTTGAAGTGGTTGATAAAATAGCCACTGCGCCGGTGAAGCCAAACCCCTACACAGGCGAAATGTCCGTGCCGGTAAATCCGGTGAAAGTGACTTCGGTTGAGATAGTAGAAAAATAATCTTTGACGGATCGCCACCGCTAGCCTATTATGGCCCCAGCACCAAAGGAGGCGCTTATCTTGGACCAAACCAGACCTCCAACATCAAGAGTGGTAAAGTGTCCCGGTTGCCCGCTGGAGCTATCGGAGAATGACATGGCCGCACAACGCGCGCACATGGACACCCAACATCCGGAGATCGTCGCCAAGCGCCTTGCAGAAGTCGAACGTCTTCGCGGCTGGGCGAACGATTAGACAAGGCATCCATGGACCAGCATGCACGACTCGCTGAGACAACATCAAAGCGGGTCCTTTTCTTTTTTGACTAATTTGTACTAATAATGGTAGTCTTTGCTCGCAAAATTGCCCAGAAGGGCAGTTTTTGATTAATCAAATTAATAAACACCATGAAACTTCGTAACATCGCCATCATTGCTCACGTAGACGTCGTTCCGCCTTCGCGGAACTCCTTAAAACCCAGCGGTTTTAAATCGCTCGCCGAAGCTCACTTTTCCGCCACAGGAAAACTCCCGTTTTCCCGGCCCCTTTCCCGTCAACGTGAGCAATAAACAAATATATAAATTTATGACTAAATTAAGGAACATAGCCATCATTGCGCACGTTGACCACGGTAAGACGACCCTTGTAGACGCCCTTCTTAAACAGTCGGTCGGTTTCAAAGCCAAGACTGATGCGCCTGGTGACCTGATAATGGATTCTAACGACCTCGAGCGCGAGCGCGGTATTACGATTTTCTCAAAAAACTGTTCGATCAAGTACAAGGACTATAAGATAAATATTGTCGACACCCCCGGCCACGCCGACTTCGGTGGCGAGGTCGAGCGCATCATGAGAATGGTTGACGGCGTACTATTACTCGTCGACGCCAAAGAAGGCCCGATGCCGCAGACAAAGTTCGTACTTAGAAAAGCCATTCAAGCCGGACACAAAATAATCGTGGTCATCAATAAGATCGACAAGCCCGCCGCTAGGCCGGAGTGGACGCTTAACGCCACCTTCGATCTCTTTATAGAACTGGGCGCAACCGATGACCAGGTAAACTTCCCGGTCATCTACGCCGTCGGCTCGCAGGGAATAGCCGGATTAAAACCGGACATGGGATCAATGAAGGACATTCAGCCAGTCTTTGAAAAGATTGTAGAATACATTCCTGAGCCGAAGATCGACCCGAACGCTCCCCTGCAATTCCTGACCGTCAACCTCGCTTACGACAACTACAAAGGCAAGATTGCGATCGGCCGGCTTTACAGCGGCATCATGAAGAAAGGAATGCGCGCGCTCCACGTGAACCGCAAGGGCGAATCAGAAAAGATACAGCTCAGCTCGGTCATGCTTTTTGACGGCTTGGCGAAAGTTGATGCCGAAACGGTTGAGACCGGCGACATCGCCGCGATTTCCGGCATTCCATCGATTTCGATCGGCGAAACGATAACCGACATTGATAATCCGGCTCCGCTTCCAGTAATCCAGATCGACGAACCGACCATAAAAATGACCTTCGGCATTAACACTTCGCCATTTGCCGGACAAGAAGGAAAGCACACCACTTCACGCAACCTTAAAGAGCGTTTGGAGCGCGAGCTGGAAACCGATGTTGCGCTAGCTGTTAGCGCGACTGATTCGGCTGACCGCTGGACTGTCGCCGGCCGCGGAGAGCTTCACCTGGCCATATTGATAGAAAAAATGCGCCGCGAGGGCTATGAGATAGAGGTTTCCAAGCCAGTGGTCATATTTAAAGAAGAGAACGGAAAAAAGGTGGAACCGATGGAATTAGTTTCCATAGAGGTGCCGGAAAATTACTCGGGAACGGTCATTGAGATCATGGGCCGCAGGCTTGGCGTAATGAAAGACATGAAAGTGGACCGCGGCCAGACCTTTATGGACTTCACCATCCCCACCCGCGGGCTTATCGGCATCCGCAACCAGTTCCTCACCAGTACCAAGGGCATGGGCATAATGAACAGCATTTTTCTCGGCTACGAAGAACACAAAGGCAACCTAACGGTTAATCCTCACGGTTCGCTGGTGTCGAGTGAGTCTGGCGAATCGAACAGCTACGGCCTCCTGGCTTCGCAAAGCCGCGGGAACCTGTTTATCGGCCCGGGCGTAAAAGTTTATGCGGGAATGGTAGTCGGCGAAAACGCCAAAGACGAAGACATCATCGTGAACGTCTGCCGTGAGAAAACTCTCAACAACTTCCGAACCAAAAACTTCGGCGTTCAGGAGGCTCTCGAGGTGCCGAGAATAATGGAACTTGAGGACGCGCTCGACTACATCGGCGACGACGAGTTGGTGGAGGTTACTCCTAAGGGCGTTAGGGTCAGGAAGATGTTTTTGAACGAGAACGATAGGAAAAAAGGGAAGAAATAGAGGGGCTCCGTCTTTGTGTTTTCAGGAAACAGGATAATTTTCTGCTGAAAATTTCCCTCGCGCTCACCCGCCTACGCGGGTTCCGCGACGTTCCTGATAAACACAAGAGACTACGTTTTGTTTGAATCAAAATTCTAACATTAACTAGGATTTTGCTGTTACGTCTTCATTTTACAAACCGACCATTTCAATGTTACAACGGTAAGGTTAGCTAAGAATAGCGGGAGGAGCAGACTCCGCAACTATGACGGACAATTTCTGTTCTTTTCAAAGTTCAAAGCCTACGAAGGAGAAAAAGATCACCATGGCAAAACAACCTGCATCAAGTAAGTTCAAGCTGAATGGTGGGGCGGACAGAACAATCGTCGGACTGTTTCTTGAGATCAGATTGCAAGCGCAGGGAGGGATGTACGGATACCAAGCTTCCGCATTGATCAAGCAGCTTCGGCGCATGGTCGATGGCAAATTCCATGGCGGGAAGCATGCCGACAGACCCGCGGATCATCAAGCTGATGACCCCACATGATCATCTTCTCCCAACTTGTAGGCTCAACTACGAACCTTCAACGGCTCTAATTGCGAACTTGTTCGCAGTTGGAGCTATCTTTTTTTCAAAACTAAAATAGCGCTAAACTTTTAATCCACCGCTTTCATTAATGAAAGCGGGCAAATCTTCTTCTCTAGTACTTTGATCTCTACATTCCATCCTCTATCTTCTGTATACTATTCATATGTCTAAAGCCGCTGAACTCGAGAAGATCAAGGCCGAAATGGAGACGAACGCTTCGCTTCCGCTCAGAGCCGAGGGTATAAATCTAGTCTTCGGCGTTGGTTCGGCTGAGGCCGAGCTTGTTTTCATCGGCGAGGCGCCGGGGTTCCATGAAAACAAACATATGGAGCCGTTCGTCGGGCGCGCCGGACAACTTTTAAATAAACTTTTGGAACGGGTTAAGATTCCGAGGGCGCAGGTTTACATAACCAATATCGTTAAGCACCGTCCACCGGGCAACCGCGACCCAGAACCGGACGAGCTCTCTGCGTATAAGCCATATCTCACGCGCGAACTGCACATCATAAAACCAAAGATAGTTGCGACGCTGGGCAGATTTTCGATGAATTATTTTCTGCCCTACGCGAAAATTTCTACCGACCACGGCAAAATTTACAAGATGAACCAAACTCTTATTTATCCCCTCTACCACCCGGCCGCCGCACTACGCTCAACGACCGTGCTGGGAGAACTCGAAAAGGATTTCCTAAAAATTCCGGCGATTTTGAAAAAATATGACTCGCTGATAACTAAGGTAGAGCGGCCTAAGGAAATCATTGAAACGAAAAAAGGAACGATAGAAAAACAACAACCCTTGTTCTAATTTGCTATAATATAAGCATGACAGAAAAAATTACAAATCTTGCGGGTGTTTCGGCGGTGGCGGTCATGTTCATGGTGGGTTTTGCGGCATTGCAATACTCCAGCGCATATTCGAGATCAATACAGCCGTCATCCTTCCGAAGCTTCTCGGTTTCGGGCGAGGGTAAGTCTATCGGCATCCCAGATGTCGCAGAGTTCAGTTTCGCAGTCGTAACCCAGGGCGGGAAAGATATCGGCGCGCTGCAAACCGACAATACCGAAAAAGCAAACGCCGTCATTGCGTTCGTAAAATCGAATGGCGTGGAATCTAAAGACATTAAAACCGAGGCCTACGATCTCTCACCCAGATATCAGTACGCGAACTGCGGCGGCTACAACAATAATTCGGTCTGTCCCCCGCCGGAGATAGTGGGCTACACGGTAACGCAAGCTGTCAGTATAAAGGTGCGCGACTTTACCAAGACCGGCACGATCCTTTCCGGAGTCATCGGCAAGGGCGCAAACTCGGTCTCCCAGCTTAACTTCAAGATAGACGATCCGACCGAGGTCCAGAACATGGCGCGCGCCGAGGCGGTAGAAAAAGCGAAGGCCAAGGCTGTCTCGATCGCCAAAGCCGGAGGGTTTAGGATAGGGCGATTGCTTTCGATCGAAGAGGGTGGCGGATACTACCCCGCATACTATGAACGCGGTATCGGCATAGCAGCCGACGCAGCGGGCGCTCCCAAGACCACCATCGAGCCAGGCTCAGAGGACGTAAACGTTACCGTTACACTGAGGTACGAGATACGATAAAAACAGTGAGTAGGGAGTAGTTGATAGTTTTTAGAAAAAACGCAAAATGATCTACAAACTACTCACTACCAACTACAAACCATGCAAGGAATTTTCGGCATCTACAAGCCTGTCGGCCCGACGTCCTTTGGGATTGTTGCCGAGCTAAGGAAGATTACGGGCGTTAAACGCATCGGACACGCCGGCACGCTCGATCCCCTCGCCAAAGGGATTATAGTGGTGGCTATTGGCGCGGAATACACCAAAAAGATACACGAAGCGGTGGCGGCAGAGAAAGAATACGTGGCTGAGATAAAGCTCGGCGAAACGAGCGCGAC
>MHIY01000033.1:13873-14604 GCA_001817755.1 Candidatus Colwellbacteria bacterium RIFCSPLOWO2_01_FULL_48_10
CGGCGAAGGAGAGAAAACCCCAGTAAGCGATCGCAAGCCGGAAATAGCTGAGATACGAGAGACGGTATCGAAGTTCGTGGGGAAAATAGATCAGATACCGCCGATATACAGCGCGATAAAGATATCCGGCAAGCGGGCCTATGACCTAGCGCGAAAGGGCAAGTATCCGATAATGTCACCCCGCAAAGTGGAGATAAAAAACATTGAAATATTGGATTATTCATATCCACTCTTAAAACTTAATGTAACGACCGCAAAGGGAGTTTACATCCGCTCGCTCGCACGCGACATCGGTTCCGCGCTCGGCACTGGAGCCTATATGTCCGGCCTCGAGCGCACGCGCGTCGGCGAGTTCACTAAGGCAAATTCCTTGACTCTGGAGGAATTTGCCTCAAAATTTAAATATTGAAAAATGACAATATTTTCTGAAAAAGTGCTTGAAGTAGCGCGGAATGTCCAGCGCGGAAAGACAATGACCTATAAGGAAGTCGCGGCGCGGGCAGGCAATTCAAAGGCCGCCCGAGCAGTTGGCGCGATCATGGCGAGCAACAAAGACCTCTGCATCCCCTGCCATCGCGTAATTCGGTCTGATGGAAAGATCGGCGGGTATAACGGCCTCTTGGGAGAAAAGAGAATGAGGCTTCGGGAAGAGGGCGCTTGGCAGCCATAGGCCCATTCGCACGAATGGGCCTATGGGGCTTCGAAAGAAAGACGCGATATAATATAAATAT
>MHIY01000033.1:14635-17757 GCA_001817755.1 Candidatus Colwellbacteria bacterium RIFCSPLOWO2_01_FULL_48_10
ATAGTGAAAAGGCTTAAGAAGCTGTTTCCGACTACGAGAGTAGCTCTGAATTGGGGAAATGAGTGGGAGCTTTTGGTTGCGGTAGTGCTATCGGCGCAGTGCACCGATAAAAAAGTGAATGAAGTCACTGAAAAGCTTTTCAAGAAATATAAAAAGCTGGATGATTATGTGAAAGCAAGGCCATTAGAATTTGAAAAAGACATTCATTCGACCGGATTCTACCGCGCAAAAACTAAAAACATTTTGGCCGCCGCAAAGATGGTCAAAGCGGAATTTCATGGCAGGATCCCGAAAACCATGGCTGAGATGATAACTATTCCCGGCGTGGCCCGTAAAACCGCTAATATCGTTCTCCACAACGCGCATGGGGTAGTCGAAGGCATTGCGGTTGATACCCACGTAATGCGCCTATCCCAGCGCCTGGGACTGACCAAGCATAAAGACCCGGTAAAGATCGAACGCGACCTGATGGAGATAATCCCCCGCAAAGACTGGGCTGAATTCAACTATCGCCTCGTCGACTATGGCCGCGCCTATTGTAAAGCAAAAAAGCATGACCACGAGAACTGTCCACTGAGGAAGTTTGATGTGTAAGATAGAAACCGGACTAAACTGTGGGAGTATATTCTAATATTTATTTCAACAAATCTAGCAAAGGCTTAAAGCGATAGACCTTAGCTCTGTGAAAGCGCTCTGACATCTCAACCAGATATTTCTCTTCAAGAAAAGTCTTAATTAGTCTTTTCGCGGTTAAATCGGAAGAAATTTTAGTTCCATCCAATATCATTGGAACTGTAAAAACAGGAGACTTGAATATAAAGTCCAGAAAACCGACCAAATAAGGAGACTTACTGGTATCGAAACGCGATCTAATCGAGTCATAGAGCGCATAAATTCCGCTCACTAATTCCTGAGTTTCTCTCAGTTGAGCCGCCACAGATTTAAAAAAGAATTTTAACCATGGCTCCATCTTTCCACTTTCATCCACCGAATGAAGTACCTCAATATATTCATCTCTATTAGCTTCCATGTAGCCACTAATGTATAGAATTGGCTTCGAAAGTCGATTATTGTGATGTAACACTAAAGGAATCATTAAGCGTCCAATGCGACCATTTCCATCCTCAAAAGGATGAACAGCTTCAAACTGATAGTGAGCAACTCCGGCTTTAACTAACGTACTGTCTTTGCCGCTCTTCAGATATTCGAGTAAATCGTCAATATATTCATCGACAAAATGCGCCTCTGGGGGAATATAAATAGCTTTCTCAATCGGATCACCAATCTTTTTTGCAATCCAAACATCACCCGTTCGAAATGTACCGAGAGCTCCTTTGTGTCTGGTATTTCGTAACAATATTTGATGCATCGAACGAATAAGATGCTTGGAAAGAATTTTCATATTCTTTAATTCTTTTATCGCGAATTGCATCGCGGTACGATAATTAGCCACTTCCGCAATGTCGGAATGTTTTGTTGCGCCAACTGCCTCGTGAAGAAAGACATCAGAAACTGTACTCTGAGTACCCTCGATTTTCGAACTTACTGCAGCCTCTTTAGCTGTTAGTGGCGATATAAGTAATTCAGAATTGTGTAATTTTTTTTGCGATCCTTCTAATAACCCAAGAGCATATTCTGCATCGGCCAATTCTGACGCAAACTCGTTATAGTCCAGTTTAAGTCCATCTTTCGAAAGCCTTATTGGGCTGTGATGTTTTATTGCCATAAATACATCTTATTTTAAGTACATCAGAATGTCAATATTCTGATGTGGATAACCAACCAACCCATTATCATGTGATATACTTCCCGAAGAAAGACTGGGCGGAGTTCAACTACCGCCTTGTAGACTATGGCCGCGCTTATTGTAAGGCCAAGCCACACGACCACGCCGCCTGCCCGCTTAGGGAGTTTGATTCATGATTCGGTAAAAGTTAGAATCAAGTCACTAAGCAGAACATTCACAATCAAAAGAGGTTCTATAATATGCCAACGACACCCTTCAGAAAGATAGAATTAGGCGAGATCGCGGAATCTCATCATCCGGTTTTGGTGCTGGTACGGCACGGCCAGTCGCAATGGAACAAGGAAAATAGGTTCACTGGCTGGATAGACGTCGACCTTTCCGAAAAGGGCGTCGACGAGTGCACCAACGCAGCAGAAAAACTGGCTGACATCTCTTTCCAGGTCGGCTACACCTCTAAATTACTGAGGGCAGCTCGTTCGTTGGAACTTATCACTGGGAGAATTGGAATTATCCCGGTGGTAAAGTCCGAAGCCCTGAATGAAAGGCACTACGGTGACTTGCAGGGCATGAATAAGGACGAAGCCAGAGAGCGTTTCGGTGCCGAGCAGATTCATCGCTGGCGACGCGGATTCGCGGACAGGCCACCCAACGGGGAGAGTCTCGAAGATACGTGTATGAGAACGATACCATTCTTCGAGAGCGAGATTGTCCGAGACATAGAGCTCGGGCGAAACGTTCTGGTAGTCGCGCACGGCAACAGCCTAAGAGCGATTGTCATGCATCTTGAAGGCCTCTCTCGGGAATCCATCATTCAGGTGGAAATTCCAACCGCCGCACCCATCTGTTATACCGTCAAGTAAACAGCACAACGAACCATATTGGTTCGTTTTTTGTAAAAATCAAAAACCGCCCAAATGGGCAGCTTTGTGTGCGTAAAAATTTACTCAAATACGAGGCACGAGGAGGGTATTGGGGGTGCACTTAAAATTCAGATGCGGTTCTATGTATAGAATCTTATTAATATAGCGAGTTTGTTTTGAGAAGAACGTTCGCACAGGCCTGCGAGCATGGTTCCGTGGTCTAACCAGACCACGGATCGCAGGCCGAGCGACAAGAAAAATCTGCCGCTGGGGCAGATTTATTCTGGGTTCTTCGAGAAATATACGAGCGAAATCTTATGTGCACCTGCTGAACCCGCAGCTCTTGCAAGACATGCACCCCTCCTGAAGCACCAGCGCATTCCCGCAATCGGGACAACCTGGCATGTGTCCATAGTCAGCCAATGCTTTCTTAACGCCTGCCTGGGCGGCGGCCATGGCCGGTTCGGGAATCTTGGCCTCGATCGAGGCTGGAGCAACGGCTTCGGTCTTGACGA
>MHIY01000034.1:0-9312 GCA_001817755.1 Candidatus Colwellbacteria bacterium RIFCSPLOWO2_01_FULL_48_10
CTTCCAGTTTCTGTTTTTCGGCCATCTCCGGCGTAACCGCGAGATACCTGACACCAATATACGGAGTAACTATCTTCCCGCCGTTCTTAACGGATTCGATATCTCGTTTCGCGCGGTTAATAGGTATCGCAAATCCTATCCCCTGCGCATTCGAAGCAACGGCCACATTGATGCCGATAACCTCGCCTCTTAGGTTAAGAAGTGGGCCGCCGGAATTCCCCGGATTAATCGCCGCATCCGTCTGTATTAAATCATCGATCTTTTCAACAAAATCTGAACCCTGTGCGGTAATAGTGCGAGCCAGTCCAGAAACAACCCCAACAGAAACCGTGTTCCGAAATTCCGCAAGCGCGTTGCCTATCGCGATCGCCGTCTGCCCCAGCCTAACCGAACCAGAATCCCCGAGCTTCGCGGCCGTAAGCCCAGTCTTGTTTATCTTTATTATCGCGAGGTCCTGAACCGGGTCTCTGGCCAACACCGTTGCTTTGTATTTCGTGCCGTCGTTCGTGAGCACCGTGTACTCGGCCTTCTCGTCTTTCACCACATGCTTGTTTGTTAAAATCATGCCGTCCGCGCTCACGATAAAGCCACTTCCCCCTCCGACTTCACGCTTCTCGGTCGCTCCATTATCGCATTGCTTATAAAACTGTCCGAATCCGCCGAAGAGATCCCCAAACCCAGGCGGCAGATCACCAAACGGGTCATAGGCGCACTTCTCGATGACCGGCAGATCTTTGGAAATAACAATGGAAACAACGCTCTCCGAAGCTTTCTCAACCGCCTTTATTACAGCGTTCTCATAATCCATTGCCGGCGCATAAAGTTGCTGCTCGATATTTGTCGCCTCAATTCTTTCCTCCGACTGGCCCGGAATGAATTTATTCAAAAAGTCCTGGAAAAACGCGGCCGAAACAGACCCGGTCGATGACGCGACAAATATCGCCAACAAGCCCCCGATGAACCCCGCACCCATTATTTTTAACGAATTTTTCATTGTCTTTAATTATTATCCTTCTATTTTAATAATGCCATAAAAGTAGTCAACCCTCCGCTTGGAACATTGTGAGTATTCGCTCCACTTGAATCTTCAACAACTATATCTGTGATGTCTGTTACGCTGTTATATACAGCTGTGACTCTGAAGCTGCCTTCTACTAAAATGTCTTGCTCAAGGGTGGTTATTATTCCTACTTGGTTTATCCAAGAATATGTAATGGAGTTGTTGGGCTAAGGTCTATCGTACTCTCTAGCTCTATCGAAATACTCCTGCTAGATTCGTCGGTGATGGTGTAAAGGTATTGCGGATTCTCTATAACAGATGGAATTAATAGATTATCTGTGCCTGGAACTTGGTTGGCCAGGGTAAATTATAAACTACAAAATCGGCTGCCAATTACTAAATGCAAACATAAGAAAAAGTGCGAAGCCTAGGTTAACCAAGTACCCCCCCCCTGCAAATAAAGTCACAGGAAACCATAGCCTTGCGCCATGGCATTCCTTAAATAAACGTAAAAATATTCCTAGTATTGATACCGCAATTAGGATATATGGAATGCCTATAAGGAAAAAGCCAAATATGCTGTTGGGAATAATATTTACTAGATATTCATAAGATGACAAAGAAAAGACGATATTAAGGGGGGGTGGGATAAAAAATATTGCCAACCCAAATACAAACCCTGACAGTCCAAACCAAAAATATCTTAGCTTATTACTCATATATTTAATTTAATAACTATATTCTAACACACCATCATTAGTTTCTAAACGAATAATTACTAATCCTGGGAGGTTATAGGTATTCATTCCACTTGAGTTTTCAACAACTATATCCGTGGAATCAGTAATATTATTATATGCAGTCGTTACTTTAAAGCTATTTTCTACATAGATATCTTGTTCAAGAGTGGTTATTATTCCTGATTGGTTTACCCAAGAGTATGTAATGAAGTTATTGGGTATTGGAACTGATACGCCATTGTATTGTATATCAACTATCTTGCCATTAAAAGTGTATACTCCTGTTGTAGGGTTGAGGTCTATCGTACTCTCTAGCTCTATCGAAATACTCCTGCTAGATTCGTCGGTGATGGTGTAAAGGTATTGCGGATTCTCTATGATAGTTGGTGTTGTTAAGTTATCCGTACCAAAAACCTTGATTTGCTCGGTGGGAATATCAAGGTATATCTCCGCTTCCGGATTGGTCTTATCAATTTTTATAACTTTAGCTTTTGTAATTTCTGTGTTACCGGCTGAATCTTCTGAATAATATTGAATTGTATTTATACCTTCAGTAGATATCATTACTGGTGATGCATATACACTCCAGGTATTTCCATTGTCTAAAGAGTACTTAATAGTATAAATACCTGAAGTAGAGTCAGATGCAGAAAGTGCAAAAGTTACATTAGAAGTGTACCAATTATTATTACCCGATATTCCCGAAACCAGGATACTGGTAAATGGCACGGTTTTGTCTATCATAACACTTGCGGAGTGTGGTTGCTCAATATTACCAGCCTTATCTCTTGAGCGATAAAGGATATCATGATTGCCATCGGTGCTAGGTTTTGGCGGTGTTGTATATATATTCCAGGTTGTGCCGTTATCGCGCGAGTATTCAGTAACATCAAGCCCAACACCTCCAGAGTTGTCTGTCGCAGAAATGCTAAGTGTTACATCAGAAACATACCAGCCATTATCACCGGCAGTCCCGGAAATAACTGTGGTTGTTGTCGGAACAGTGGTGTCTGGAGTTGGAATATCAACTGATGTTGGCGAAATATTTTGATCAATTGTTTCGTCTCCATCTTCGTCTATTTGAAGTTGGGTGGTGTCAGTAGCGCCAAAGTCAAGCTCTGCGGTTAAGGCCGCGTCATCTATTGCGATATTCTCATAAGTTATCGTTTTGGTTACTAGGGATTGGGTTAACTCTTGGACTATAAAGTCAAAACTTCCGGTGTCAGTGGCTTTGATCTCCACTCTGTAGTCGCCGTCTGGGACATATATGAATTTATCTTCGCCCAAGATCTCATATGTGCTTCCGGGAATGGCCAGCTCAGTATCTCCGTTATCATCAGGCCCAGTGTGGTTATTATTTGAATCATAGAGATGCAGCTCAACTGGGCTGTGAGCGCTGTATCTTTTCATTTTTGGAGAACCGCCAAAGCAAGTTGAAGAAGAATTAGAGATGCTGGTTGGAATATTACTGGAATTATTGATTAATATATTTCTAATCAAATTAAGCGGGATGTTATTAACAACCAATTCAAGATGATCTATGTTCGGCGCAAAATAGTTATTGAATGCGCCCGAATTGAAAACCGCGCTCAAAAGAGGAACAGTTTTGTCTCCGTTGGTTGTCTTAAGATCATGTTTATTCCCATTCTTAATATAAAACTCGCCTATCGTGTCCCAATTAGCGCAACCGACAATATTGTATATATCAACATTCGGGGTATATGCGTCTAATTCTTGGTGAAATAGGTCAGCTTGGTCTAATAGATACTCATTGCGGTCGTCATTTTCATCCTCAACCATAAAGTCATTTGTCTCGTCATAGCTTAAGAGATCTACTCCATTGCGCATATCGTACACATACCCACCGGTAAGGTTAAAGTATTCACGGCTCGGGAGAAGCTGGTAAACGCCCGGCATATTTCGGGTGATTATCTTAACGCGCGCTGAATTCAAAATCGGATTATCCATATTATCTCCGTGGTTTAATGCCTTAAATGTTTTCGGCGCTCCTATCTGAGGAACCCCCACAAAGATTACTTTATCAATATATGATGTGTCTTCTTGTTGTAATAAATATGTTTTTACCAATAGTCCTCCCGTGCTGTGGGCAACAATATCTACCTTACCTGTAGGCGAATTATCAAATGCATCTGAGACTGTATCGATTATTAAATCTAAGTTATCCTCAATATCCAATCGCCAGTCGTATGGCATTATGAATAAGTTCTCATTTTCTGTATAGCCATTATTAGTAAAAAGGTCTATAAGGTTTCCATAAATTGTTCTAAACGGGGCTGTTTCTATTATTCCCGATACAAACATTTCTAATCCCTCCTCTTCGTTACCAGAATTAGATAGAATTAAATCACTAAGATATGCGTCGCCATCATTGAATGGATTTGCCATATTTAGGAAATCCGGCCACACCTCCGCATTATCAGAAACCCTATTCAAATACGACCCCATTATTCCGGGGACTATGATTACTGGATTGCGTGGTTCTGGCCAAAGATCAGGAGCTATCCACGGAAAATTATCCTGTCCACCAGAGAATGAATAATAAGAATTACAAACTCCATCTGAATTAGAATTAGCGCAGTTATAGTTACTCCAATAATTCCCACCTAATGGCAATGATGAGTTAAATACATTTCCTGTGCTGTAAATACCAGGATTAACTATATAAACTTGTGTCGAATTATTTATGAAATTATTATTATAGATTTGATTATTACTTGCATTGGTAATCCTAAGCCCCACACCATTTCCGTTATTGTTTGAGATAGTGTTATTTGTAACGGTGTTATTATTAGAATATGCGAGCTCTACTCCACCCGAACCGGTGTTTGAAGTATTATTGTTTGATGTTATGTTGCCTGTAAGTGTGTTGTTATTTGAATTATATATAAAAATCCCAGAGTAATTGTTTGAATTAGCGGTATTATCAATAAGAGTACTGTTGTGATTAAAAGTATCAAGACTAATTCCATAAGCACTATTGAGATTGGCCGTACTGCTTATAATGGTGTTTCCGTTGGAATAAATAAGTTTAATTCCATTGTAATTGTTTGATGAATTTACATTCGAAATCGTAGAGTTGTCTGTGTAAAGTAAGTACAAGCCATTATTCTTCCATGTTGAAGAGCCTTCAATTGTAATATTACTTATATTTGACCCATCGGCATTGCATAGTATTAATTGTGACAGAGTTTCATTGCTTAAATTTACCACACCATTAAAGTATTTGATCGGTCTATTGCCAGAACCAGTAGTATTAACAATTATATTGTTACAGTTATCAGTCCAAATGTCTCTTTCTCTATTATCTTGAGTCGAATTGTAATTAAGTGTGTTGTTAATGGAAGAATTCAGGACAATCCCATATCCGTAATTATTCGAAGCAGTGTTGCTTGTTAACGTATTGCTATTTGATGAATATAGGAATATTCCCCAGTTACCAGAAGTCGCACTGTTATTTGCAAGGTAATTACTATTTGAGTAATCCAATCTGATTCCGGGTCCGCTGTTTGATACGGTATTATTACTAAGAGTACAGTTAGAACAGTTATAGATTTGAATTCCTATACCATTATGTATATTAATGTTAGTTATGCTGCTATTATTAGAATTGTTAAGATAAATTCCATATGAAAACCTACTTATATCAATATTCTTTATTGTTTCATTGTTATAACCGTTAACAAAAATTCCGTAGCCAGTATAACTGCCAGTTATAGTGTGATTCGCACCATCAATCGTTATTCCACTTGCACCTATCTGAATTGTCTCGGTCAGATTTGTTGTGAGAGTGCAGGTTTTGGTTGATGAGTTCCAAGTGCCGATGGTTGTGCAATCCCCTCCTGTGGCGTTGTCGGTGATGTATTTAGTGCTGGGTTCGGGTTTGATGAATACCAGGTGGCGTTCGGTGAGATCTTGAGTATAGGTGTATGAGCCGGTTAGGTCGGTGGTAAAGGGGGTTGAGCTTCTGTGAGTGTCTTGGTGCCACCAATGGGTGGTGTTGGGCTCAAGGTTCTTGATGGTGATTTGGCTGGATATTGCGGTAATGGAGGGTTCGAGGTGGATAAGAATCATGTGGGGAACAGATTCAATCTGGGCCTCAATGATTTCCGAGCTGTCTATGGAAATATTTAGATATTCGCTGTCGGTTATTGAAAAGTGTTTGGCTGTGTCGCGGACTGTGCCGGGAAGAGTGAATTCGCCGTGAAGGTTGGGTATACCAGGGTGGTCTATGCCTGTAGGCAGAGTGGTGTCGATTGTGGAGACGGGGTTAGTGGATAATATAGACGCTTGGGCAAATCCGACAGCGAGCGCGAGCAAACCGAACACAGAGATTATTAATAATTTACTCATATTATTTTTATATTACACATAATTCTAAGCCCTGGTTCCCCGGTTGTCGAACATCAAGATAAAGTTCCTTACATCGGCTCATTCGCACGAATGAGCCGATGTCTATTAGCCAATCGCTATCAACTAATTTAACTATCTCCTTCGCAATATCTTGATGAGCTTATCTATTTCTATTTTTGTTGTGCTTCGACCCAGCGTAAAACGCACGCTCCCTTTTGCCCTTTCTTCATTGAAGCCCATCGCCATAAGGACGTGCGAAGGTTCCAGTGACCGCGCCGCACAGGCCGAACCGGCCGATATGGCAACGCCATCCATATCCAGCCTGATAAGCATCTCCTCGGCCGAGGTACCTGGGAAATAAACATTAAGGTTGTTCGGCAATCTCTTAGCCGCATCCCCGTTCAATCTTACGGCCGGAACAGACTTCTTTATCTTTGCCCAAAGATAATCACGCAACTTGCCAACCCTCCTGCTCTCTAATTCGCGTGAATTAGAGAGCAGTTCAGCGGCTTTCGCAAAGCCCACGATTGCCGGAATGTTTTCCGTCCCGCTCCGAAGTTCGAACTCCTGCCCGCCACCGGTCATCATCGGTTTTACCGATGATAAATCCCAAGCTCCAAGCTCCAAATCCAAATTTGAATTCTTTTTATTATTAGAATTTGAGATTTGTTTGTTATTTGGAATTTGAGATTTGAGATTTCTCACGTAGAGCGCTCCGGCTCCCTTCGGCCCATATATCTTCTGCGAGGAAAGGGTCATGAGATCCACCCCGAGCGCATCCACATTGCAATCCAAATATTGGAAAGCCTGGACGGCATCGGTATGGAATAACGGATAACCCTTGTTAATAACCAAATCCCAAGCGCCAAATCTCAAGCCGTTTTTCTGGTTTTTGTCATTGGAATTTGAGATTTGTTTGTTATTTGGAATTTGAGATTTGGAATTTCTGAAATTTCTAATAATTTTAGAAATTTCAGAGATGTTCTGAACAACGCCAGTCTCGTTATTCGCATACATTATCGAAACCAGTATCGTGTTCTCGTTCAAAGCCTTCTTAAACTTTTCCAGGTCCACGAGACCCCTCCTATCAACCGGCACACGCACAACTTCAACCCCATCTCTTTCCAAATCAGCCGCGGTTTCCAAAATCGATTCGTGTTCTATGGCTGAAACTATAATTCTAGGTTTAAAATCTTTAAATTTTGATTTGTCATTTTGATTTTTGATTTTTAAATTTTTAATTTGCTTTACGGTTCCTCGTAAAGCGAGATTGTTCGCTTCCGTCGCCGAAGATGTAAAAATAACCTCATTGAACTTTGCACCGATCAAGTTCATAACCGTCTCGCGCGACTTGTCGAGCGCCGCCATCGCTTCCTGCCCCTCGCGATGGAGCGACGATGGGTTGCCAAATTTAGCGCGCAAATATGGCTCCATCGCGGAGGCCACGCGCGGGTCAAGCGGGGTGGCTGAGGCATAGTCAAGATAAATACGGTTCATAGCGACTAGTGGTTAGTATAGATGAGAAACTAAACAGTTAAAACTTCTACCCTGGCACCAGTCGGGTCAGTTAAATTCGATTTTATCAAATTTCTACTGCCCGAAAAAGAAAAGCCCCGAGATCAGAGCTTCTCATAGCAATGACTCGGGGTATGGAGCCTCTTTGTGGAAATGGAAACTGGGAAAAGAGGAAAAGGAGTAGGATTTCTCTCGTTCACGTACCGTGGACGCTCTGTGACACACGGTGTCCGGTGCCGGGCAACGAGAGGACTGGCGGACGGCGGTGTCCAGCCAAGACCGCGATCACCACCGCGGCCAAAACGACGAAAACGGTGACTGCGATGGTCCCAGAAGCGTAGGGTGGGCCAGTCATTGGGCCAGTCGTAGGCTTGGCATCGGCCTGTCCAACCATCTGCTGGAGGTCGGGCGGACCGGCGGGCATCGCTGTGTAGTACGTCGTATAGCTGACATCGACAACCGGGCTGAGAGCCGCTGCGGTGGTCGCGTCAATCGCGCCGGTCATGTCCCCATCGTGAGGAGGACCAGCGACAGTTGTCGCGATGTCGGCGGCATCACGATGGTCGCCGTGGCGATCATCGTTGGTGTCCCGCGTCCGGACTTCGTCGAATCCATCTCCGTGCGTCGTCGGGCTGGTGCTCGTGGTAACCATGGTTGCGCTTGCTGACGTCGTTGCCAGCAACACCACCAAAGTCGCCGCGAGAACCAGCAACATTCGCTTGGCTTTCGTGGGGGTCACATCCTGCCCAGTGGAAAGAACTGTCCTGCAGAAGAAACACGCCTTTCGGCATGAACCGACGGCGAGAAAGTTATCCAACAGGCCCCGAAAGCTTATCATAAGCACGAACAACCGTGCAAGGATATCAAGGGGGCCGCAGATCATACTGACCAATTCACACGCCTGCCCACCTTTGGAAGGAATGTGGCCTTTGGTTACTTCCACCATTCGCCAATTCGCGCGAATTGGTCAGTGACCTTCGATTCGCTTCCGCTGTTTGCTGGCGGCTAAAACAAAGTGTTCGGTGCTTTTTCCATCACAGGCTCTTTAAGAATAAGCTCCACTTTCCTTGGCGCTCCCCACTTATCCGGAACCATCAGATACTTTTGCTTCATCGCGAGATCATAGAGATCGCGCGTTATAAGAACATCTTGCAGACAATATTTTTCTAGGGCCTCCCAGTCGCCCGCGGCGTAATATTTTATCGCATCCAGTCCGTGTCCAGTCTTCCCTATCTTCAAGTTCTCTCTGGCCAGCAAATCCAGACTCACCCTGCGTCCCAATCGATTCTCGATTTCTTCCAAAAGGTCGATGCGCGGTATCGCGAAAAGATCAAAGTCGTAATACTTTTCCATCACCGGAATATCGAAGCGGTTGATGCTGAAGCCAACAATGCACCCGGCCTCGCGAAGCATCGCCGCAAGTTCGTCAAAATGCCCCTCGCGAACGCTCAAAAACCTGTTCTCGTTGTACGAATAAACGCCGATAAGCGAGCAGTCTAGATTACGCACCTTGTCCTGCCCGCCCACATCGGCGAAACTGTTTTTAGTCTCAATATCAATAACCAGGCGATCTTTTTGCATGAACAATAGTGTAATTGGTAATGACGCATCAATCAAACGCGATCCGAACCTACGAATACGTCCGAATTATCGAATGATCCCTTCGGAACATTCGGGTCAGATTCG
>MHIY01000034.1:9330-16556 GCA_001817755.1 Candidatus Colwellbacteria bacterium RIFCSPLOWO2_01_FULL_48_10
AGTTCATCGCACGGATCATGCCGGTCATCTCCTGTATCAAAGTCTTAGTATCGCCGTTGTCGCCCACGTCCACATGGATCTCGAAGGCAAAGGCTGGCGCTTCCGGCATCTTGAGGTAACCGAGCACCTCCTTCGATATGTCGAGCGAGAACATCACCTCCTGGTAGATGCGGTCGCGGAGCGTGTGAAACTCGCCGAGCTTTGCGCGCTTCCAGAAATAACGGCCGCCATTCCCGATACGGTGGACGACAATAGCAGTTATAAAGTCCGCCTGTTTGTCGCGATAAACCAGGGAATCCGTGCCGATGGTAACCTTGTATTCCTTTTGCTGGTCTTCTTTCATGAAGGCGATGATCTCTTCGGCCACTTCGCGCGCCGAAAACTCACGTCCCGACGGGTTCCTAAACCCGCGCTGCTGGGCAACCTCTATTGTAACCTCTTGAATAATGCTGTTCATGTCAGTTTAGGCAGCCTCGGCCCCGCGATTCAGCTTTCTTTTTGCAGCTCTGATCTCTTCGGGAGTGGCGTTTTCCGGTAGGCCCAAAACAAAAATATCAAGCTCGCGCTGCTCTTCTTCCGGCGTTAGCGGAATCCGAGGAGCGTCCGGATGAGGTTCGGATGGGTTTTCGATAGGCATGACCACGTGAGAATAGCATATCAGGAACATAAATTAAAAGTTCCGGGTAAGGGCCATTCAACTGCGCCAGCGGACGGAAACCGAAACCACTCATTTACTCAACCAACTTCCGATCGAAAGTTGGTTGAGTAAATGAATAAAACCCGATTCCAACCTTTATACGTTAGAGTATCCAAGTCTATGATTTTTAAAAGCGTTGCGGGTATGCTAGATTATTCATAAACATGGCTAAAAAGACGAAATACATCTTTGTTGTCGGGGGTGTAATGTCCGGCGTCGGCAAAGGCATTGCCGCAGCCTCGATCGGCCAGATCCTCCAATCGCACGGGTTCGAGATTACCTCCATCAAGATCGATCCTTACATTAACGTTGATGCCGGCACCATGAACCCCACCGAGCACGGCGAGGTCTTCGTGCTCGACGACGGCATGGAATGCGATCAGGACATGGGCAACTACGAGCGCTTCCTCAACCGCGACCTCACGAGCGCAAACTACATGACAACTGGCAGCATTTATAAACACGTCATCGAAAAAGAACGCAACCTAGAATACGGCGGCAAGTGCGTCGAGGTGGTGCCCCACATACCGCTTGAGATAATTTCCCGCCTCAATCGCGCCGCCGCGAAAAACAAAGCCGACATCGTGATAACCGAGATCGGCGGCACGGTCGGCGAATATCAGAACATACTTTTCCTGGAAGCCGTCAGGATCCTTAAGCTCAAGCATCCGGGCTCGGTGTTTTTGACGCTCGTAAGCTTCCTGCCGTCGATGGGCGCGGACGGCGAACTTAAAACCAAGCCGACCCAATACGCCGTCCGCTCCCTTAACGCCGCCGGGCTCCATCCGGACATGATCCTCGCCCGCGCCTCATCCGCCATCGATCGCAAACGCAAAGAGAAAATATCTTTCAACTGTAGCGTGCCGGAGGCGAATGTCATCTCCGCGCCAAATGTCGAATCCATCTATGAGATCCCCGACAATTTCCGGCGGGAGGGTGTCGACAAAATAATATTGAAAACCCTTGGCCTGAGGTCGCGAAAAGATAAGTCTAAAGAATGGAATGCCTTGGTCAAACGGATCCGGACCGCGAAACAAAAAGTCAAAATAGGCATCGTCGGTAAATATTTCTCAACCGGCAGCTTCGTCCTGGCGGACTCGTATATCTCGGTCATCGAAGCCGTAAAACACGCGGCCTACGCCCTGGGCGCCGCGCCGCAGATAGAGTGGCTTAACTCGGAGGAGTTCGAAGGCAAAAACGCGGCGAAGTATTTAAAAAAACTCGGCGGGTTCGGCGGAATAATAATTCCCGGCGGGTTCGGCGAGCGCGGCGTAGAGGGCAAGATCGCAGCCATAAAATACTGCCGCATTAAAAAAATCCCACTTTTCGGCCTGTGCTACGGTATGCAACTCTCCGCCGTCGAGTTCGCCCGGCACGTTGCAGGCCTCAAAGGCGCAAACACGACCGAAGTGAACCCAAAAACCAAATATCCCGTCATCGACATTCTCCCCGAACAAAAGAAAAAGATGGCCGAGAAAGACTATGGCGGCACCATGCGCCTCGGCTCATACCCAGCGCACCTTTCGCCCCACACCATCGCCCGCTCAGCCTACCGAAACGAACTAATTCACGAACGCCACCGGCACCGCTTTGAAATGAACCCGGAATACATTCACCGTCTGGAGAAAAAAGGCCTCATATTTTCCGGCGCTTCAAAAGACCGCCGCCTTATGGAAATACTCGAACTGCCGCGCAATATCCATCCATTCTTCCTCGGCACTCAGTTTCATCCGGAACTAAAATCTCGCCCGCTAAACCCGCATCCATTATTTAAAGCATTCATTGCGGCTAGTTTGAAAAGGTAGATATTTGCAATTAACGTCGGGAATCGAGGTTTCATGGGGGTCTTTTTGCGCAGCTATTGACATATCTATAGCTTCTGTGTTAAAATGGTTGCACGGTAAGGGTGCAGGCGAACCAACCGAACACTTGCACCTTAAGAATCACCGAGGACAACAAAATGAACTACAACACGAAGACATTGCTAATGGGCCTCGGGATCGCGATCGGCATCTGGATGCTAGGCATGCTGGCCTTACTGCTGATGAATGAAAAGGTTAATGGGCCAAGCTACGCCATTGGTTACGTGAGTGGAGCCATCACCTGCAGCTGGCTCACTGGGTGCCTCATCTGCGGTCATCTCCAGTCCACAACCGAACCCCCATCTTCTCCAAGCTCCGAGCAAAGCTAACCATTGCTCACCCCAGCGCCAGTACGGTACCCCCGTCCTGGCGCTTCAACCTTTTTGCATCCCTTTTTGCATCCCTTTTTGAAAAATTTTTGAGACCTAATGAAGCAGCCTAAACAAGCTCTCTCTGGGCATCCCCAAACGCTTTCTTTAATGAAAGCGTGGTGTTTACTGAATCATATCTCTGATAAACGAAACGATTTTGCTGTAACGGCACGGCGCTTTCATTAAAGAAAGCGGTAGTTTTACTACGACTAGCGAGAGAGCGGAATATCCCGGCGTGAGCCAGGGATATTCCGGCCGAGCGACGGCGGAGAAAGGTAAATGCCGCGCGGCTTGCCGCGCTCTAGTATTGTCCGCCACTGGCGGACAATACCACCAATGCCCTGGGGCTTGCCCCAGGGATACCTTTACTTCTATTTTATTTCGCCGGATATGCCGATTGTTGCCTTTGTGTTTGCCATATCATCATTGTCGTCGGGATGACTGCCCTTTGTCACCTCTATCCGAAAGAAAGTCCCCCATATTGGTTAACTGTACGACACATGGAAAAAACGGGCCGCGGCACGTATAATAAGCCCATACTTCGCATGTCCAGAAAGTCCAAACGAAATAAAAAAGAGAACCTCCCCGTCCTTAAGTCCGAGACCAAAAACAGCGCGGTCGCCGTGCTTCTCGTTGGCCTCTCCATAATCCTCCTTCTTTCTGGATTCCAGAAAGCCGGCCCCATCGGCCGGGTCATCTTCAACGTCCTCGGCAAGCTTTTTGGCGGCGGCTACTTCCTCATCCCGGTCGTTCTTCTGCTCGTCAGCCTCGTATTTCTCATCGGCGAGCATAAAAAACTTATCGGGCTCACCATGCTCGGCTCCGGGCTTTTCGTATTCTGCGCGCTGGGCATCGTCGAGATCGTCTCCCCCGACAACGGCGGGCTTATCGGCAAAGTGCTCGGCAGTTTCGATATCCTTTTCGGCTATTACGCGGGCATCATCTTCAATCTTACACTCATGGTGGTCTCGGTAATGATCGCGCTAAACTCGCCGTTAAAATTCAATTTCAACGCAGAAGATCAGGACGTAGCCGATAAAAACGGAAAAGACAAGAAGCCTCGATTTACTCCGGCCATCCCGCCCGAACCGGCCGAAGACGGCACCAAGATACTTATCGGCGGGGAAGAAGTAACCCAGAAAGAAATGGAAACGGCCGAAAAAGAAACTAACGCGAAAAAAGAGGAAACTGCAAAAACCGAAAAACCGAAAGAAGTTAAACCGCTGAAGGTTCAATCGGTCACCGCTAGCTGGAAAAACTACGTTCCCCCGCCAATTGCGCTCCTAAAAACCTCCAACGACAAGCCGACCGTGGGCGACCTGAGGGGCAACGCAAATATAATAAAGCGTACGCTCGAAAGTTTCGGCATCGCGGTCGAAATGGGCGAGATAACCATAGGCCCTAAGGTTACGAGGTACACCATGAAGCCCGCCGAGGGAGTCAAGCTTTCGCGCATCGTGGCCCTAAATCAAGATCTGTCGCTCGCCTTGGCCGCGCATCCCATCCGCATCGAAGCACCCATCCCTGGCAAGGCGCTCGTAGGCATCGAAATACCCAACAAGACCGCAACCATCGTCCGCCTAGGCAACCTCTTGGGCTACTCGGACTTCGCCAGCGCGCCGTACCTAACATTTGCCCTCGGGCGCGACGTCGGCGGTGAACCGGTTTTCGCGAACCTCGCCAAAATGCCGCACTTGATGATCGCGGGCACGACCGGCAGCGGCAAATCCATAATGATCCACACGCTTCTCGTATCTCTGCTCTATAAAAATTCGCCGGAAACGATGCGGATGATTCTTATCGACCCCAAGCGCGTCGAACTTTCGGTCTACGAGGGTATCCCCCACCTTATGGCTCCCGTAATAACCGGGGGTAAGAAAGCGGTCGCCGCTTTGCGATTCGCGATTGAAGAAATGGACCGTCGTTACGGCGTGTTGCTAAACGCCGGCAAACGCGACATCCTAGGATACAACGACGGCCTGACCGGCCAGGGCCGCAAAGAAGGCATAATGCCCTACATAGTGATAGTCATAGACGAGCTCGCCGACCTGATGATGACCTACGGCCGCGAGGTGGAAAACTCGATCGTGCGCCTGGCGCAAATGGCCCGCGCCACCGGCATCCACGTCGTCCTTTCCACCCAACGCCCCTCTGTTGAGGTCATCACTGGCCTAATTAAGGCCAACATCAGTTCGAGAATTGCGCTCCAAGTCGCAAGTCAGATTGACTCACGCACCATCCTCGACATGAGCGGAGCGGAGAAGCTATTGGGCGGAGGCGACATGCTCTTTACCTCGACCGAGCTCTCGAAGCCCAAGAGGATACAGGGCGCATACATGGGGAGCGATGAAGTCGAGAAGGTCATAGAATTTATCAATAAAGAAAATCCGGCTGGGGCGGAAAGCGGTGGGATGGTGGGTGAAATAGCCGAGACGCTGGAGAAAAAAATATCGGAGGCCGATTTTTCCGACGACGATGACGAACTTCTCAACGAAGCGGTAGAGATCGTACGGGCATCAAAAAAAGCCTCGGCATCACTCCTCCAGCGCCGACTGAAGGTCGGCTACGCCAGAGCCGCCCGTCTGCTTGATATAATGGAAGAAAAAGGCGTTATCGGCCCCGGCGACGGCGCCAAACCAAGAGAAGTATTCATAGACAATGAATGAACAAACAGTCATAACCAAGGCTTTGAATGAGCTAATGGAATCCCAGGGGGTGGGACCAGAAAAACTCGCCTCGCTAACCAACATTCCTCTGCGTTTCATCAACAGTCTTAAGAACGCAGAATTCAGTAAACTGCCGTCCGAGCCATATGTGCGAGGCTATCTCCAGAAGATTGCTGGAGCGCTCAAAACCGACCCCGACGAAATACTAAGAGTATACAAAGAGTCTGCGGCTGCAGCGACGTCCGGCAAGGGCGACAAATTGCCTGAAAACCGCTTCCGCAAATTAACCATCCAAAGCGGATGGATGACGGGGCTCGCCATCGTAATCTTGATTGCTTCATTCTTGTTTTTCCGCTTTGACGACATATTCGGCATCACCGGGCTGGAAGCGGTGATTCCCTCAACCTCCTCCAGCGAACTTATCGCGATCACGGGGAACGTAAAGCCCGGCGACCGGCTCACTCTGAACGACGAAATAGTTTATACTGACGACATCGGCCATTTCGAAAAGGAAATAGTGTTGGAGCCAGGCTTGAACAAGCTCGAATTCAAGATTAGGCGATTCCTCGGCCGGGAGAGGACGATAGTGAGGCAGATATACTATCAACAATAAATTACAAATGACCAAACTCAAGTGTCAAAAGATGATCGAATTCGTTGGACATTGGGTCTGTTTGTCCCGACCCGTAAGGTCGGGATCCCGGATAGCCAGATCGGGAAACATTGGACATTTTAGTAACAGTAATCGTTTGGGATTTGAGACAATTCACAGTCACTAGTATAATCTGTACGTTCGTAACAATTAATAAATCACACATGGTTAAAAAGAAAGAAGAAAAAGGAGGTAAGGACGTTTTGGATACATTACTCGCATCTCTGCGCGAAAAATTCGGCGACGAAGCAGTGATGAAGCTCGGCGAAATCCGCAAGGTGGATGTTTCCGTCGTGCCGAGCGGCTCGTTTTCGCTCGATGCGGCACTCGGTGTGGGCGGACTCCCGCGCGGCAGGATAATCGAGATATTCGGACCCGAAGCTAGCGGTAAGACAACATTAGCCTTGAACGTCGTGGCCCAGGCCCAAAAACAAGGCGGGCGGGCGGCATTCATCGATGCCGAACACGCCATGGACCCCGAATACGCCGCCAAAATTGGCGTAAATATCAACGATCTCTTGATATCTCAACCTGACAGCGGCGAAGAAGCATTAAATATCCTTGAAAGCCTGGTTAAGTCTGCCGCCCTAAGCGTCGTAGTGGTGGATTCCGTCGCAGCACTGACGCCGCGCGCCGAGATCGAGGGCGAAATGGGCGCGCAGTTTATGGGTTTACAGGCCAGAATGATGTCTCAAGCCCTTCGCAAGCTCACCGCCATCACGGCGAAGTCCGGCACGATGATAATTTTTATAAACCAGCTCCGCGAGAAGATCGGTATAATGTTCGGCAATCCCGAAACCACCCCCGGCGGACGCGCGCTCAAGTTTTTCTCGTCCGTCCGCATAGACGTCCGCCGCATCGCTCAGGTCAAAAGGGGCGAGGATATCGTCGGCAACCGCGTGAAAGCCAAGGTAGTAAAAAACAAGGTTGCAGCGCCATTCAAAGTAGCCGAATTCGACATAATTTTTGGCGAAGGCG
>MHIY01000034.1:16609-19843 GCA_001817755.1 Candidatus Colwellbacteria bacterium RIFCSPLOWO2_01_FULL_48_10
GAAAAAAACGACCGCAGCTGCCACGACCGCCATCTCGGCCGAGCCGGAATAACTAAAACAGCATGTCAAAAAACAACCTGGCGCCAAGCGCCAGGTTGTTTTGTATTTACATACAGCTCTGAATTACGAAGCTCTATGAATGGCGGCATTCGGAGGAGTCTCCCGCAGTGCGGCGGTACGAGGGCGAGACAGAAATTCAGCAGAATTTCATGTCGTGCTCCTACGAATGTCCACCTGAATGGAGAGTTCCATAGTTCAGAGTATAAAAGACGCTATGTACGGCCAGAAAATCGTAAGGCCTATCGCGACAGCGGCACAGCAAACAATAAGAGAAATCGAGGCCATAAGGTCTTTTATCTCCCCCACCTCTGGGTGGTGTTCTTTGTGCACGAAATCCATTATCCGCTCCACAACTGAGTTCACCAGCTCTAACACCAGCACCATGAACACAGCAACCAAGAGCACAGCTTTCTCCAGCCTAGTTGTCGGGAAATAGAACATCGCCGCGATAACAAGAACGCCTACGACGCACATCACGCGAAACGTGTGCTCAAACACTAGCACATCCTTAAACCCGTTGAATGCCGCACGAAAACTTCTGGCGAGTTTAGTGATCATTAAATAAATACGGTTATTTTTTCAAAAATTTAGTCGCCGGAAACTTTTTGCACAATTTTAATACTTTTTCTTTCACCCCTTTCTCGCCTTTTACTGCTCCGTAAATAAATCGGGCTATCAATTTCATCTCTTTTTCCTTCATGCCGCGCGTCGTGAGTGACGGCGTGCCAAACCTAACCCCAGATGGTTTGAATGGCGATGGGTCGCCGGGAACGCTGTTCCGGTTGGCGATTATACCCACTGATTCCAAGAGATTTTGGGCTGTCATACCGTCAACGCCCAGCGGCCGCACGTCGGCAAGCAACAAATGGCTGTCGGTACCGCCGGAAACAAGCTGAAATCCAAGTTCTTTGAGGCAAAAAGCCAGCGTTCCACAATTTTTGACCACCTGCGCCGCATATTTCTTGAACGCCGGCGTCATGGCCTCGTAAAACATCACCGCAATGCCAGCGGTAACATTGTTGTGCGGGCCGCCCTGGGCGCCGGGAAAAACAGATTTATCAATAAGCTCGGCAAGCGTGTTGGTAATTTCTTTGCCGTTAACCGTTTTTGTAACCGACTTGTTCTTGCGAGCAAAAATGATCGCTCCCCGCGGACCGCGCATGGTTTTATGCGTTGTGGTCATTACTACGTCGGCATAAGGAAAAGGCGAAGGGTGAGCCTTTCCGGCAATCAGCCCGGCAGTGTGAGACATATCAACCATATGGTAAGCGCCTACTAGCTTAGCGATTTCATTAAAACGCTTCCAGTCCACCAAACGCGGATACGCGCTGAAACCGGAAATAATAATTTTAGGCTTATGTTCTTGGGCCAATTTCAGCACCTCTTGGAAATCTATCAGGCCGTTTTTATCCACTCCATATTGGACCGAATTCCACACTCGACCGGTAATAGAAATTTTATGCCCATGCGTCAGGTGTCCGCCGGCGGCAAGCTTCATGCCTAGAATAGTGTCGCCCGGCTCAATAAGCGCGTTATAGATTTCTATGTTCGCCGGAGAGCCGGAATGCGGCTGAACATTTAATCCCCACTCATTCGGATCTAATCCAAAAACTTTCAATCCGCGCTTGATGGCCAAATTTTCGATGGCGTCACAAAACTCATTCCCCGGATAATAACGCTTGCCCGGATACCCCTCGGAATATTTATTAGTTAACGGCGATCCAACCGCCTCCATTACGTCGAGCGAAGTAAAATTTTCCGACGGAATCATGCCGAGCGTCTCGTTCTGGCGTTTAATCTCCTTCTGTATCAGCCCTTTTATGACCGCATCCTTCATGTCAATGCGATAATCTTATCGCAAACCGCGATCATGGGCAATCTTGAGTCCCTTCGCCATCATGCACCAATCAATTCTCCAACTAATAACTCATGACTGACCTCAACAACTTCCCGATCGGGAAGTTGTTGAGGTAACGGTTAAACATTAATGTCGGCCCATTTGCTAACTCTTTCCTGCATTCAATTTCACTCAACCAATTTCCAACCCTTCTTCCCACCGCAGAACGGGCATGTCGGAAATTGGTTGAGTGAAATGCCACCGCAAAAAATACTTACGGTACAAAATGGTAATGGTGAGTGTCGTGAGCAACTTGGCCCATGTTGCCTTGGTTATAAACCCCAATGCCGTCGATTCTATAAAAACCGATTGTTATGTAATCGTCAGACGAAAGATCCCCAATGGATTTATCGACATTATAAAGCTTCCGAATCGGCAGAGTTATATTCCCAGGAGCAGAGCTCGGCGTTGGATAGAGAGCGGAAGTGAGCACTGCTCCGCTCCAAGTCGGACAAGGTGATAAATCATATCTAGCTAGTATCAATTTCCAGCGGTCGAATATGGCCGAATCAGAACAAGACTGATAGGCGACTCCCACTTGGGAATATGAAGAATCTTCAACCGCATTGAAAGCGTAAGCGAGGGGCGGCAGGCGATTAAGATAAAAAACCATCGCGTTATACGAACTGCCGTCATCGGGCATGAAGGGATACGAAAAATAATCAAAGCTTATGGATAGCGTCCCCTCGATATTCCCCCATCGAAGATTTGGAATGCCAAAAGGCGGCGATGCAACATCCGGCACGGTATATGATCCGCTCCAGACATCTGAGAGGATGCCGAAGTCATCTTTAACCCTAACCTGAAATGGATAAGTCGCATTCGGCTCAACTAGGAGCCTGAAAGAAGGCTGTGTCGCGGACCAGGTCAAGCCATTGTCGTAGCTCACTTCGTATCTCAAAAGCTGGTCCAGAGAATCAGCATCGCGCGGAACATCGAGACTAGCCGTGAGAAGCATCTTTACCGGATCAAAAGAAAAATTCAGGCCGGAAATGGCGGCGGGCGCGGAGTGTTCCGGCATGCCGTCTTGAAAACCATAATGCATCTTGTCGACCGCAAGCAGTTTAAAATTATTGGCTCCGCCGTTCTCGACCGAGAACCCCCATGGATAGTTTCTGTAGAAACCGTAGAACGCAACCGTAAAGTAGTCGCTTGTAGAAAATCCATCTGCACTGACGCCTCTCTTAACCGGCAAAAGCAGATGATTGTCTACATCAGCAAGATATGTGGGATATTTCATCGATCCGTTGCCAAACCCGCCGTTCACATTGCAATAA
>MHIY01000034.1:19854-27880 GCA_001817755.1 Candidatus Colwellbacteria bacterium RIFCSPLOWO2_01_FULL_48_10
CGGCAAAAGGAGCGAAGAGTTGTAACCGTTACCGCCAGCGCAGGTTTCATATTCAAGCCGCAAGACGTCATTCAAATCCTCGTCCTGCGGATGGCTAGTGAAAAGAAACTCGTGCTGTGGAGCGTCTTTGTTAAGATAAAAAACAGCCACTTTATAATTCGCGCTTGCGCCTGTGCCTCCGCCGTTCAACACCAAATCCATCGGTAGAAATGGATAGTCATCGAATGAAAACTCGACCAGGTTGTCGATGCGAGTCGTGCGGTCAAGGCGGAAATGATCACCGCTGTAAAACGAAACGTCATTGATAAAGCTACCAACTGCAAGCGTTTTCTCGGATGAGGCAAGCTCGGTACCCGACGCATCTAAAGCGGTTATCGAATAAACGTAGTTTCGGCCAACCTCAAAAATTCTCTTGCGGAATGTTGTGACAGAAGTTGTTTCAAAAACCTGCTCCCCCGTCATCGTGTTTTTTATCTTATGCGTCACGACCGCCTCAGCATCAGCCGGATCCGCAAAAAGGTCCCACGAGAAAACCAGTTCGAGCTTGGCTTGATCATATGACAGACTGAAATTCTGCACCGGCGGGAGTACTTCGACAGGCTCAGTCTCTTCTAGCGGTACCGCGTCAGGTTCAACTGGTTCGGCCGCGCTTAAAGAATTCTGCGGACCAGGCGAGACATTCAAAACGAAATTGTTGACGTTGTCGCCGGTGTCACAACCGTTCCCCAACAGCTCCCCTTCGAGAAAAGGTAAAACACATGTTCCGTTCAACATGGCCTTTCTCTCGATACTCTGATTGTCTCCCGGCCGCAGGGCTTTGGTAACGCCGGCCAACTCTGGATCGCCATAAGAAACGCTATCCACGATCGACGGATCATCAAGCACGGTGATCGCTTCGGTGCCATTCACCAGAAAGATATTCCCGCCGTTTGCCGTGCCTGATAATTGGAATGTTCGATGGAAAAGATCGGGATTGGTTTGGCCCAGGTAGCCGTCTGTTTCAGGAGCAGAAATGCAAGCGGCATCCGCGCGACAGAAATCCAATCTGGCTTGATAATCACCCTCAGCGTCATTTAGCCCGCGCGCGATAAGGAAAAAACTCTTGGCGCGGACAATATCATCCGAAGAAAAATTTTTGATCGTCACATTCACCGCCTCAATAGCAGCCGCTGTGCCGCCGACATATTGGATAGACCAGCCAGAAAGCGCGACATCCACGGAACTGGGATTGTATATCTCTATAAATTCATCGCCGTTGTTCACCCCGCCGGACTGTATTTCGCTGATCACTAAATGCCCACCAGCGGACTCGCTAACTGGCTCGCTGCCTTCTTCGGCATCTCCTGACTGTTCTTCGGACATCGATTCTTCTGCTTGCGTGTCCTCGGCGACCAATTCTCCGGCCGGCGATTCTGCGGTAGGTTCATTTTGATTGTTTTCGCCACCTCCCTCGTTTCCCGACGATTCAATAGTAACCGGCGCGCTGGCTACAATAGGAGCCGATTGCGATGAGTCTGTGTTAATAGCATAACTGTCGCCCGCGCCGCCCGAAGATCCCCCACCTCCCACATAAACAACTGGAGTAGGCAAACTCGCAACGGCAACACTTGCTTGTGCTGCTACCACTTCTGCCGCCCTAGCTTCTTCGGCCAGCCTAAGCTTGAATGCGTCTATCTGCGCTTGCAACTCATCGAGCTGATGCTTGAGGACAATCAAGTCGGCCTGGGAAATTTCTTGAGCTGGCACAACAGCTAACAAAGTTGAATCGCTGTTCTCTGTGTTTTCCGTTTCAGTCTGCGTCTGTGGCTGTACAACATCAGCCTCGGTGCCGTTCTTATCCGTTGAGCCCGCTACAAATAGGGTTAAGCTGGCGAGCAAAGTAGAACGGTCCAGTGATTTGGACAAGGCGCCCATTATCAATCCATCGATGTCGTTAACCGCTTCCGCCACAGAGGCGACAAGCGTTGCCGTAGCTTGATAGGCAGTCTTAATACCGCTCGCAGCAGCAACGGCAGCCTTATCAGTAACCGCAATGGTTGCCGCAGACACGTTATAAAAACTGGTCGCCGTAAGCATGGTCGTCTTGACGATCGGAGCCACAACAAGGTTCGCCCCATCCATGGCCGCTCCGATAAATTCGTGTCTAAGGGTTATCTCCGGCGAATTGATGCATCTCCTGTTCGTGTTTAAATTTACATCCGCGCTTAATTTACCAAGAGAGTTTTTAATCTCATCAACAATTCTTCGCCCTTCATATTTAAGATACACTCCGGAAAAATTATGCCCCAGGAAATCATCGCCTTCTTGCAATTCGATGCGCGTGTTCGGCGGCATTATTTCTTTGAGCGGGAACTTCGCCACCGCCCCAGCAATGATCTTGTCGGTCTCGGAAGTGATCCACATACCGTCACCCGCAACCCGCCCGGCGGGAGAAGCGACTCCATAGATGCCGATTGACTCCGATGGGATGCCGCCGGATCCGCCGGTCACCACGTCATAGAAACTATTAGCATAAAAATTCCCCTGCGAGTGCGAAACCAAAAGAACCTTCTGGGTTCTTATCTTTTCGCTCGCGTCTCTCAATATCTCGATCAGATCATAATCCTCGACCGCCACATCATCCATGACTTTCTGAATGGTCGAATCCCATAGATCATTGAGGCCAGACAAGCGGGAGGGGTTGTGGATATAGTCGACTTTAACGTCCTCGTCATCATAGATATCAACTAAACGATCGTCTAATAATCGCTTATTATCAGCGGCACCTTCTTCGTTCGTGAAAACACCATTTATAGTAATAACTGTATAGCCACTACTAGAACAGTAATGACTTTCAGCCTTCACTAGTGATGAAGATGATATTATCAACGTTAAGCCCACAAACAACTTTAATACCCTCGGGAAAAATGACATAGGTTCTTAATCAGGCAATCTTGAATAATCGATGTCGCACTTTCTATCCAGAGAGTTGTAGCTCCCAATCTGTTTATAAAAAGATGTTCTAAGACTTTTCCTCTCTGGGGTATTGAGTTGCAAATTCTTAACGAAAGCCCGAAGCACATCTACCTCTCTAAAATATTTATCTGAGTCTTCTCTGGACAAGATATCTCCCACGCAAATATATGCCCTATCTTCTTCTTGCACCGCCGCAATGACAATCTCTGTGTTTACACTTGGCTGATTGAATTCTGTCTGCAAAGCCAGCGCGTACTGTAAAAGAACCGCACGGGTTTTGGCCGAATTCGGATACGCTTTAAAAATGGCGAGCTCCACGTCGTCCCGGATGCCATTTTTGTTAGCGTCTATCCCCTGGATCGTCTTGTCGGCTTCGACACCCGGGTCCGGCGGCAGATTCACGCCGAGGACATCATCGAGCATCAGCCTAGTCGCATGGATCTTCGCCACCTGGGTCTCGGTATCCGCCTTACTAAACTTGCCCAGCGAACCAATCAGAAGCGATACGAGATAAATAGCGATTCCAACGATAATAACGATCGAGAGAACCCTTGAAACCCGCCGATGGAACTCATTTATCACAACCGGTTCGGCTGGCTGAACCACATTCCGCGGCCAAATAACGCTGCGGAAAACCAAATACGCTGGGATGGTCAGCATAGCTATGAAAAGCGGGATGTAGAAAACAAACGGCGTAACAATTATGGGCTTTAAAAGCTGGAGCAAGGATGACGGAGAAACAAATACGATAGCGTAGAATACCATCGGCAAAACTATCCCAGCCGACCAAACAGCAGGCTTGTTCTTTACGCCCATCTTTTGCAATCTGGCCGAATGCCTAAATATCCAAACCGCCAAAAACGCCGGGAACCAGAGAACGTTGAACAGCATAAACAAACCATCTAGCCACGTAGTCGGACCGGCGGTAAGTATCGCAACCATCGAATTAGGATATATTTCGTTCAACAGTTTAAGACCAGCAGCCGGCAAGGCTAGTAACAAAACAGAAATCAGCAAACCCAAAATGATCTGCCTGATAATAATGAGGGTTATTATGAAAATTCTTTTGACGGGGGCATCCATAAATTTAAAAAATATAAGGGGGCCGTTGTGGGCCTCCTCTTTTGTTTCGTGTTTACCTTGAATTATTTTACAGCATTATCTCAGATGAGAGATAAAATTTCTATAAAAATAAGTTCAAACAAACGGCAATTGTCCATTGCCGTTTGCCGTTTGGAAAAAATGCCTTGAAAACTGAATAGTTTCGTCGGCGCACTGTTTTCTCGGCAACAAGACTTTTGTCAGACCACGCTCCTAGCCTCTATCCGAGCGCTAACTTACCAATGCCGGAGCATCCCAATCACCAAAAAAACCGCCCACACAGCTGTAAAAATATTCAAAGCCAGCTGGGCTTTCCTCTTAAACTCTTTTTCCGTCATGAAATTTATCATACTTAGGCTCAATGAAATTATCATAAATAAAATCTAAAGACTCCCAGCCGGTCGTTCCGTACATCGACCTCAACAATTGTCCGATCGGACAATTGTTGAGGTATAATTGTGACATGAAATATAAACACGGGGAGCTGACAATAAAGTTATTGGAAGCGGTTAAGAGCGGGGCTGAACTTACGGTAGATATAGTTACAGCTTTTTTAGAATCTGGTTATGGAGCTTCGTACGGCAAATTAACCAGAAACTTGGATAAGCGTGTTGACGAGAGAGAAGCGCTTGCATTGGAAAGGCAGAAAATATATGCCGCAGTTGCGAGGCTCAAGAAAAGCGGATACTTTGAAGTGGTAGATCAAAAGTGGAAGATAACCGGCTCGGGATTAATGAAATTAGACGAGCTGAAAAAAATAATCCGCACCAGAATGACCCCGCAGACTTACAAAAACCAAGAGAGCTCAATCATAAAAATAGTAATGTTTGATATACCTGAAAAATTGAGCTTTGCGAGAAGATGGCTGAGGAACACCTTGTCCAACCTCGGGTTCATCATGATGCAGAAAAGCGTTTGGATCGGAAAATCGAAGATACCGCCCGAATTCTTAGACGATATTAAAAAGTTGCGGTTGGAAAATTTTATAGAAATAATTACCGTAAACAAGAGCGGTAATATCAGAAAACTTCGATAAGCTCGATTACTCATCTCAGCCTCAACAACTTCCCGATCGGGAAGTTGTTGAGGTCGCGCATGGGTCGATGCACGAGAAAAGGCAGCTAGATAAGGACAGGAGAGAACCTAGGATGGTTCTCTTGCATGTACACCGCGTTGGCGATTTAGCTAGCGCTGGAGAAGGAAATTGACCACGATGCCCCAGATTATGGTCGCAAAGATGGTTCCGGCGATGAAGCCAGCCAAACTGGAAGCGAGGCTATGCCCAATTTTGAATTTAAAATTCCTATTTTCCTCGGAAATTAGCTCTTTCATGACTCTATTCATGGTTAGATTATATCACAACTCCATCTAGAAAACGGGCGGTTTAGGCTCGGTTGGCGCTGCTATCGGGTTCGCGGACGAATTATCTGGCATTACGGGCAGTTCGTTCTTAACGGACTCGGGTGATTGGGTCAGAACTGGCTCGGACGGCGAAGCGGTGGGCGCAACAACGGGAAGAATAGATTCAGGCGCCTTTTCTGAGCTTGGGAGCGCAGGAACAGAAACCGCAGGCTTATTCCTGAACGCCGACCAGAAATAGCCTATTCCCAAAATAGCTGGTATGCCAAAAGCCAGCTTCCACCATGACAGGGCGTCGGACAGTATGGAACCTAGGATTATGCCGAGGATAAAAAATGAACCGCCGTAGATGAACACTTTAGTAACTGGCAGAGTCAGGAACTTCTCGGCCATCATGCCGGGGACGAAAACGATTGCCAACAAGAAAACCGCCAAAACGCCATTCCATATAAAACTTTTGAATATCTCGCTGGAGGTGGGAATCGGTTTTATGTCGGCAGGTACGGCAGGCCCAAGCTCCTGGACAAAGTCGCTTTTATCTTCCGCCGTCTCGGTTTTGGGAACGGAAACCGGAGTGTTTACCACCGGCTTCGGAGCGACCGCCAGCGTATATGAAGCGCCAACACCGGGTTTTGTTACATCTGTACCGCTTCCATCGTTTGCAAGTATCTGACTTTCAGAAAAAGCGAGCGCCGCTGCTCCGAGCGACTTCACGGTAAAGGTTATCTCGATGAGCTTCCCAGTAGTCCCCTGGAAACCAGAGCCCAGATTGACGCCCTCAAAGGTAACCGTTCCGTTCTGGTTCGAGAAAGCCGGTTCCTTAGGGAAAAAGTTGGCGACTGAACCATCTTTCGAGATGGAAACCGCATTCAGTTTGTCTTTGGGAAAGGTAATGGTGGCGGAAAAAGAATTTACGGATTCGTTCGGACTGGAAACAAAAACGGTAGCCTTAATGGTCGTGTGGAAAGAACCGGAAGCCGGAAAAATGAAAAGACTGGCCGCTTGCGCGGTTTGGACAAACGAAATAAAGAGGCTGGCAGCGAAAATAAATTGAGCGGTCTTCCGCAAAGTGTTTTTAAGCATGTATTTGTTACTTCGTATAATAGAACGCCATGATCGAGAAATCCACCAAATTAATCTTGCCGTCGTTGTTTAAAATAGTTTTTTCGCGCTCCTGAACAAGCGCATTGGTTATCGGCTTACGGTACCAGAAGGCGGCAATCGAGAAATCGGTAAGCGTTACCTTGCAGTCTCCGCTGATGTCCCCCTTCACGATACAAGATGCGGGAGAAGTAGATGAAGCTGGTGAAACTGGATCAATAGGCGTAGATGACGGAGGCGAAGAACCTCCTCCCCCACCGCCTCCGCCACCACCTCCCGATGAACCGCCACCCGAAGAAGAACCACAAACAGTCATCGAAGGAGTGATTACAACTGTCCTTGTGCCCGAAACAACTAATTCAGAAAAGCTTGAGCCGCAGGTGTAGGCGATGCTTGCGTTATTGTTCAACTCAAACTTGTTCGCGGAACGGATGGTAAGCGTGTCTGGCGAAGTGATCGAGACAATTACCGTGGTCGAGCCGGTCGCAACCGAATCCGCCGACGAGCCGGCAACGATCGTGAGCGTCTGGCTGGTCAGGGCAACATTAGTGTCGGACGAGTAGCCCGCCTGCCCAGCCTCCGCCACAAAGCCAAACAGCCCGACTTGAAGGGCTGTAAGGACAGCAACTGAAATGCTTAATATTTTTTTGTTTGCCGCCATCATAAATGGTTTTTACAATTCGACAATTGACATGCTTACGTCCCTAACTCTTGCAGTTCCGCCCGTTATTGCTCCAAATTCAAGGTCTACCCAATAAGCAGTAGTAATAGCTAGATTCGGCACAATCGCATTGACCGAAAATGGAACTCTTCCTGGAATGAAAGTAACGCCGATACCGGTAGCATCGCCATTTACATATTTTTGTAACGTTCCGGCAGTTGTTCCGGTCAAAGCTGCTCCATTAGCAGGGGCAGTGCCAGTTCCATACCTGATCCTTACCTGAGTGCCATTACCAGCGCCGCTATTATCCATATCGCCTGAAATGATGATGAGGACTTGCCCGCTATTCGCAGGAGTTATCGAACCCGCCAAACCCAACATAACTCCAGTTGTACTTGTCGTCGACGACTTATCCGCCGGTTCTAATTGGTTTTTGGTAATAGTGCTAGATACAAAACCCGTTCCATTGGATCTCAGGTAATTACCCGCAGAACCAGCGGCGGAAATACCAGTCCCGCCTCTTGCAGACGAAAGAATACCAGACCAGCCAAGCGTGTGATCAGTACCGGATGAAACTATGGTTACATTAGTATCATTCACAAAAGTCTGTGTCGCGCCCGTGAGACCATTCAAGGAAGTGATGCCCGTACCAGCCAAAGCCTGCGAGACCCAGGTCGTCCCATTTGATGTCAAAACGTTTCCAGATGTGCCGGGAGTAACAAACGTGGGTGAAGAAATTCCATTGCCAAGAATAACTCCATTCGCAGTTAGAGTTGCTAATCCGGTTCCGCCGCGGGCGACATCTATCGCCGTGCCATTCCAAACGCCGCTTGTGATTGTTCCCACGCC
>MHIY01000034.1:27899-42384 GCA_001817755.1 Candidatus Colwellbacteria bacterium RIFCSPLOWO2_01_FULL_48_10
GGTAATATAGGTCGCGTCAGTTGGAGCGCCTGAGCCGGTCGCATCGATCGTGATTGAGCCATTGCCGTTTGTTATCGAAATTCCCGTGCCCGCGGTAATCGTAGCTTTAGTAAGTGTGTTGCCAGTCGAATTACCGATCAAAAGCTGACCATCAATATAAGACGTCTGGCCTGTGCCTCCCTTGTTTACCGCGATAGTGGTCGCGCCCCAAGTACCACTCGTGATCGTGCCGACACCGGTGAGCGATGAACTCACGACTGTCGAGTTGAGCGTGGTTCCGGTAAGCGTTCCGGCGGCTGAAGCAACAGTGATATTGCCGGTTCCGTCGAATGAAACGCCATTGATAGTTCTCGCGGTTTGCAAAGCGGTGGCCGTTCCAGCGTTGCCAGAAACCGATGTTTGGTCGCCAGTATTTGTGCCGGACAAGTTGGAACCAGTTACGGTGCCACTCGCGGCCACCGAGGTCGGAGTGACTGCTCCAAGACTCAAAGTGATTGCCGGAGTGGTTGTCGAGGTGGCAACGGATCCGGAAACGCCGTTAGCAGTCACAACCGAAACCGAAGTTACCGTACCGCCCGAAGAAAGTGTCTGGAAAGTCGGAAGCGCTCCCGCACCGTTTGAGGTCAAAACCTGGCCAACCGTTCCAACCGCGCCACTCTGGAGAGCGCTGGTTGCAGTCGTGCCGCCAAAGATCGGCGCGAAGGCGGTAAATGATGTGGCGCCAGTGCCGCCACTGGCAACGCCGACAGCTGTCCCGCCAGTGATACTTCCACCACTGATGGTAACATTGCTCAAAGTCCCACCGGTGATGTTAACGTTCGAAGCATCCTGAGTAGCCATCGTGCCGAGACCGGAAATATCTGCGGTCGAGATACCGGCCCAAGCCGGTGCCGCTGAGATCGCCCCGGTTCCGATCTGAGACAAGAATTGCTTTCCAATGGTCGTGTTGCCAGGCAAGCGCACATTTCCGGTTCCATTGTTATAGACTAAATCGCCTAAAGTCGTGGTTGGTGAAAAAGCGTTAAAAGCCGCCGATGCGCTGGTCGCGCCGGTTCCACCCTGAGGAATGGAAAGCGCAGTTGTAAGGCCGGTAAGAGACGTGATGTCCGAATTGGCGCCGGACGCGGCCGCGCCGAGGTTGGTCCGCGCGCCAGCAGTGCTCGATGAACCAGTTCCACCCTGGGGAACGGTAACCGCAGTCGCATCGCTAAGAAGATTACCAGAGGCTGGCAGAGTTACCGTGCCCGATCCGGCGACTGCCGGAGCATTAATCGTTATCGCACCGCTGGTCGAACCACCCAGAAGAAATTTGCCCGAGCTGAATGTTTTTGTACCAGTTACAGTCTGAACGCCGGAGAGAAGCATGTCGCCGGTTCCCGAAACAGAAACCCACGAAAGGCCGCCCAAGCCATCGTTCTGCAAAACAGTTCCGGCTACGCCTTGAACCGCAGGAAAAGCATAAGAGGCGCCGTTCAATATCAAAGAAACGAAACTCGCCACGCCGGAAGAAGTTATACTCCAGTTATTGTCGGTAATGGACACGTTCTGGGAGGTGGTCGAGCCTATGGCTATTGCCCCGGTCGTCGAGGTTGCGCCGATTGAAATAGCCGACGCTGTAGCGCCGGTCAGAGATAGTCCAGCATCACTGGTAACGCCTGTACCGCTTACGGTAACAACCGCTTGCGCCGCATGGACGCCAAAACCGCCGAAAAGCATCAGCACAGTTAAAACGGCCCTAATAGCCATATATTTCCTCATATTCATTGTTATCATATTAGTATAACGTTTTATTGGGTGAATCAGTAATTAACAACGCAAATAATACCAGATTTAAGCTATCCTGTCAAGGGCATTTGCGAGTTCAAACAAAATCCCCCGCAATCTGCGGGGGATCCTTGGATTGAGAAACCCAAGACTACTTATTCAACTCATCAGTACGTTCGGCACACTCAGTACCAATCTCTATTGTCCAGAAAGTTGATTGGCCTTCGCCCTGGTCTTGGGGCCGAAGTTGCCGTAGCCAGCTTCGCCTTCATTCGCAATTCCATATTTGACTTGGAATCTCTGGATGGCTCGGGTTGTGGCTGGGCCGAAGTAGCCGGTGACTGAACCTTCGGGGTAGATGTCTACGCCCTGGGCTTTGAGGAAGTTTTGGAGAGCGGTTACGCTCGCATTCTGGCTGCCTAGAGCCAGGTCAAGCTTGAAGGTTGTGGTGGTAGTCACAGTCGTGGTTTCACCAGCCGGGGTGGTAGTAGTTGTCGTTGTCGTCACCGTTCCGGACAACTCATTCACCTTGGCTCGCGTCTTGGGACCCAGGATGCCGTACCCGACCTCTCCGGGTTTCGCGATGCCGTGCTTCTCCTGGAACTTCTGGATGGCACGCTTGGTGGCTGGGCCGAAGTAGCCGGTGACTGAGCCTTCGGGGTAGATGTCTACGCCCTGGGCTTTGAGGAAGTTTTGGAGAACCGTAACCTCATTGCCTTTGGCTCCGATGTTTAGGGCTTTGGTGAGGATGCCCTTGGGGACTTGGCCGGATTGGCCCACAGTTGTGCCTTCGATGGCTTTCCTCAGAGCATCGATCTTGGCTTGGAGTTCTGCAGCGGTCGGAGTGGTTGAGGAAGGCGGGATTACTACAGGAGTTGGCGGCGGAGTTGAGGCTGGAACGATGACAGGCGATGAAATCGAAACACCAGAACCGCTGCTTCTGCTTGTTGTTGCTCCTGATATTGCACTAGAAGATGCTGATTCGCCCGAGAGATTAAGCGAAGTAATCTTATAGTAATAGGTGGTAGAAGAGTCCAATCCAACGTTGATGTAGGTATTGGTTGATTCGCCAGAAACCGTCGGTTCATTGCCGACCCTGGTAAATGTTCCGCCAGAGGTAGCTGAACGATAAATGTCGTAGCTGGTTGCACCAGTCACCGCCGTCCACGATAGAGCGATGTAATCTCCGCCGTTGCTGGTAACTTGGAAGCCAGATGGAATTGCCGGAGCCCCACCACTAGCCACGAGCGGAGCGAAGTCAGAGAAGTGATCTACGATCGCAGTCAATGTGTCGGCAGTAATGTCGACTGTCGTTGATAACGTATCGTAGTTATTGGTCGTTGCATTCCAAACACCGATTACTAAACTGGACTCTGCCGTACCCGTAGGAAGATCTGCTTCGGTATAAGGAATGGTTATCGTAACCGAGTCATTCAGCGTCTTGATTGGCGCACCAGACGAATCAGTAGCGCTAATTGAGACGGCGTTTTTGCTTAAGATCGTGCCAGTCGGCGGGTTAGGCAAAGAGGTGTTCGTCTGCGTTTTAATTGTTGAGGCGTTAGAGGAAGTGCCTAATGCATTTGCTGGAATGTTCATCTTGAAATTAGCACCGATGTCGGTATTAGTGAAGAAGCCACCGGAAGTTGGGGTTATGGTTTCCTGCTTCTCGGGCCTGATCGTAAATCCGGAGATGGCAGTAAGCGTTAGAGTGTTATTAGCCGAATTTGAGCCACTTATCGTCACGGTAATTGCTGAACTTTCGTAGCCAATACTTCCCGCACGAACTGTCCACGTTCCGTTTGATACCGGCAGACTGTAAGCGCCGGTTGAATCGGTTTGCGCGACAGCGAACCCACCATTCCCATCGGTCGCGTCAACAAAAGCATTGGAAACTCCAGCCGAATTCAGAACCACGGTACCGGTTATGGTAAGAGATGCTGTGGTAAGTGCGATCGTTCCAGCTGAAACCGTTACGCCATTAACCGTAACCGCCCCGCCAACAGGTGACTTATATCCTGGCTTGTCAGCGCGGACTCTATAGATACCATTCGGTACAGAGATTGAGAATGCGCCGCTAGAGTTAGTCAGTCCTCCAAGGTTTATAATGTTTGTTTGTCCGGTCGGGGTTCCATTGATCGAAACCCAAGAATTTGCTAGAGCCGTGCCGTCACCGGTTACGGTTCCTGTTACGGCAAAAGTTGCTCCAACAGATGCGGTGTAAGTGATTGTTGTATTGGCTGAATAGGCAGCAGAAGCAGTTGTACCAATCATGCCGTAAGATGGGTGACCGGCGCGCACTACATACGTACCCGCAGGGACCAAAACTGTGTAAACAGCATTTGCGCCAGACGTGGTGTATGTGCCCATGCTGTTGCCACGGCCATTTGAAGCCCTAACATCCACGAACCCTCCAGTTATCGGATTTGTGCCATCAGTTAAATTAACCGTGATTGTTATTGGCGCAGTTAGCGAACAATCTTTGCCAGTTGTGTCTGTGCTAGCCGTAACTGTAACGCCCGTGACTGGCGCGCTCTCTCCTACTCCCGGGAAATAACATGTAATAGCGTAAGTGCCGGCTGGAACTTTCAAGGCATAATTACCGCTTGCATCCGTTACAGCCATATTGCCGCCATTAGACCCCTCAGCGCGAACCATAACACCCTGTTGAGCAACGGTGGCTTTAGTCGCCTGACCTTTAATCGTACCTGTAGCTAATGTTTGAGCAGAGAAATCCTGGCCCGTTAAGCTCGTCGTAGAAACGGTAACAGTCTTTGTCCCAAGTCGGCCAAAACCGGGAGCAAATGATTCAAGCACCCATGTGCCAGCCGAAATATAGAGGGTGTAAGCACCGTTGGCATCAGTTGGACCACCCACGAAGTTTCCAGAATCTCCTCCAACCGGCGTTGTGTCAGAAGTAGAGACTACTTTTCTGCCACCCACACCAGCATAAGGGATTGCGTTACCAGAATCATCGGTAACTGTACCGCTTATGGTAAGCGATGATGTGCTAGCATCTAGCACGAAAGCAAGGGTTGCCGGGGTGTTGGCGCCAGATGACGGAACAGTGATTTGCTGATCTTGAGTCGGAGGCATGCCTGGCTTAAATACACCTACCAAATAGACACCAGGGGGGACGTTAAGAGTAAACGCTCCTTGAGTATCAGTTTGCGCACCAACACCGGCTCCAGAAGAAGTGCCGGTTGTTGAGCTTTGGCTAGGGCGGGCAAAAACCTGCGCTCCGTTTATGCCAGTACCGGCAGAATCCTTGACTGTACCAGCAATCGTCTTACCAGCCGCTACTAAAGTAAAGTTTTGGGTAAGGTTGTCCGTAACAATCTGAACCTCAGTCGGGGGCGCCGGCATGAAAGTGAAGGTCGGCTGTGGTGGCGGTGGAGACCCCGGTTGATGGAAGCTGGCTGGTATAGATGGGCCAACTCCTACTTGATAAGTCGTATTGTTGAGAGCCGGCAATGAATATGCAACGCTACCTCCATATTCAGTGCCACTAACCGTAACGGCGGTGCTGTTTGTTGTAACTGTCTTCTTCACAAATCCATTCTGACTTGAAGCGAAGACATCCATTTTGGTAGCAGCAGGACCGTAATTGTGCCTGATATGAGTCGAGGAGCAGCAGTGAGGCCATATGGTTTAGAAACGTTGCCGGCAACATTGACCGGTTGGGGCATAGAATTGAAGATAAAGTTCCCTGCCGCGGCGACACTGCCCGGATCAAGACCAAGCTGATAATCGCCATCCGCAATGCTTGTGAACTGCACCTGACCGCTTGAAGTAACGCCATTTTGTCCACCAGAAGCAGGACTAAATAGAAAAACGGTTACGTTATCCACATCGGCCTCAGAACCATTTTTAATGTTGTCATTAGCCACTCCACCACCGCCAGGATTTGCGCCATTGTCGTTAAAAACTGTTACGGTAACAGTTCTTGTACCGGCTTGGCCCAAGAAGAAATCACCGGAAGTTAGCGTCTCTAAAATTGTTCCAGTATCATTCTTGGTTTTTATGTCTACTGTATAACCGGAACTATTCGGAACGGTAGAGTTTTTGATGCCCTTCAAATCAAACCGCAGAAAGGTGTTCGCACCTGTGGCCGCGCCCGCAATTGGAACCGTCACCGTCCTCGCACTCACGTTCACCGCAACTGTGCCTATCGTCACCGCGCCAGCGCCAGGGCCATTGATGTCCCCGTTTGATGGGCTTTCCGTGCCAGCGGTCATTTTATTAGCGCTGGTTACGTCGAATCCTGTTGGGAAAGTAAGCACAATGGAACCGTCTACGGGAATTGTTGTTGTGACTGGCATTTCAACCATGTAATTAGAGGTTGCGCCAGCGGCTCTGGTCATCGGAGAAACGCGGATCGGAGTCATTCCCATCTGGCCTCCAGTCTGTTGTTGACCGCTTCCTGGGCCAAGCTGTCCGCCAGTTTGTGAAGAGTTAGCTACCGTACCCTGAGTAGTATTGTTAGCTGATGCCGACATACTACGGCCAGATAAGTCCTGTAAAACATTTGATGCTGTTAATTTAAATGTAACTCCGTTTTGGAGAGATAAACCGGAGATTTTAGCAGTCATCGTTGGCCCATCATAGGTAACGGCCTTACCTCCTAAAGAAATGGTTGTTCCAACCGGGCTTTCGAGCGTGTAGTTCGTAATATTGTCCGCCGCCGAAGGTCCCCCGCCGGATTTCATGCCCTCGGAAAAAGTGATGGCAACATTGAAATTGTCCGCATTCGCGAACTGAACTGTCGGATCAACCGTATCGGCTGTGGCCGAGGTGCCAAATGTGTAAGCATAGCTTGATAAGGCATCCGCCGCTGTTACTGCATTATCTACACCACCGTTGCCTCGGAGACCGTTTCCGGAAATATCTTTAACGGTCGTTCCGATACTACCTGTTCCGATCGTCACTCTATAGGTCTTACTTGCAATCAAGGCAGCTGTCGGGGAGAAGTGAGCAGCGCGCTGTTGAGGGTTGTATGTGATGTTTCCAGCAACATCAGTGCTGTCGGTAACATTCCGAAGAACTACATTAGTTGCCGTGAATGTACTACCATCAATATCTTCTGAAAAACCGATAGAGATGTCGCTCACCGGAAGCGCAACGCTAGACGCGTTCACTCCTGGGAAAACTCCGGTTATTGTCGGTTTTATAGTGTCAGCGGCACCGGAAGCAGTCCTGAAATAAAGCCGGAAACCCATAACAGCCGCGCCAGTCGAGGAAGTGGTAGTCGAAGCAACAGTCACGACATAATCAGTGCTTGCAGTAAGATCAGCGGTCGGATTTATAGTCAGTGTGTTGGTAGCTGAAGCATATGACAAAGCGCTACCTATCGCTGATCCGGATGGATTACCGTTAGTATTCAGGAACAATCCTACGTTCGTTGCGGAAGTGACTGACCCAGCCCCGGACTCTGACATCGCAACAGAGAACTGCAAAGAGATGTTTGCGCCTATCGGGAAGGTCTGACTGCCGGGCTGTGGCGTGGTTGTCTGAACCGAAGGAGGCGTATTGTTTGTTCCACTGTTTCCGCCGGTGGTAAAGGTTAAAGTAGATGCTGAAGCAAGCGGGTTACCGGCAGAATCCTTAACGCCAGTGCCAGTCGTCAATATGTATGTTGTGGAAGGCAAAAGATCGGCGGAGGAATTGTCAAAACGAAGACTTGTGCTATTTGCGCCAGTTGCTCCGCTAGAAACCAAGTGGAAGTTATAGACACCGTTGCTCGAAGCGTTCGCCGTTGTCTTTGCAAAAGCAATATTGCCGGCAGAAAATACAGTAGCGCTTTCAGTTACGGCGCCAGTCGCGGCTGTCGCAAGCTGTGAGATCTGTGAGCTTACAGCAAAAGTTGGAGCCGTTGCGTTGCTATCAAGCCGTAGAGTTGTGGCCGCTGTGTCGGTTGTAAAGTTCTGCGCGGCTGTGACAAGATGCCAAGCATAAGAGTTAAGATTGTCGGCATTGGCCGTTATATTCGCAAAGAGTAAGTCGCCCACAGCAAGGTTGATGCCACTGCCTCCTGTGCCAACAACTTGGCTTGAACTGTTTACCGCAGAGGTGTCGGTCGGAGTGATCCTAGAAACACGGGAACTCGGACTTGTCACGAAAGTTGGAGCCGCGGCGGCGCCATCAAGGCGCAAGTTAGCATCATTAACATTGTTACCTGCAGTCACCAAGTGCCAATTATATTTAACACCGGTCGGGTTCGCAGAAACGTTCGCCACCACTATATCACCAACCACAAGAGCCGTACTCGCGCCTTGAAGTCCGGTGGCAGCAACCGTGCCGAATTTTATAAGCTGTTGGCCGCCAAATAAGTTGAAATCATTTACAGCGAAGGTTCCTGAAGTAAGGGTGGCATTAGTAACGACCCCGACTTCGGGCGGAAACGATTGGTTCTGGAAAAAAACTACATCCCCAGTTACCGGAGTTGTGTATGAGCCCTGCGGCACTATCGGATTTGAACCCTGCATGAAATAGAAGGCCGAGGAAGTGCTGGCCGCTTTGGCAAAAGAAGAGCTCGCGGTATAAGTAGGAGGAAGCGAGGTAATTACATCGAATCCATTCGGAAAAGGACGGATAGAAGCAGCGACGTTATTGCTATTTTGAGTTAAGTTAACGTTCCCGGAAGGACCATATGTAAGTGTTGATTGATCAAGATTCTCTGAAAGGCCCACGTGGATAAACATGCTTACCGGAACATTGGTCGAGTTGTTCTGCGGGCCGGTCATGTTGATGTCTACCGTCGGGGCAACAGTGTCAACGGCTATGGCGCTCGTCACAACTGCCACGCCAAGAGTCGGATCGTTAGCATTCATGTCAATGCCGTTGGTCGGCATTGTGATGACAAAAGAGTGACCGTTCACAGTCGCTGAAGCCGTGCGGAAAACTATGTAATAAGTTCCTGCTGCTCCGGCGCTTGCTAAGGTAAGAGTTGTTGAACCACTTGAAAAAGCAGAGGCGGATGAAAGTGTCACCACGGCATCAGTAGCATCAAATGAACCAGCGGTTGCACCCGCATCGTTATAGATAGCGATACCGGAAGTAGCATCAGTCGCGAGGGCCGCCAAATCAGTAGACGGGTTAAACGACGTTGCCGCGCTGTCAGTTGCGGTAACTCGCAATGATGTCAGAGTTTCCGCGGCATCGACTGCAATAACAACCTTGAGAGCCGCTCTTGGGGTACTACTGGCTTTTGCAGTGGTAGCCTGGGTAATCAAGCTCGTTACGGTCGGAGTAACCGTAGCCCGCGCGAGCGGCAAAAATGCCGACGACCCCAAAGACGAAAAAATGACAGCGAGAACTGTCACGAAGATGATCGACCGGTTTATAAGCAAACGGAACGAGGAAGAAATAATTTTCTCCATTTTATTGGGTTTATTTTATGGCACCGACTAAAATGCCAATATGGTTTCTATTATAGCAAATGGACTGATCGACAAGAGTGCATAACTCGACTGTCGGCCAATGACTACTATTAAAGTATAAACAACGGACATGAAGAAAAAATAAAGGTGTTCGACCCTTGTTCCGACATCGCTCGGCCTTGCTCGCCTCGATTCGGCGAAGCGGGCCGGCGAGGTAGGTCGGTCCAAATGTAAATGAACACATTTCCATTTGACTCTCTCGCTTGTCGGAATAAAGGTTCCTCGGGACAAGCCCCGCGGTATTTGTTGGGACTCGCTCAGGCTCGCGCACTCTCGCGCCAAGGCGCGGGGTATTTACCCCGTTCTGCTATTCATTTCACTCCTCGCTAGTCGGGATAATGGAAATCTCATTACGCAAAAACCGCCCATATGGGCGGTTTTTGCAAACCCCAGTAAAGGCGCGTCATTCGCCTTTCTCCGACTTCGCTCGGCCCAAATGAATCTTCGTTCATTTGGCTCTCTCGCTTGTCGTAGTAAATCTCAAGTACCGTAGGTCGTTTGTGCTACTTATTTAGCTCGTTGATTTTGGCTCTAGTCTTTGGGCCAAGAGTGCCATAACCCGGGTCGCCGGCTTTGGCCACAATGCCATATTTAAGCTGGAAACGTTGAATGGCTTTTTTAGTCAGAGAACCGAAGTAGCCGGTTGCCAATCCTTCCGGATAGATATCTGCTCCTTGGGCTTTGAGGAAGTTTTGGAGAACCGTAACCTCATTGCCTTTGGCTCCGATGTTCAAAGCTTTGGTGAGGATGCCCTTGGGGACTTGGCCGGATTGGCCAGCTTGGGCGGCATTGATCTTCGCAACCAAGGCGTTAATCTGGGCCTGAAGAGTGGCTATCTGTTCAGCCTTGGTTGGAGAAACAGGAGTAACCGGGGTTACCACAGCAGAAATGTCTAGGTTAATTGAATCCGACACTGCCGCAGAAATGTTCCCGACTGAATCCTTAAACTTCGCGTAAACAATTTTTGCGCCGTTGCCGGAAGTTAATGTCCATGCTTTGGTCGTCGCGTATGTCTCGAATGTCGCGCCAGTGAAAGCCGAATCATTTGCGATCATCATGCTTGATACGCCGGACGAATCAACGGCTCCCAGAGTTAGGGTAACCGCGGTAGTATTCGCAACAGAAGCGCCACCATTGATCGAAATTGATGTGCTTACCGGAGCAGTGGTGTCGGTGGGCGTGGGCGAACCACCACCCCCGCCACCTCCGCCTCCACCGGTATTACAAACGCCTCCATTAGGAGTAATGGTATAGGTACCTGCGGATGCAGCCGTTGTGGTAATAACAGCCGTGTTGGTCGTGCCGCTACAAGATTGAGTTGCGGTACTGCCAGAACCGCCTGAACCACTAGCCGGACTGAAGTCCACTAGGTTGGGTAATGTGACGGTAAATGTATTGTCAGTTGTACCAGCTGGCACAACAACATCAATACTTGAAGCGTTTATAACTAGTGAAGTGGCATCAGAGCCAGATTTAATAGTCAAAGTAGCGCCATTACCGGTAAGATTGACATTGGTATCGGCAGAGTAGTTAAGGTTGGAGGCATATACCGCGCCAACCGAAAAACTCATTGCTACCACAGCCCCAATCGTCGCTAAGCCTAGTTTTATTTTGTTTTTTGTCATTTATGTTTTTGTTTTATCCCCCGCTCCGATTTAGATCGGAGCGGGGCGAGTCGCAGATTCGACCTTAAGTAGATTAAGACCTACGACATAGACAACTAGGTTAGATTAAGACTGTATCGCAGTTCTAGCCACTTCATTCCAAACTGTGCCATCACTTATAAAGGTGACAGTGTAGCGTTGAGCGGTAGCGTTAGCCAGGGTCAATGTTCCTACAGAGTTTACAAGAGTTGTCTCAAACGTGATAACTTCATCGCCTGATCCACCCGAGTCAGTCTGGAAGATAATCGTCAACATATCTCCAGCTGTACCACCGGCTGAAAATGTGATCGTCTGATCCTGGTTGTCAGTTGTGATTGTGTCGGTGTAGAGGTTCGAAAGTCCGACGGTCAAAGTTGGTGTGGCACCAGCGGTAATAACACTAGCCGCGGAAGCCATCTGAACTTGTCCAGTCTTATTTGGGATTGTTACCGTCCTGTCAGCTGTAGCATCTGTCACAGCCAATGTGGTTTCAAAACCGTTGGCTGTTGCGCCCTCAAAAGACAAAGGTGAAGCGCCATTGATCGCTCCAGTGATCGTTATACCACCGGTTGTGTCATCCACACCTGCGTTAAGAGCCAAGGTAGATGTGGTGTTGGTAGAACCAAGGGTAACAACGTTGGCGGCAGCGCCATTACCGATGGCAATGGTTTTTACGCCCGTGCCGCCAGTACCTATGTTGATGCCGTTTGCGCCTGTTCCATCACCGATGTTGATGGCGGTCTTATTGCCATTTCCTCCACCGATAGAAATTTCGGTAACAACCGAAGCGGCTGTGTCACCGATAGCGATAGCTCCTGTCTGAGCCGTACCACCAATCGTGACAGTACCAGTTGTGGTAGCAGCGCCGACCGTGTAGTCAGATGCTGCAACACCGTTAAGAGTTACGTCGTCGCCAGAAGCTACTGCAAAATCTCCAGCGCCAGTGGTAGTAACAAGCATTCCGCCTGTTCCGGTGTTTACGTTAACAGCGGTTGCGCTGGTTACGTTACCAACGGTAATCGTGTGCTCAACTGCAGTTGTGCCAATGGTGATAGCTGCGCTTGCGCCAGCTCCATTGATGGCTACATCATCACCAGAAGCTACAGTAAAGTCGCCAGCGCCAGTTGTGGTGATAGTACTTCCGCCTGTTCCGGTGTTTACGTTAACAGCTGTTGCGGCAGTGACGTTACCGAGAGTAATGGTCGCGTCAATGGCGCCAGTACCAACGTTTACCGTGTTAGCAACTGTACCGCCCGTGGCAATATTAACCGTGTTACCCAATGCGTTCACGCCGATGTTTATAACATGGGCGAAAGCCGAGGTACCAAGGTTAATTATTGAACCTGTAGAACCTCCGTTAAGCGTAATGTCGTCCGTTGCGTTCCAGATGAAATCATCTGTAGAAGTAATAGTTACATCCGCTGAACCAGACAAAAGCGTCACAGCAGCTGCGCCAGTTGCTGAACCAATGGTGACCACATTAGCAGCAGCGCCAGTACCGATGGCAATGGTTTTTACACCAGTATCACCTATGCCAATGTTGACGTTGTTTGCCGCAGTCCCACCAGCAATGTTAACAGTGGTTACGCCAGCTCCTGATCCAATCGCAACTGTATTGGTGCCAGATGAAGAACCTATGGTAATAGTTCCGGTCTGGGCAGTGCCGCCGATAGTCGTAACGCCAGTTGTTGTCGCTGCGCCTATTACAGTATCGGTGGCGGCAACCGTAGTGAATGTTAAAGCTGCATCAGTTGTCACTGATGTCGCTCCGAAAGTTAAAGCGGCTGAAGCCGGAGTAACAAAGACTGTGCCGAACGCCAAAACTGTGGCGGCCGGAACAAGAAACCTTACAATTTTATTTTTTATTGTCATTTTTATTTTGTGTTTTGATTAGGGAAATTAAATTCATAAACTTTTTGCTCCGGTCGATGGGAGCAGACCTAAAAAATAACCGACCGATAATATTCTCTGAGGTTTTAATTTATAAACTTAATTTATTTTTTTATTTATTGAATCTATAAGAGAACTCTTTAATCGACCTTTTCATACCGCTCTTTAGCGGATGTATTTATTATAGCAAAGCCATTCAGAACGATAATTATTAGATGTGGATAACACGTTAGCTTGTCTTTATATTTTCTTTATTTAAAATTTCCTTCGAACCCAAATCATTGAACAAGCGCATTTAGCCTCTGACCATAAGTCTAAACGGCAATTTTAAATTGCCGTTTAGAATTAGCCAGATAAGTTGCTAATTATGGCCTCTACTGGGCCTTTGTCTTTGCCTCCAGCAACTTGACTTTGTCGATATATACTTGGTTATCTGGTTCCACCTCCAGGAAGGCCCTCCATAAGGCAAGCGCTGGTTCCGGATCATTGATATCTTCCAGATAAAAGGCGTAGAGCTTTACCACATCGAAATTGTTGTTTGTTGTTTTAAGGATGTCGGCAAAAAAGGGCATCATAAAATCAGGATGCTTTCTAAAATCATATCGGTACAAATCATACAGTTTCCGATACACAGAAACCGCTTGCGGATCTATAGCCAAGGCCTTCTTAAAGGATTCCTCTGCTTTTACAAAGTCCTTCTGATTCCTATAAATACTGCCGATATTGGAATATGGAACATACTCTTTCGGCGAAGTCTTCGCTGCCTGTTCGTAAGACGCAAGAGCTTTATCCAAGTCTCCCGAGGATTCATAGTCGATGCCCTGCTGAAGATATTCCGCATAGGTTGTCTCTGGACTAGAAGAGATCATAAAGAACGCGCCTAGAGCAATCAATGCGAGAACCGAAACAGCTAAGATAAATTTTAATTTCATAATGCTAATTTAGCAGAAAACAAGCTCTCAGTAAAGAGTATGTACGTACAGTTAACCATATGGGGTGACGTTCTCAACGGATTGAGTCATCACCATTTTTCACGGCCGTGAAAAATGGTGATGGTGAGAATTGGGGGAAGAAGAATGCTAAGGAATTTATTCAGCCTGTTGATTTGAATTACCAAGCATAGACTCGGACTTCGCCGCGACCGCCGTTGCAGCCTGTACCCGAAACCACCGACTAGTATGTATTGTCTGATCTTCTTTCTGCCGCAATTAGTCTGAAATTGTTACCTTTACGAGAGTAAATTATTCTAACTTTGCCCTTTCTAACCCTATAAACAGAATCTCTGCCTTTTAACTTTTTGACATCAAGATCTTTTAGGTCGCCAGCAAGAATAGAAGTAATTATCTGTTGTATCTTTTCTCTTTCGTCCGAATTAAGCTTAGTTAAAGCCTTCTCAATTTTGTCCATCTAACTAATGAAGAAAGTTATAATCGGGCGAGAATGTCCTTAAAATCAACGCCACCCCTTTTTATCTTCGTGAAATCCGCAACCGTTTCCCACATTCCCTCGTCATCTATAGGCGTTAGTTTAAACACTGGTTTTGATTTGCGAACAATTACAAAAGACTTACCCTTTTCAACTTCGGATATATACACGCCAATATTAGAACGCAGCTCCTTTAGTCCTACGATTTTATTCACAGGCTAAGTTTACCTTAAGATAAACTTGTAAGTCAAGCGGGCGTACAGTTAACCATATGGGGTGACGTTCTCAACGGATTGAGTCATCACCATTTTTCACGGCCGTGAAAAA